>DAOQAB010000048.1:0-10603 GCA_035353695.1 Prolixibacteraceae bacterium
GGTCCCGGAGGAATGGGTAGCACACCGGTATGGCTTCAAATCACCAAAAGCGATTCGCTGAACCCCATCCGGAATATCCGCATCCTTCCACCCGATTACACCGATGCCAAAGGTGTTGTCCACCATTTTGCCAATGAGTACCAAACGCATCCATTCCATCCCAAGCTGATTGAAGACCTGCAGAAGTACACCGCAATCCGCTGCATGGATTTGTGCCAGACCAACAACAGTGAAGTAAAATACTGGGACCAGATGAGACACCCCAATGAACTGGGATCGGGAACAACCCCTTCCATCGATCTGATTACCCTTGCCAACGAAGCCAACCGGGATCTCTGGTTAAACATTCCCCATCAGGCAACCAATGGATTTGCCGACACGCTGGCCCTGCTGATAAAGAACAACCTGAAACCCGGGTTAAAAGCGTATATTGAATATTCCAACGAGGTATGGAACTCCATTTTTGATCAAACAGGCTGGGCCGAACAACAGGGAATGGTTTTCGGCTGGAGCGACAACCCCGGAGGGAAATATTATGTGCGCCGCAGTGGTGAACTGTTTAAACGTTTTTCCGATCGCTTTGCAGGAGAACGCAACCGGTTGCTGTTTGTTTGTGCCTGGCAGGTAGGAAGCGGTAACGAAGCATTGGGAGAATACTACAACGATCCGCTGATCAACCCCGGAGGCGTCAAGCCCGACGCTTTTGCCGTGGCGCCTTATTTCTACCGCATCTATACTCAGGACGACATTGGGGTAATTGGGGAATGCCTGTGGCAGGATTGCGATTCGTGCAAAGCAACAAAGGTTCCTTCGGTCGATGAGGTATTGGGAACCATGAGGAATTCCATCCGGACCAATGTAACCGAAGGATTGAAATATTCAAGAATGGGCGCTGACAAATACCATATTCCACTGATTAACTACGAAGGAGGGCCTCATGCCGTGGGAACCTGGGGCGCTGAAAATAGTTGTACCCTGACCGACCATCTGGCAAAAGCCAACCGTTCCAATGAAATGTACACCATTTATCAAGAGTGGATGGATACGGTGTGTGCATCGGGCGTTCAACTGTTGAATCAGTTTGTCGACCGGAGCGGATGGAGCAAATGGGGTTGCTGGGGACTGGAAGAGTACCGTGGCCAGGATGAAGCTTCGCCCAAATACCGGGCTCTGGTCGACTGGGAGAAAAAACACCCCGTGGTATTGGATACCCTTCCACCTTCCAAACCAGGAAAACCAACCAAAGAGTCAGCCACCTCAACTTCGGTTACCATCTCATGGAAGGCATCAGCCGATAACGGAATGATTATTGGTTACGATCTTTTCCTGAACGGCCAATTTTATGGCTCATCCAACTGTCAGGAGAACAACCGGCAATACACCCTTATCGGTTTAACCGCCTCAACCCAATATACCCTGTCGGTAAAAGCACGCGACTTTGGCGGAAATTATTCCCCGGAAAGCGACACACTGATGGTAAAAACCAATGAACCCGACACCCAAAAGCCCATGGCCGTTATCAACCTGAAATTAATCCAGAAAACCTGCAACGAAGTCCTGATCCGATGGTCGCCCTCGTACGACAACGACAACGCGGATCAATATCTTGTCGACTGGGGAGATTCAAAAGACACAACCAGCGAAGTCAGCTACCGCATCAGAAACCTGGCACCGGAAAAAGAGTACACCATCCGTGTTATGGCGTTGGATCCCTCGGGAAATGTTTCCGATGCCAGCTATCTCACCCTGACCACCGATCCGTTCCCTGTGGTACAGGCCCATCAAACCTATCAGAAGATCAACATGAATGGAAACCCGGATGAAACAGCCTGGAAAAAAGATTTCAGGGTCAGTAAGCTGCTCTCCTACTCCAGCGTGGCCGACAACGATCGTATCACCATTGGCCTGCTCTGGGACAACAACTACCTCTATCTTGGGGCTGAAGTAATCGACTCCAGCCTGCAGACCGGGTATTCTTACTGGTATGGCGATGGTTTTGAAATAGTGATCGACGGCAACCACAACCACAGTCGTTCATTCGAAGAGGGGTATGATGTGAAATACACCCTCCAGTGGAACAACAACACGCTAAACGGCGAAAACATATCGGGTGTAAATGCGGCATCCATCCAAACCAATAACGGATGGAACTGTGAAGTGGCTATTCCCTGGTCAAAGCTGGGGATCACCACTCCGGAAGAGGGCATGGAACTGGGTTTTGACCTGATCTACGACGATTGTGACGCCAGCATCTGGGGGCGCGACCGGCAATATACCCTTCTTGGCGACGAAAGCATCTACTCTTCGTGTGAAGGATTCGCCCATCTGAAGCTTTCATCCGATACCATTCCACCCGCATCACCGTTATCGGTTGCCGTTGGCCAGATTACCATGGGATCGGCCACCGTTTCGTGGAATGCACCGTCCGATAAAGATGGAATCATGGGGTATTACCTTTTTATCGACGGAAAACAGATCAACAGCGATTGGATCCCTTCGACCTTTTACACCATCGAAGGGTTGAAATCCAACACCCGCTATACCGTTTCGGTTATCGCTGTCGACAAAAGCTACCTGCAATCGACACCCGCCAGCACCACCTTTACCACCAACGGAGGCAACCAACTGATCCATTTTAATGCACCGGAAAACACCACCGAATCGTATGAGACCCAACGGGAGGCACAATACCAGCCGGGAAGCGCCATAATCCCATTCTCCACCGGAACCGGAAGCGAACTGTTTGGCGAAATTGCCGGATACCAGAAACAATACGACATCAAAGGCGGGTTCCGGTATGAATACCATGCCGAAAAATCGGACAACACCAACTTCCCAACCATTCGCAGGAAAAAAGGCGAAAGCGAATACGACGGAGTATTATATGTTTATACTGGCGACACGGTCGCTTCAAACTTCACCGGGATCCTGATGTGGAGCAAAGACAAATTTCTGAACGGAAATGACCAGTACCGCAACATTGCATTCGACCAAACCGCCAATTCCCGTTTAAAGGCCCGCATCAGTCCGGGCGACGAAGGAAATATTCGCTTTGTGGTAAAAGCCAACGGAAACTATTACCTTTCCGAAAAGATCTTTGACGTATACCGGGGCAGTCAGGGATACGAAGATTTTGAACTCACCGGCTTTGGCAACAACGGGAACATTGACAAACGCTGGGCAGCATTCGACCCCGAAGAACTGACCATGCCCAAAGAGAACCAAATCAATTTTCAGCCGGTGGAACTGAGCAGCGTAGAAGAAATTGGGCTGATCTTTTCGGTAGGGCGTCCCAAATGGGCTTACAGTTTCGGGTTGATCGATTTCTCCGCCTGGGGAATTCAAAAAAGCAACAACAGTACGATCCCACCCGCCCCATCGGTCTTTACCTTGATCGAAACGACCGAAAGTTCCTGCAGCTTTAGCTGGGAACCAACCGACGATACGATGAACGATGGCTGTTACCGGGTCTATGTCAGGAATGAAACGGGTGAGTATATCCTGGCCGGAATAACCTATACCCCGTCGTTTAGCATCAACAACCTGCGACCATCGGAATTGTATTATTTTAAAGTACAAACAGTCGATCTGCAAGGAAATCGTTCTGAAATGAGCGAGCCGTTCAGTGTACGGTTGCGTATTGTTGATGGAACCGTACAAACCGGCAATCATCCGCTGCACACATGGCCCAACCCGGCAACCGAGAAGTTGTATGTTGATGTTTCTCCGTTACAGGGGAACTCCCCCATTTCGCTGACAATAACCGACCTTACAGGTAGGGTTTATACCCGACAAACCATCGGAACCAAAGAGAAGATCCTTACCATTCCGGTATCTTCACTGGAGAGAGGAATCTATCTGATGGTTATTGAAACAAACAAACAGCGGAAAACAGCGAAAGTGGTTATTGAGTAGAACCATCACTGGTGAAATGATCATTTCAAAAAAAATCGGATCTTTGAAAGATCAATTGAACGATTCATGGCAATAGAACGAACAAAATCTGCCCGGACTACATTCTTCCGCGATTTCATCCACCGACGGTTCAACGGCTGGGCCCTGTTGATTACGTTGGGTTGCGGATTTGGTGTCCTGTTCTATTTTGAAACGTTACGGCCTGTTTCAGTTTTTCCTTCAGCCAACCATTTCAACTTCTGCTTTTTCACCGATACGGCCAACGAAGGAAATTCGGTCATAACCAGCCATTCGTTATCCGACAGCGCCATCGAAATGAATTTTGAATTGAGAAAGGGATTTGTCGATCCATACGTTTCGATATCCATCTCTCCGAAAAAAGATTCGCTATTGAATCTCTCCTACTACAACCGGTTGATCATCGACCTGCAAGGATTGAACACTGAGAATATTGGTTTTGACCTGATCACCCCCTGTACCATTCCTTCCAACCCGCCCAAAGATACCATCGTCGATTCCTACTATAACCTGATCAACCTTTCGCACGAAAGAAAACAATACACCATTGACCTCAACGAGTTAAAGGTACCCGATTACTGGTATGTAAACAACAACCTTGCGCCGGTTGTAAAAATTCGTCCCAACTTCAAACAGGTTTTGAGTTTCAATATCGGCACGGCATATGCCACCCAATTCGATGTGCCACGCTCGCTACGGATTTATGCCATCCGGTTCGACCGAGATAACCGTCAACTAGCGGTCGTTATACTGTTTTGCGAACTGTTTGCCATTGCCATCCTGCTTGCAGCACACTATTTTCGGACTCTTGGCTACAACCGGACCAGACCGGTAACCATTTCGTATCAACCGGTCGACATACCATTCAACAAGAAAAACCATCAGAACGGGTTTCTCGATTACATCAACCACCATTTTCACGATCCGGAACTCTCCTTAGGAAAAGTGTCGATCCAAACCGGAATCAACCAGCGAACCATTGCTAACACCATTCACGAATTGTTTGGCATCAATTTTAAATCATACCTCAACCAGCTCCGGATTCATGAATCCAAACGGCTTCTGAAAACAACCACGCTAACCATGGGTGAAATTGCAGTTGCAGCAGGTTTCAACACACAAAGTCATTTTAACCGGGTTTTTAAATCAGCGGTTGGCATTAGCCCAACGGAATATAAAAACGCTGAAAACTAACCGGAACCATTTTTTGCAAAAAGCTTTTTCATTTTTGCAAAAAGAAAATCAATCAAATTTGATAATGTTGTTTAACTTTTCACTTCAAAAAAATTGATCACGATGAAATCTTTTCCGTTTCTAATGGGTTGCATCCTTTTTCTGCAAATAAACCTCTCTGCCCAGGTCATCTACATTGACAACGCAGGAAAACAGTCCCAATATGACAGTACCTTGTTTTATTCCAACCAAAAACCCGATTTTATGGTAAAAGCGATTTCGGTTCAGCAAGTAAAACTTCTGCCCAGTCTGTTTTCGCAGCGTTACGACCTCAATAAGAAATATTTGATGAGCCTCGATAACGATAAACTGTTGCAGAATTTCTACTACGAAGCCGGTATTTCAAAAACCGGTTACATCATGATCAATAAAGATATCAATTATAAAGACTTTTATTTGGGTTGGGAATCTCCGATGAACCAGCTACGGGGACATTTTCTGGGGCATTGGCTTTCGGCAGCTGCCTATCTGTATGCGGAGACCAAAGACGAAGAGATAAAAGCCAAGGCCGATAAGATCGTGTATGAGTTGGCCGAATGCCAGCGGATCAATGGAGGGGAATGGGCCGGTTCAATTCCTGAGAAGTATTTTGATTTGATGGCCAACGGGCAGCAAATATGGTCGCCACAATATACCATCCATAAAACCCTGATGGGATTATGGGACATGTACAACATGACCGGTTCGAAACAAGCTTTGGAAGTGCTCGACAAGTTTGCCGACTGGTTTCACCGCTGGACCGACAAAATGATCGCCGCCAAGAAGGCCGATGTGATTTACAAAGGTGAAGCAAGCGGGATGCTCGAAATTTGGGCCAATCTGTATGGGTTAACGCAGAAACAGAAATACCTCGATTTGATGGAACGGTATGGGAATCCTGGAATGTTTCCATCGTTATTAAAGGGAGAAGATGCCTTGTCGAACGAACATGCCAATGCCAGTATTCCCTGGTCGCACGGAGCCGCCCGGACGTATGAAGTAACCGGCAACGAACATTGGAAAGATATTACGCTGGCCTTCTGGAAAGATGCCGTAATGGATCGCGAATCGTATTGTACCGGAGGGCAAAATTCCGGGGAATACTGGATACCGGCCCATCAGCTTGAAAAATTTGCAGGCCCGAATAATCAGGAACATTGTACGGTTTACAACATGATCCGTACGGCCGATTACCTTTATCGCTGGACCGGCGATGTGAAGTATGCCGATTACATCGAGCGTAACCTTTACAATGGAATCCTGGCACAGCAAAATCCGAATACCGGAATGGTCGCTTATTTTCTTCCCATGGCTTCGGGTTACACCAAAGGTGGCGAAAAAGGATGGGGTACGCCTACCATGGATTTTTGGTGCTGTCATGGTTCACTGGTACAAGCCCAGGTCCGTTACCTCGAATACATCTACTTTGAAAATCGGGATGGATTGATTGTAAACCAGTACATCCCTTCGGAACTTAAATGGAAGAAGGAGAATGTGGAAGTAACCCTGAAGCAGGATTTTCTGGCTCATGAATACAGCAGGGAATCGATGGCCAGCCGGTGGAGAATGAAATTCAACATCCATACCGATAAACCGGTAAAATTTGCATTACAGTTGCGCATGCCCTGGTGGCTGACCGAAAAAGCCACGATCAAAGTGAATGGCGTTGCTGAAACGGTTTCTGTGATCAACGGCTTTTTTACGGTTAACCGCGAATGGAACAACGACGAAGTGTACATCGAGTTCCCGACCAAGTTAACAGCGGTTCAGTTGCCCGGATCAAAAAACAAATACGCTTTTATGGAAGGGCCTGTTGTCCTGGCGGGAATCACCGATCGTGAAACCCTTTTGAAAGGCGATGTAAACAGTCCCGAGACGATCCTTTCCCGGGAGTATGAACACGAATACAAAATATTTCCCTGGAAGCAGAGCCATTATGTGACGGTTAATCAGCCGTCGAATATCCGGTTTGTTCCGCTCTATGAGATTGCCGATGAGAAATATACCATCTATTTTCCGGTTCAGAAATAGTATCCGGTGTTTTAAAAATAATTAATTCGTATTTTCCCGAATTTGTGTAGCAAGTTCTAAATTTGCATTTGCAGAAGGTGTCGACAACCGGAACAAATGCAATTTTTTTGGGGGATGGTAGTAAAAATTTTTCGATCCAGATTTTTTGTCATAAGCATGGCTGGTACGCTTGGAATAAGTGTACTTATCCTGGCCTATTTTTTAAGCATCAAAGATTTTTCACTATTCCCGGACAAAAACTTTCAATACCTTGTTTACAATGATCACTCTATTGACGGCAATTCGCAGATTAACGACTTTGTAGTCACCGACAGCTTAATTAAACTGGATTTCAAATTGAACGATGCCATCAAAAGCCCTTATATTGGAGTTTGTATGGCCCCTCGAAATGGGAAACCCTTTCATTTGACACATCAGAACCTTGTTCGTATAAAAGTACGTAGCAATGGCATCCACAATCTGGGGCTGAATCTTTATGAATCCAATTTCACTCCAAACGACAACAAACCAACCAACGAGGTGGTCTTTTATACCACAGTTGCTATCTCTTCCCAATTAAGCACCTATACAATACCCATTCGTCGGTTTGAGGTTCCTTATTGGTGGTTTGAATTGAATAATCAAAGGAACAATAAACCGTTAAAACCTGGCCTGAAGAATATTGTATGCCTGAATATCTGCAATGCCTACACCCCCAAAATTGATGAAAACAAATCATTGGAATTATATGCCATAACTTTTACGAGGGACAATAAACCGCTTATTCTTTTTCTTTTAGCAATCAATCTGTTTGTTGTTGCCTTTTCATTTATTTCAATTTTTATCATCGAGAAAGTGAGGAGTCGTAAAAGTGCGGTTACCATCACCTATAAACCCATCGAAATCAAAAATGAAATTGCCTCAAATTTTGATATGGTAGAATATATCAACCGCAATTTTCAAAAAGGCGAACTGACCCTTGAGATGGTTTCGGAAGAAACAGGTATTAGCCAGCGCAAAATAACCAACTACATCCAACATCATTTTGCCTGCAATTTTAAAACATACCTGAACCGCCTGCGAATTAATGAATCGAAGAGGCTGCTTGTTGAAACCGGGCTTAATATTGGCGAAATAGCCTACAAAGTGGGCTTTAATAACCAAAGCCATTTCAACCGGGTTTTTAAAATGGAGATGAACAGCAGCCCTTCGGAGTTTCGCGAGAAGAATACAAAGTAACGTTTAAACAAAACATCCCTTTTCATCTATTTTTCTGACCGGTTGCACCTTTTGTAAAAAGATCGTCGTTTTTGTAAAAGGTAAATTGCTTTATTTCTAATAGTTTTGGGAAATATTTCAACAGGAAATAAAACCAAATAACTAAAAAATATCGAGATGAAAAAAAGCATTATACCATTCTTCGCTCTGGGTTTGGGGATGTTGATCTGTTCGGGTGATCCGCTCATGGGACAAAATAACACCAATTGTTTTCTGGAGGATTTTGAACCTCGTGTCGCATCAATTCCACGATCGGAGGTAGCAAGTGAACCTACGGATGTTCCCACAGAGACCATTACCCTTTTGGGCGATACGTTAGGTAAGATCTCCAACTATTATTTTGGGAATGCCATTGCAGCCTGGATGGGAAATGTCACCAATAATGAAACTTTTGTAAAAAACACCCAAACACTGGCTCCTTCGCTGATTCGTTTTCCCGGAGGAAGCTGGTCTAACTTTTTCTTTTGGAATGGGAAACCGAATGATATACCCGACTCGATTTACGATGGAATAACAAAGAAAAAAGCGAAGTTGTATCCCATCAGTGGGAAAAATGACTGGTCGACTACGGTTGATAATTATTACATACTGCGTCAGGAAACCGGTTCACAAGGCCTGATTACGGTAAATTATGGTTATGCCAGATATGGATTGAGCAGTCAGCCTGCTGTGCAAGCGGCACATCTGGCGGCTGATTGGGTAAGGTATGATAATGGCCGTACCAAATTCTGGGAAATTGGTAACGAAAACGGGGGTCCCTGGGAAGCTGGCTGGATGATTGATAACACAACAAATATCGACGGACAGCCCCAAATAATAACCGGGCAACTATATGGCCAGCATTTCAGGATTTTTGCAGATTCGATGCGTGCCGCTGCGGCAGAAATAGGAGCAAAAATATACATCGGGGGACAGGTTATCCACTATGACGGCACAACCAGCTGGAACAGCGTCGATAAAGCCTGGAACTCGGGTTTCTTCAGTGAGGTTGGCGATGCTGCCGATTTTTATGTCATGCACAATTATTTTGGATCAACAAGTTCGGTTGATCATTTGCTGTCTATTGCGCAAACGGAACCGGGGAAAAACATTGGATTTATCCGGCAAGATATTACCAAAAAGAGTGCTTCATCGAAGCCTGTTGCTTTAACCGAATATAATATGACCGGTGACTTTGGTTTGCCAAACACCTCGTTCATTAATGGCATGCAGGAAGTAATTCTGTTCAATGAATTGATCAAAAACAATTTTGGACTTGCAGCCCGTTGGTTGCTTGCCACAGGAGAAACCGGCATGTTTTATCAGGGAAGTGACAATAATTTACTTTGGCAGGCCCGTCCGGAATTCTATTATGCCTATTATCAACGGTTATTTACCGGCGATCACGCAATTTCGGTAAGCTCCAGCAACACGAAAATCCTCGCGTATGCATCTAAATTCGCTTCCGGAGAGACCGGAGTAATTATTGTCAACAGAGGCACGACGACAAAAGAAGTTTCGATAAACTCCACCAAAGTCGGTTTTGGAAATCAATACTACGTCTATTCTTTAACCGGAGGGGAAGACAGTACGGTTTTCTCGCAATATGTTTCGGTAAACGGAGTTTCGGCTTCGGGGACAGAATGGGGCCCTCGTGAAGAGCTTGAATCCATTCCTGCCAAAGCTTACCCGGTCGATGGAAATATCTTCATCAAATGTCCTGCGTTATCGGTTCAGTTTGTGATGGTCGACTCCGGCAAAAACATTGTCAATCCGGCAATCACCGATGCCAATCAACTGAAAACAGGAGCAATCATATCGTGTTATCCCAATCCGGTAAGAAAAACTGCGACAATAGAATTTCAAACCTCCTCCACCTCGTTGATCAATTTGTCGGTTTATAATCAGATGGGTGAAAAAATAGTTACCCTGGTCGATGAAGTGTTGCCATCGGGTACCCACACGGTCGTTTTTGACCGCAGAACAATTCCCAATGGTATTTATTTTTATACCTTGCAAGGTGGTAAAAGCACTACAACCAAAAAGATGGTTATTGTTGAATAGTTTATAGATCATGCCATGCATAATAACACCATGAGAAAAGCAATTATCTTCATCCTGTTTATTCCGTTAGCTTTTTTTGCAAATGCTCAGTATCAAACTTCGGCAAACGAAAAAGGGAGCAGATATT
>DAOQAB010000048.1:10613-23707 GCA_035353695.1 Prolixibacteraceae bacterium
ATTACACCAACCCAATTTTTGCCGGCGATTATCCCGATCCCAGCATCATCCGTGATGGGAACGATTATTATCTGGTAAATTCTTCCTTCGATTATTATCCGGGATTATTGATCTGGCACTCTAACGACCTGATCAACTGGGAACCGGTGGCCAACGCGCTGCATCAATTTGTTGGTTCGGTATGGGCTCCCGATTTTGTAAAGTGCAATGGTAAATATTACATCTATTTCGGGGTTCCTGCTTTTAACACCAATTATGTGGTTTATGCCGATTCGGTCAATGGCGTATGGAGCGATCCGGTCGACCTGAAATTCGGCAATATTGATCCCGGCCATGTGGTGGATGAGAAAGGGAACCGCTATTTGTATTTCAGCAGTGGCGGTTATATTCGCTTATCGGCCAATGGACTTTCGGTTATCGGAGATCTTCAGCCTGCCTACAAAGGGTGGCCAATTCCCCGTGACTGGTCCATCGAACTTTTTGCACTGGAAGGTCCCAAGATCACCAAACGGGGCGACTATTATTACCTCACCGTAGCCGAAGGCGGAACCGCTGGTCCTGCAACCGGACATATGATTATTTCGGCACGGTCAACCTCTCCGCTGGGACCATGGGAGAATTCGCCCTACAATCCGATCGAAAGAGCCAACAGCAAGAACGAAACCTGGTGGTCGAAAGGTCACGGCACCTTGTTCGAAGATACCAAAGGAAACTGGTGGATCCTTTTCCACGGATATGAAAAAGATTACCTCAACATGGGGCGGCAAATCCTCATGGAACCGGTTGAATGGACCAACGATGGCTGGTTTAAAATACCCGATGGCATCAAAACCGATCAGCCGATTCAACGGCCGTATGAAACAGCTTCTGCTTCAACCTATACCCTGAGCGATAACTTTAACGGAAAAACCCTGAAACCGCACTGGAAGTTCTTTGGTGAATACGATACCTGCCGGTTTTATCTGGCGAACGGTAGCCTGGTACTGAAGGCCAAAGGAAACTCAGTGGGCAATTGTTCGCCATTGTTGTGCATCCCTTCCGACCATTCCTATACGGCCGAAGTTGAGCTAATCCTTGAAGGAAATGCAACGGGAGGTTTGATGCTCTTTTACAACAACAATTATCATTCGGGAATTCTGGCCGATAAGGAAAACATTCTGGCCAATTTGCGGGGATGGCAATTTCCAACCGAGAGAAACGTAATCAAGAACCATGTCTTTTTGAAAATCAGGAATATTGAAAATACGGTTGACCTCTATTACAGTTCCAACGGCGTCGACTGGAAAAAGATAGAAAGCTCAGTGGAAGTTTCAGGGTTTAACCACAATGCGCTTAGTGGATTCATTAGTCTGCGCATTGGATTGTGTTCCATGGGAGAAGGAAGTGTTCAGTTTAAAAATTTTGTCTACCGACCAATCAAATAAAGTTTGCAACAACGATATGAACTGAAAGAGGCTGTTCCAAAAGTAGCATCAACTTACAGAAAACTTACGATTTGATAGTTCGTCGGGCTGAAAGCCCAACTTAATCTAGCCCTTCGGGCTGTTTCTTTCAATTTGAACGTGCGGGAAAACTACAAAATACTTTTTATCAACTGACCAATGGTATTCCTCTTTTCGGTCGGATCCATGCTTTCGAACTTTTGGAAGGTCAAATCACGGTACTCCTGCAATCCGGTTCGTTGGTTTAGGTCAATCGCTTGAATTTTTGAGTGGCATACCGGACAATAGATATCGGGAGTATAAAAGACGTCCGGATCTTCGCGATCGGCAATCAACCCGATGATCTTTTGAATGGTTACACCCTGTCTTTTCCTTTTGTGATCGTTAAAGAGTTCGCCTATCATCTCATCGACAAATTTCCAGGTTGGACAATCCAGGGCATTATAATACCGGATCTCCTTCCCATCGACAGAGCCATATAAGAACTCGCCATAGCTGAAGTCGGAGAGCCATGGCACATCGGCAACAGAAAGGCAGGTCGACGTTGAACACGTTGCTTTGAAGGTAGCTACTTTCATTCTTTATCCATTTTCATTCATCCAACCGAGATTCCTTTTTTATTGCATAAAGATATGGATAAATAGTCCCGATAATCAATATGTCATGAAAATTAGAAAAAAGAGTGATTGTTAAGCAGCGTTAAAATTTCCATCGCCCTACCAGATTTTTTTTCTTTTTCGCTGAAAAAGTTCCTAAAAGAATTTATATTCATTCGCTGAAAAACGAGGGAATATCGGCTAAAGACAGGGATATGGCCATTCAGTTTATTCTTACACATTTGGCATTAAGAAAGAGGGGGAAGGATGTTGCACCTATTTTTTTCGATACTTGTTGGAATCACCATCGTGATCTGTTGTGTCCTGGGAATTTTGTTATTATTCCTTTCAGTTCCGCACGATCATCACATCCAAAATTACCGGATTATCCGCAGGGTTCTTGCCATAGCCTACCTGGTCATGGCCGGGGCGAATATCGCCGGGTTCCTTGCCGGCGATGGTGAAGCCAACCCTTTTATCATCCACTACCTCACGCTGATCATCTCTTCCTCACAATCGTTTTTGTTTACCTATGCCCTGATTACCCTGTTCAATACCGAATTCTTTACCCCCCAAAAGGTAATTAAAGAGCTAATCCCAATTGGGATACTCACCATCGGCTGTTTCACGGGGCTATTTATTCAATTGCCCGAAAGCGTAAAGTATTCCATTTTTTATGTGGGTACTGCTTACTACGTCTTCCAGCTCATCAACTACACACTCCTTTTTAACCGGCAATTCCGGGAGTATCAGGAGAAACTCGATCGTTATTTTTCTGAAAAGCTTGCGCTCCAGCTCAGCTGGTCCCGTTTCTCTTTTTACCTGGCGCTGTCGGTTGGAATCATTGCGTTGCTGTCTGTTTTTGTCACATCGGTAATCGCTTCTATCTTTTTTGTATCGGTATATGCCTTTTTCTATCTTTTCTTTGGAATCAAGTACCTGAACTACACGTATCTGTTTCACACGATTGAGCCCATTACACACCAGGTGCCCGAAATCAAAACAGAGACCGTCCGATTAAACAACAACGACATGGCCAAAGCTGTTGAGCAATGGATGGCACAGAAAAAATTCCTTGATCCAGGTATTACCCTGATCGATTTAGCGGCTCAGTTGAACACCAACCGAACCTACCTGTCGAATTACATCAATCAGCAGCATGGGATGAATTTTAATGCCTGGATCAACTGGCTTCGGGTTCAGGAATCCCAAACGTTGCTGGTCGAATTGCCACAACTGACCATTGCCGAGATCAGCGAACGGCTCGGCTATAGCGATCAAGGCAATTTTAGCCGTTCCTTTCAAAAATACATGGGTACGACCCCTTCGTCGTGGAAGCGGGATCATATCGCATCCAAATCATCGTCCTATGCCGAACACTGATTGCTATTTCTTATAAAAACAGGTTTTTCCAATCAATTTATCAGATCGTACACGCTTTTTGTGAATTTGATCAAATCTTTCACGCTTCATCAATTACTTTTACGATCTAAAAAAATCAAAAACAAGAAAATATGAAGAATTTTACATTCCAAAGAGATTTCAAGTTCGCTAAATCCATCCTGGCTGTTGCGCTCTTTTTTTTAGTGGCCTGTCCGGACAGAATCATGGCTCAAACATCGACACCCAATGACGTATCAAAACCGGTTACACCAAACGGCGCTTCCCCTTTAACAGATGGTGCAAGCTGCGTGATCTCCCAGATTTTTGGTGATGGTTCTTTACCTGCTCCCTCCGGTATTATTGCAACCTCTTCGGGTACTCAAGCCGGTCGTTTATACAGAGATGGTGTTCCATCCACCTGTTCATATTGTCCGATATTTTCAATTTATCCCGGAGCAACCAATAAATACGAAACCTATACATTTAAAGCAGCAAACACCGGATGTTTAAACGTTTCGGTCGTAATAACGCCGGATGACGATTATGATGTATTTGTGGCAGTTTATTCCGGGTCATACAATCCTTCCAATTTTGTCGCTAACGGAATTGGCCAGCAAGGATCCAGTGGCAGTGTTAACTTTGCATGTCCAGTAATTGCCGGGCAAACATACGTTCTGGTTGTGCAGGAAGTATATTCAGGAGCAGCAGATGGAACCAATTACTCCGTTTCTCTTGACAATGTAAGAGGTTCAACACCTGTACCGGTTCCCTATGGATGGATTTTTGGCGCTTTTGCTTTAATTGCCATCAGTGTTCTCGTTTCAAAAAGAAAATACCTTTTTTCCTGATTGGAAAACCATACAAACAAACAAGGCCACTTCAAAAGTGGCCTTGTTTGTTTGTATCCTATTTGTCTCGTTGTTGTAAGTAGATACTGGAGGTGGATACTCGATACTCGATACTCGATGCTCGATACTCGATGCTCGATACTCGATGCTCGATGATGGATACTAGATGCTGGATACTCGATGCTCGATACTCGATGCTGGATACTGGATGCTCGATACTGGATGCTCGATACTTGCTAACTAACGCATTGATCTATTTATCTGCGGTGATTTTTAATTCGTGAAATTTGTGTAATTTGTGGTGAGAATTTTTCTTTACCTCCGGTGATTTTCAATTGTGTCAATCTGTGGAATCTGTGTTTTAAATAATCCATGATCACCGTTCCAACCAATCCCTTCATTTGGAATAAGGGATTTTGGTGTTGTTGAAAAACAAAATATTTGAATTTATTATTTTGGCGAAATTGAATTTGTCAGATCGTACACGTTTTTTGTGAAATAGCAACATAACCATTGACTGTTTATTACAATTTTTACCGTCCAGATTCACCGGTTTGAATGGTGCACTCCGTTTAGATAAATCAACTAAAAAGATATCAAAATGAAACGAATTTTACTTTTTTTCTTTGCAGTATGCACAGCAGGTTTTGTGTCGGCACAAACCGGTTTATATGGAACCAAAAGCGGAACTGCCGCCAAGAATCCTTCGGCAACCACACCTTCCTCACTGGCGGAATCGGGCAATTTGCTTTTTGAGGAAAATATGGATAATGTATCCAATCTTTCCAGCAACGGATGGCTTTTTTACAACGTGGATGGTGGCGGAGCTACCACTTATTTCCAAGGATCTACATCCGTATTTTTTGCTAATAATGGAAATAATGACAGCTATGTCGCACAAAATTATCGAGGAGCGAATGGTTCACTGATTGACCAGTGGTTAGTGACTCCTGCAATTACCTCGTATGGAACGACCACATTTCAGTTCATGGCCCGATCAACTGGAAACGAGTGGCCTGACCATATTTCCATTTACTATTCACCAACCGGTAGTAACAACCTTGCTGACTATGTTCTGCTGATGAGCCCCACAACCCTCCCCGGCAGCTGGACATCCTACAAACAAACCGTTACGGCCAATGGTCCGGTACGTTTTGCCGTTCGTTATTACGAAACCGATGGTGGAAATGAAGGGTCAAACTCCGACTACTGGGGAATGGATGCCGTACAGGTATATGGTTCTTCCTATGCTGTCCCGGTTTCAAAATGGTGGATTGCCAGCTTGTTCGCATTTTTAGGTATGGCTATTGTGGTTAAAAAAGTGTGGTTTTAATTTTCGCACGCTTCTTTATTTTCATTCATTATATCAAAGAGCCAGAGGGGATTCACCTTCTGGCTCTTTGATTAAGGGATGTTCATTTGCAACTTTCTGGTTCGTTACGACCAATTCTTCTCTCAAAAAACAACAAATAATGCAACCAACACCATTTATTCTTTTCGATGCAAGAAGGAATTGATATTCAAGCCGATTGTAAGACAAAAACAACGGTCGGTTACGGCTAATTTATCCGATTCATACGCCTTTGTAATGGCCGGGTTATATTCCAATTCGAAAATAAAAGACTCACCGTACATCATTCCAACACCCAGAATAGCGCCCATCGAAAACTTATTGAATTCATCATCCAATCCGGGTTCCAGTTTATTATTCAAAACCAGAATCTTGCTCCGGATATCCAACAAATAATCTCCGCGTAATCCGGCAGAAAGAAAAGGTCGGATAGTTCCTTTAAAAGGCATTATTTTCAGGGTTAAATCCATGAATAAGTCATGTACGAATAGTTTATATCTCTTGTCTAAGAGAATATTGTCATCCGGGGTCGCTAATGTAATATCGCCAATAAATCCTTTTTGAATATACCCGATGGCCGATCGGAATGACCAATAATTACCAACATCTTTTTCGGCATAGAATTGTCCAATAAACCCCAGCAGATTATCGTTCCAACCGGATAAACCAATAAACTGGTTGTTCTTATACTCCCAATCCTGATTCGACAAACCAGCTCCTATCCGTAATCCATAACGGTCAATGCACTGGCTCTTTGCGGTGGTAAAGCATAGCAGAATTAAAACAAGTATAAAAGTCTTTCTCATAACCGTTATTGTTTTTTGAAGTTGAAATGCACCGGGAACATTCACAGACACGATTGTGTTTCAATTTTTTTTAAAGTTATGATAATTCATTTTCACACCCAAATACCTGCAAGAAAAATCCCCACACGCAATAACCGTATGGGGATTTTTTGAAATAGTTAACCAAGTTCCCCCAACACCAGGTGGTTTTTCTATATCTTTATATGCTCCACATATTCCACGACCTGTCCATCGGCATGTCGTACAGTCATATTCCAACCCGTTGGTACTTTTTTTATTAAAGAGAATTGCCTCATTCATGTCGTTGACATAAACGCGTGACAATATTTGTTTTATAATCATAATGGTTTCAGGTTCTTTTCTGGTTTAAATTCCTTTAAAAATTATTTCATTTCGTTTGGGTACAGTAAGAATTGAATTTTAATTAAACGATTGAAAATAAGTTGACATGCAGTAGGTTTTGTTCCGAAGGAACAGTTAATTTTATAACGCCGGATTTTAATCCGGGGAAAAAGTGGGGTAAAAAAAGCTGGGGAGTTCCGTAGGAACGAAACATTTTAAATTTAAAATTTGAAAACCATGGCAAATACTTATTCTCAAGTTTATCTCCATTGCGTTTTTGCTGTAAAATATAGGGACGCTATAATCCGTAAAGAATGGAGACCAACACTGCTGGGTGTAATTGATAATCTGATCAATGAAACAGGATGTAAAACAATTATTGTAAATGGTGTTGAAGACCATGTCCATTGTTTTGTTGGCTTAAAACCGATTGTCTCAATTTCAGAATTGATGAAAGCTGTAAAAGCAAAATCCTCCAAGTATATCAATGATCATCAACTGTCAAAAAGAAGGTTTGAATGGCAGGAGGGATATGGGGTTTTCTCTTACAGCCATTCGCAAATCGATGAAGTATATAGGTACATCTCTAATCAGGAGTTGCATCATAAAAAGCAAACCTTCAGAAAAGAGTATCTGGCGTTTCTTGAAAAGTTTGAAGTGCCGTATGATGAACGGTATATTTTTGCTGATCTAATCTGATATGCCCCGAGCCTACGGCTCTCGAAGCAAGGAGTTTGTTGCCTCTTTGAATGGACTAATCCACGATGGCTATCGGGACATCCTTACAAGATGAAGCGAGCCTCCGGCTCTTCATTCGCCCCGGCTCTCTTAACTTGTTCTCAAAATTGAATTTCCCCTACCGGGATGATCTTCATTAAACAGATGTCATCGCCCATTTTGACACTTTTCAGCAATTCGACCCCTACTTTGCAACCAAAAGCCTTTTCGAAAAGCACTTTGCTGTATCCGGTTGTGCACTGGCACCAGCTGTTGGTTTCCAACCGGTCGACTTCAGCCAACATCGGGCATGGACAGAAATAAAACTGCAAATAAAGTTCCCCATCCTGGCAAAATAAGCCGGCTGCATGTGCCTGATCGTTGTTGGCAAACTCTTCCAAACTGGTAGCCGATGCCATCAGCCCTTTTACCAGCGCAAGCTTTTCGTCCATGCCATAGCCACACTGACAATTCATCCTGATTTTCTTCACCGCCCCTGCATCGAAACTTGTTTCCAGCCGTTTCATGCTATTCTTTACCCAGGCTGGGTTATCTTCCCGGTTTCCATCAACCACTTTTTGTGCAGTGGCTTCGTTGCTTTCGGCTTTTACCGCCTGAAACAATACCTGTTCCTGAATTTTTCGTATATCAAACATGATTCTTTGTTTTATTGTTTTCGGCAAAAGTAGCGTGAATAAAAAGGGAGTTGTTTCCAAATCTTGCTAAACTGCATCTACGGCATGTTCACAATGGGAAGCGCAATGTCGTATTGCAACCGGTTTTGGGAACAGTCCGACAGTAACGTGGCCGGGTAGAGTTCAATCAGAGGTTTTTCATCGGGCAGGTAGTTGCTTTGGATTAGCCATTCACCAAAGATAAACGAATAAGCATCGGCCACCTCCTCACGCGTTCCTTTGAAATGATAAACTGCATACAACGCTTCCTCCAGATCGGCAGTCTTTAATCCACCACGGGAGAGAACCACCTCGCGGGGGACGTTGATGCAGGCGCGATAACGGCATTTCTCTCCCGGAGTAATTCCGGGATTATCGTAAGGAATGCCGATCAGCGGACCTTCGCACGGCTGTAAACCTTTCCGGTGCATCTGGATGAACAGTTCATTCCAGGCCTTTGCAATGCCGGTTTCGTACCCTTCGAGGGTTTGTGTATAGGCAACATGAAATGAGGGCAAACGCATAATCTCTACCGCATCGAAATCGCTTCGCCGGTTTTGTGGAGGTTTTCGGCTCCCCATCACATTTTGGGAATGAAAGTCTGCTTCGTGCCTCTGTAAAAATTGGGAAGGAGCTACGCCATGGTATTTCTTAAACGCCCTTGAAAAAGACGATTTGGTATTGAAACCGCATCCATAAGCGATCTCATACAAGTTCAGGTTCCTTTTGGTTGCAATCTCGTTGGCTGCCCGTTCCATTCTCAGCCGTTCGATGTAATTGTGAGGGGTTTCACCCAGCAGAGCGGAAAAGATGCGGTGAAAATGAAACGGCGAAAAACAGGCAACGGCTGCCAGTTTTTCCAAATCGATCTCGTCGGAAAGATGTCCTGAGATATAATCCACCGTTTGATGGATCCGTTCTGTATAAATCGTAACCGAATTGGGTGCATTCATTGGCTTTGAAAAAAGAGATTAACAAAAATATCGATACTTTTTAAACTACCCAACAATCGTAACAATTCCGTGCCTAACGTGAGCGCTTTGCTGCATCCAACCAGACAGGCCAAGGGTTTGTGCCGCTACAATGATTATTAACCAGTGGCTGTTGAAAAACAAGATATTTTTAATTTTGATAATTAAACAATGTTCATTACTTTTCGACGACCTAACGTAATGAAAATAACCCGACACGCAATAAAACCAACATTATTAATCTATCTCAAATCAATTAAAAAGATGTATTCATTCCAATAAAAGGTAGATGTAAAAAAAGTGATGACAGACAAAAAATTATTAATTGAAAGGATATTATAATATGGAAATTAGCTTGTTAATATATTCATACAACCTTGAGGAATTTTTATTTTGCCAACTCACCCATTCAATTTTGTTACATTTGAGCATTTAATGAACGATTTTAAAAGAAGGAAATAGACAATGATCGATTTTAAAGAAAAGGCAAACCTCATTTGGAAAGTAGCCGATTTATTACGAGGCGATTACAAGCAATCCGATTATGGAAAAATAATCTTGCCCATGACGGTTTTACGACGCTTGGATGGTGTGATTGCTCCAACAAAACAAAAAGTTTTAGATTATCTTCCGAAGATTGAAAAGCTTTCGGATAGTGCAAAGGATATAACTTTAAATAAAGTAGCCGGACTGAATTTCCATAATCGCAGCCTTTATGATTTTGCAAAAATTAAAGCCGATCCCAATAATGTGGCCGCTAACCTCCGTAATTTCATTAATGGATTTTCTACGGGTGCTCGGGAAATCATTGAATATTTTGATTTTGATTCACAGATTGACCGACTGGATGACCCCAAAACCGATTTGCTTTTTAAAATTGTGGAAGCCTTTGCCGATATTGATTTATCGGAAATGACCACAATGGAAATGGGGTATGTTTTTGAAGAATTGATCCGCAAATTCTCCGAACTATCCAATGAAACCGCTGGGGAACACTTTACACCACGGGAAGTTATAAAACTCATGGTAAACGTGTTGTTTGTTGATGAAAAAGAGATCTTTAAAAAAGGGATTGTAAAAACATTATATGACCCGGCTTGCGGAACCGGAGGGATGCTTTCAGTTGGTGAATCGTTTATCAAAGAGCAAAACCCCGATGCAAAAATGGAACTGTTCGGACAAGAGATAAACCCCGAATCGTATGCCATTTGCAAATCGGATATGATGATTAAAGGACAAAACCCTGCGAACATTAAGTTTGGGAATACCTTTACGGTCGACGGACTTGAAAATGAAAAATTTGACTACATGCTTTCCAATCCGCCTTTTGGCGTGGACTGGAAAAAGGCCGAGAAAATGATAAAGGACGAAGCCGAGAAAAAAGGCTACGCAGGGCGTTTTGGTGCGGGATTACCAAGAATAAATGATGGTTCGCTTCTATTCCTTCAACACATGCTTTCGAAAATGAAACCCGAAGGTAGCCGGATTGGAATTGTTTTTAATGGCTCCCCTTTATTTACCGGACAAGCAGGAAGTGGTGAAAGTGAAATCAGGAAATGGATTATTGAAAACGATTGGCTCGAAGCCATCATTGCCATGCCCGACCAGCTTTTTTACAATACCGGTATTTCAACCTACATTTGGATACTTACCAACAAGAAAAGCCCGGAACGCAAAGGTAAGATACAGCTTATTAATGCAACAGGTACCAAAGACGAAGAATGTGTACAGACGCAGCATGCTGCGTCTCCCAAAACAGAGAATCGCTTTTGGCAAAAGATGTCCCGCAGCTTAGGAAACAAACGCAAAGAAATACCCGAAAACGGCGCCACAAAAGGAATTGGTTACATTACCAGGATCTACGGCGAATTTACCGAAGGCGAATTCTGCAAAATTTATCCAAAGGAATTTTTTGGTTATTGGCGTGTAACGGTTGAACAACCCCTGCGCGACGAAAAGGGCAAAATGGTGCGTGATAAAAATAAAAATCCAAAACCCGATGCCAATTTGCGCGATTATGAAAATATACCGTTTTTGCGACCTGTAGAGACGCACGGCCGTGCGTCTCTACGTCCCCAAACCATCCAGGAATATTTCGACCGCGAGGTAAAACCCCACGTTCCCGATGCCTGGATTGATGAATCGAAAACCAAAACCGGGTACGAAATTAATTTTACCAAATATTTTTACGAATTCAAAAAATTGCGTTCGCTGGCCGAAATACGCGCCGATATTTTGGCGTTGGAAAATGAAACCGTTGAACAGGAAAAAACCGTGCTTGACTAATGGAACGATACGAAAAATACAAAGATTCAGGCATTGAATGGATTGGGGAGATTCCTGAACATTGGAAAATAGTTCCAATTAAACGATTAGTTGGTGAAGAAAATACACTATTTCTTGATGGAGATTGGATAGAAAGTAAAGATATTGTTTTTGACACAGACGGAATACGTTATATAACGACAGGCAATATTGGTGAAGGAACTTACAAAGAACAAGGATTAGGATACATTACTCAAGATACTTTTGATAAATTAAATTGTACTGAAGTTCTTCCGTTTGATTTAGTTATTTCACGGTTAAATCCACCGATTGGAAGATGTTGTATTATTCCAGATTTAGGTAAAAAAATTGTTACTTCTGTAGATAATGTCATTTTAAGACCAAATAAAAAATTTAATAAAGGATTTTTAAAATATGTGATGTCTAATGAGAAATATTTTGAATATACATCACTTATTGCAAGAGGTGCAACCATGCAAAGAATAAGTAGAAGTTTGCTTGGAGATATTAATATTCCAGTATCTTTTGATTTTAACGAACAATCCAATATTGCCACCTATCTCGACCGCAAAACCACCGAAATAGACCATATCATTGTCAACAAACAAAAACTCATTGCCTTATACGAAGAAGAAAAACAGGCAATTATTAACCAAGCTGTTACCAAAGGTGTAAAGACGCACGGTGTGCGCCTCAAAGATTCAGGCGTAGAATGGTTGGGGGAAATACCAGAGCATTGGGAGGTGAAGAAGTTGAAGTATCTTGTTACTCTGATAACAGAAAAAGCGATTGGAGAAAACTCAAAAATTGGATTGGAAAATATAGATAGTAAAACAGGAAAATACATAGAAACTAATACTGAGTTTGAAGGAGAAGGAATAGCATTTATTCACAACGATATTTTGTATGGTAAACTAAGACCTTATTTGGCAAAAGTTTGGGTTGCTGAGTTTGAAGGCGCTGCAGTTGGTGATTTTTTTGTAATTAGAATGAATTTGAATTTATGTTCCGATTTTATGAAATACAGGTTGCTCTCAACTTCATTTACTGATGTTTCTAATGGCTCTACTTTTGGAGCTAAAATGCCAAGAGTTAGTTGGGAGTTTATGTCGGATTTGTTTTTTGCAATACCATCAATCGATGAACAACAATCCATCGTCTCCCATATCGAAAAAGAATGCGCCAGATTAGATGCCATCATTGAAAAATACAACAAACAAATAGACCTGTTACAAGAATACCGGACCACGTTAATTTCGGAGGTTGTAACAGGAAAAATAATGGTACCGGAAAATGAAAACAAATAAAAACGCACGGATTGTATGGATATCGGATTAAAAACAATAATATCAATGATTTGATAATATGACCGATAAATTTCAAAACAAATATCGTATCCCATCGGCACGGGCACCATGGCACAATTACAGTGCCAATGGGGCCTATTTTATAACCATCTGCACGGCGCAACGCGAATGTTTGTTTGGAACCATCGATCAGGGCACAATAAAATATTCCCCTTTGGGCGAAATGGTTTTAAATGAATGGGAAAAATCGTTTGGCCTGCGTTCCGAATTGTTTTGCGATGAATTTGTGATCATGCCGAATCATTTGCATGCCATTTTACGGATTGAAAATATACGAAATAACAATATTGCGGGTTCGCACGAAATGACGG
>DAOQAB010000048.1:23807-25024 GCA_035353695.1 Prolixibacteraceae bacterium
TTCGCACGAAATGACGGGTTCGCACGTAGAGACGCACGGCCGTGCGTCTCTACCAACAACGCCACCAACAACGCCATTATCAACGCCACCAACAACGCTATCACAATTAAATTTTGGTATTGCGTATCGCCCGCCAAAATCCATATCATCATTTGTGGCAGGTTTTAAATCGGCGGTAACCAAACGTATCAATGAATACAGAAATACGCCGAAACAACCTGTTTGGCAAGAACGGTTTCACGACCATATTATCCGCAATGACGAAGAATACCAACGCATATCCGATTATATTAAAAACAACCCTGCCAATTGGAAGGATGATAAATTTTATTCAGCATGAACATCACCACCGAAAACACCTTTGAAACTGCTATTGTTGAATCGCTGGTTCAATATGGAAATTATACACAAGGTAATGCATCCGATTACAGCCCTGAATTGGGAATGTTTAAATATGAGGTAATTGCATTTTTACAAGATACACAACCCAAAGCCTGGGAGAAAATCACTGCTGTTCATGGAGCAGATGCTGGCAACCGTGTTATTCAACGTTTATTCAAAGAACTCGATTTGCGGGGCTGTTTGGACGTGTTGCGGAATGGTTTTACCGATTATGGGGTTAAGTTTCGCATGGCATTTTTCAAACCCGAAACAGGTTTGAATGAGGAGACCATTGACCTTTACGGCAAAAACCAATTAAAAATAATCCGTCAGGTTTATTACAGCAACAAAAACAAGAATTCAGTTGACCTTGTAATTAGTTTGAATGGCTTACCAGTGGCAACCTTGGAGCTGAAAAACCATTTTACAGGACAAACTACCGACAATGCCAAAAAGCAATATGCAACCACTCGTGATAATAAAGAATTGTTGTTTGCCTTCAAGAAACGTGCGTTGGTCCATTTTGCCGTTGACCCTGACGAGGTGTATATGGCAACAAAAATAGATGCTGAACGCACCTATTGGCTGCCATTCAACAAAGGTTGCAACAACGGAAAAGGAAACCCACAAAACCCCGATGGTTACAAAACCGCTTATTTGTGGGAAAACATCCTGGTAAAAGACAGTCTGATGGACATCCTCTATCGTTTTGTACACCTGCAAGTGGAAGAATACGAATTTGAAGGACAAACACGAAAAAAGGAAAAACTTATTTTCCCCCGTTTTCACCAATTAGATTCCGTTCGGAAAATCACTTCCGATGCAAAAATCAATGG
>DAOQAB010000049.1:0-24966 GCA_035353695.1 Prolixibacteraceae bacterium
ATGGGAGCATCATATCAACTACCACCACCGGGAAAGACACGGTTGATTACGGAATCTTCCGATTATATCCTGGAACAACCAATGCCTATCGGTGGAATGATGCCAAACATGGGATGGAACTTAAAGTCGGCAATTTCATTGAACTGGATGTTGCAGGAAGTGTAACCGTTAAAATTGGTGGCTGCCAATATTCCGGGAGCACATCAACAATTACCGTATCCGACAAAAACGGCACCTACACCGAGACAAAGCTCTCGAAGACTGCCAGCTGTGATGTAACACTCGATTTTGTTTATGACGGTCCCAAAACCACCCTGGTCATTGCCTTTGGTGTTGGCAAAACCTATGTGCCAAAAATCGATGTAATTGCAACCCCTGTTGTGGCCGAAGCCGGCGCAACTTATTCCTACAATTTTGCCAATAGTTCGGTTTTTTCACAGGTTACAACCACCAAATATTCAATGTTTGTAACCAATGACGGCATCCTGACGATGAAAAGTAACTCCGATGCGGCCAATGCCCAATTCTGGTGGCACGACGCCCAACATGGAGCTGCCATGTATGTCGGAAACTCCATGTCGTTTGTAGTTCCGGGCAATACCAAAATTACCCTGGGCACCTGCCAGTACAGCATGGCTGATGTCGTGATGGAATTCACCGACGCAGAAGGAAATGTGCTGGGATCAGTTCCCGCGACAGACAAAGGCACAGGTGCATGCAGCACACACTCGTTCAGCTACAAAGGCGATGCCGGTATTGTAACAGGCACGTTTAAAAACAATGGATCTTCCACCGGCACCATTTATATTCATGGGGTCACTCTTGAAAACGAAAAAGCGAAAACGGCATTGATCGATGCATGGGACTTTGGTGCTGCAAAACTCGACTCAACAAAATATGTAAACAAACTGACCGAATCGATTATTAATTCATGGTACGATTCGTCAATTGCTGTTGGTTCAACAGGAAACACGTTACCTGCATCATTTGATGCAGGAGCCCTCCACTGGTTTGGCGCAGCCAACAAAGACCGGTTAAGAACCAGCAATACCAACCTTACCCGGTATGATGCCAATAATGCTCCTTTCGTCATTGCAGGAGATAGCCTGACCGGTTCTCTCTATGTAAATGCCAGCGCAACCACTGCCAGATATCTGAACATCGATGCCAACGAAGATGATGAAGTGTACATTTATTGCCGGTCACAAAATGCGGCTGGACTGATCAACTTTGTCTATTCCGATGCAACGGTTCAAACCGACACCGCAACCTATCGAGGCACCGGCTCACTGCTCAAATTCGTAGCTAAAAACACCGGAAATTACAAAATTTACGACACCAAAGACAAACCTTCTTATTACCGTGTGTTGAGAAAAGATGCCACCCTGGTTAAGGTTGCCGGCTCGGTCGATGTGTCCGAAGCACCGGGTATTCCGGCAGGTTACAAACTTGTGTTCAAAAATCAGGCAGGAAAAACATGGAATGCAACCGTTTCAGGCGGAGCTTTCAGTACAAAACTACCAGCTGGTTTTGAATATGCACTAAGCCTTTCCGGCGCCAACGGATACAACATCAGCAACGGAACCACCTTGACTGTTACCGGCGACACAACGTATGCCGTAGCTATCCGAAAAGTAGAAATGTACACCATAAGTGGTTCCATTATTGGGCTCACTCGTGCTCAAATGCTAAAAACAAAACTGGTTTATACACCAGCAACAACAAGAATATACACGCCGGAAACAGCGATCGACACAACAACCGCTTCCTATACAGCCAAGCTGGAACCCAATATCCAATACACCATCTCGGCAACCGGTGCAAACGATTATACCATTGCCGAAAATACCATCACGATTGGCAAATCAGATACAACCGCCCATATCACATTCGTTGCCAAACCGGTCTACCCGGTAACCATCAGAACTGAAGGTTTGGCCGATTCTCTGATTTCAAAACTGGTTGTAGTCTTTACCAACCTAAATGAATTGGGTTATACGTATAGCTTCTCCGATCTGAGCAAGATCAATTTAAGAAATGGCGTTTATTCCATTTCGTGTTCAGGCTTGGATAATTATCCGGTACAATTGGGGCTCACCTCCAATATAAAAGTGGAAGGAGCAGCAGCATCCAAAACATTAGCCTTTCAGAAAGTTTCTTATTGGCCATTCGATGACATGACAATCACCAACAAGAATGCTTCCTACAAGGGCTTACTCTTCTCCGGAAATGTTTATAACGAACAAGCCAAGAGCCACCTGGTAGCCAAAGCTGGTGCAACCATCAAAGTACCGATGAACCCGGGAGAAAAACTAACCATCGGGTATTACTATTCAGCCAAATTCGCCATTGACGGTGGCGATACCATCAGTACATCAAGCGGAAGCACCAGTACCCTCGAAAACGTGTCATATCTCTATCCGGGAACCCAATCAGGTTATGTCACCATTGGTTCGGGCATGGGAACTACCTATATTACGGACATTTCAATCATAGCAACCATTCCTTATGCTGAAATCATCACCGTAGGTACCGATAAAGAATACCAAACCATCAACGAGGCTCTCGATGCTGTCCGTTCAATGATCCGTCCAAACAACGAGCGAGTCAATGTTCTGATCGATCCGGGGAACTACGAAGAGATGCTGGTGGTTGATGTGGCAAATGTTTCTTTCACAAACGCATCGGTTAAACCAAGCATTGCACTGCTCAACAAAGGTGTCGACATTGATCAAAATGCAGTCCGAATCACCGCTTATTATGGGCATGGCTACAATTATTACAGCATGGCTCCTAACCAAAAATGGAATGCTGAAGTATTAAGAGTGAATAAAGAAAATGGATATACGACCTATACCAACACCGGTGGGGCTTCAACAAGTGGTTCTTACTGGAATGCAACAGTTGTTGTTAGTGCAGCAGGGTTTGAGGCTTCCAACATCATCTTCGAAAACTCATACAATCAATACATTTCAAAGAAAGAATCGGAAGATGTGGTTGTTGAGTGGGCTGTTGGCGGAAAAGGGAAACGTCCAACCGACGTTGGCAACACCGCTGTTCAGGCAAAAAGTTTTGTTGAACGGGCAGCAGCTATTGCTTACACCAAAAGCGGCGACAAATCGATCCTGAACAATTGCCGCATTGTGGGCCGTCAGGACTCGTTCTATGGTGCAGAAGGCGCACGTGTCGTTGCATACAAAGGCTCACTGATGGGTGGCACCGATTATATTTTCGGAGGAATGACACTGGTTGCTTACAAAAGTGATTTGGCCATGAATACCAGCGACGCCAGTACTGATGTTTCTTACATCACCGCAGCTCAGCAAACAACGGCCCGTGGCTACCTGATGTATGAATGCAATATTACTTCGGCTCAACCCGGAACAGAAACAGCATCAACCTACCTGTCAAAGCCTGGATATTTTGGCCGCCCATGGCAAGGCACAACCAGTGAAGTCGTTTATTACAAAGCCACTATTCAGATTTCGAACAGCACTGGCTTTGAAGGCAAATCAATGATCACTCCGCTGGGGTGGAACAATTCATTGGGCGGAGCATCCGATAAGTGCTATGAATACGGAACCATTGAATTATCCGGTGAAGACAATTTGTCACAACGGGCAACATGGTCTCATCTGTTAACAACCCCCACCCTGCCCGATGGAACTGAAATTACCACATTCAATTTCACCAAGGGAACCGATAATTGGGATCCAATTCCTGCACTGGAAGTGAAGACGCCCGATTTTGTTGTAAATAAATTAATCTTTGGGACCATCGATTCTAAGGAAGATTACACCTGTAACCTTTTCTTAGACTGGGACGCCAAGAATGTTTACGTAAAATTGGAAATCACCGATGACAGCATGGTGAATACAGGAACAAACTATCAGGTTGACAATATCGAAGTTTACTTCGATATGGATAACTCGAAAAACATTCACTGGCCACGTAATGGCGGCTGGGTAGCCAATGACCCAACTTACGACAAAAACGACTATCAGTTACGCCTGGTTCCAAATGTTGATTTTAGTGTAAACAACTCACTGAAAGGCGTTACCCAAATCTACACAAAAACCGTCGTTGGATACAACTTCGACCTTACCATCCCATGGGATTCGTTAATGCCGGGCTTTGAACCATCCGTTGGCAAACTGATTGGCTTTGATGTACTGGCCAGCGATAACGATGCCATAGCTTCTGATGCCAACCGCAATCAGGTTACCCTGGTAACACCAAACGGAATGCTTTACAACGACCCATCGTTAATCGGAACCTTCAAATTCGAAAAAGGGAACAAATTCAGTATCGTTCCCGACACCATTGCGCCGTCTATCGTGTCGAATTTAGCAGCCACAGTGACAAAAGACGCGACAAAACTGACATGGGATAATGCAACCGACAACATCGCGGTAATGTACTACAACATCTATCAGGACAATGTTCTGATCAAAGAGAAATTGTATGCCCTAAAGACCGGAAATACGTTCACCGTTAAAAAGCTGGCCGACGGGAAATACACCTTCAGCATCGAGACCGTTGACAATTATGGCCTTGTTTCAACAACCAAAGCTTCAGTCGATGCCACGATCAATACCGTATCGGCAAAAGATTTCGGACTTGCCAGGTTGGAAATTTATCCAAACCCGGCTGTAACTGAATTAAACGTTACGGGCATAAACAACATTTCCAAAATTGAAGTCGTTGGAATAACCGGCAATGTAATCAAAACTTCAAATAGCTCATCAACAATCAATGTTTCAGATCTTTCAAAAGGAACTTACCTACTCAAAGTATACAGCAACAAGGCTGTTTTGACAACCAAGTTCCTCAAAAATTAATCGGTTTAGAAGAAGTTTCAAAGAGGCTGGTCCGAAAGAGTTCAGCCTCTTTTCATTTTTTCAGCCAACCATTCTTATATTTGCACTTCAATTTTAATGTGTAACAAGAATCAGAAAAATAGAAAGCCATGGCTGAATTTATTTACCAGAAACCTTTCCCTATTCAGAAAGATACCACCAACTACCGTCTTCTCACCAAAGATTACGTATCGACCGAGGAATTCGACGGACGTAAAATTTTAAAAGTTGCTCCCGAAGGACTCGAACTTTTGGCTCGCGAAGCAATGGCCGATGTTTCGTTCTATCTTCGACCATCACACCTCGAAAAAGTCCGTGCCATTCTCGACGATCCCGAAGCTTCCGATAACGACAAATTTGTGGCCCACACGTTGCTGGTCAACCAGATTGTGGCTGCCGAAGGAGAACTTCCAACTTGTCAGGATACCGGAACCGCCATTGTGGTTGCAAAAAAAGGCGAAAACGTCTATACCGGAGTCAACGATGCCAAACACCTGTCAAAGGGTATTTTTGAGACCTATCGCGACCGGAACCTCCGCTATTCACAAGTGGTTCCGTTCACCATGCTCGATGAGAAAAATACAGGGACCAACCTTCCTGCCCAAATCGATATCTACGCCGAAGAAGGCAATAAATACGAGTTCCTTTTTGTCACCAAGGGCGGAGGATCGGGCAACAAAACCTTTCTCTATCAGCAGACCAAAGCATTGCTGACCGAAGAAGCGCTTACCAAGTTCATCAAAGAAAAGATTAAAGACCTTGGCACATCGGCTTGTCCTCCATACCACCTGGCACTGGTCATTGGCGGAACATCGGCCGAAGCCACACTCTCAACGGTTAAAAAAGCATCGACTGGTTATTTCGATCATCTTCCAACCCAGGGCAACGAAGGTGGACAAGCTTTCCGCGACCTCGAATGGGAAGAAAAAGTATTGAAGATTTGCCAGGAGAGCGGCATTGGGGCCCAGTTTGGCGGAAAATATTTTGTACACGATGTACGTGTAATCCGTATGCCACGCCATGCAGCATCTTGTCCGGTTGGACTGGGAGTAAGCTGCAGCGCCGACCGCAACATCAAAGCCAAAATCACCGAAGACGGCATCTTCCTCGAAGAGATGGAAAAGAACCCACTTCGCTTCATGCCTCAAACCGCACTGGAACTGACTCCTGCTGTTGATATCGACCTCGATCGCCCAATGGAAGAAGTATTGGCCGAATTAAAGAAATACCCGGTGAAAACCCGTTTGAACCTGAAAGGTACCCTGATTGTAGCCCGCGACATTGCCCATGCAGAAATCAAGAAGATGATCGATGCCGGCAAGCCAATGCCCGAATATTTCAAGAAACACCCGATTTACTATGCCGGCCCGGCAAAAACCCCGAAAGGAATGCCTTCGGGAAGCTTTGGCCCAACCACTGCCGGACGTATGGACTCGTATGTTGACCAATTCCAGAGCCTCGGCGGTTCAATGATTATGGTTGCCAAAGGAAACCGATCAAAAGCCGTAACCGATGCTTGCCAGAAACACGGAGGTTTCTACCTCGGATCCATCGGCGGACCTGCTGCCGCGTTGGCTAAGAAAAGTATCAAATCGGTTGAACTGATTGCTTTTGAAGAGTTGGGCATGGAAGCCATCCGCAAGATTTATGTCGAAGATTTCCCGGCCTTCATTATCGTTGATGACAAGGGAAATGATTTCTTTGCAGAGTTTGCTCACTAAAAATTAAATAAGAATTGAAATATCTTCAGCCCTAATGGTGAAAACTGTTGGGGCTGATTGTTTTATTGTACATTCATTCCAATTTCGTATTTTTGAAAAAATAAAAAGAATCATGCAAACACTCCTTGTTGAAATAAAAGATCAAAACGGACTTCGGATATTAAAAGACCTGGAACAGGCAAAAATTATCAGGTTGATTGATGAGCCATCAAAAGAAGAGACCCATCAACGTCTTTCAAAGCAATTGCGTGGTTCTATTTCGAAAGAAACAGCCACTGATATGCTTGTTGAGCTGGAACAAATCAGAAACGAATGGCAGACAAGAAATATTTAATCGACACGAATATCGCCATTGACTATCTTGGGGAAAAGCTTCCTGAAAACGGCTTGACTTTTATGGATGATATCATTGATAAAGGATACTGCATTTCAATTATTAACAAGATTGAGCTTTTCTCATACAGCAAGTTAACAAATGACGATATTTCAGCACTAACCATTTTTGTCGATAATTCTTCTGTATTGAACATCGGCAATGAAATAGTTGATAAAACAATTGATGTCAGAAAAACACATTCAATCAAACTCCCTGATGCGATTATCGCAGCCACAGCCATCGTCAATGACCTTGTCCTTATTACCAGAAATACAAAAGATTTCAAGAATGTCCAGAATTTAAATCTTGTTGATTTATATTCGTTATAATGTTTAATTTGAAATCATAACAACCACGTCTCGATGGTGAAAACTGTTGGGGCTGATTGTTCTAAGTTCTTTCAAACACCTCATTAAAAGCAAGTGTTTCATATTTTATGATGTTTTCCAAAAAAAAAGAAATGAATAAGCTAAAACAATACGCCACAAAAGAAGAATACTATTTACAGTCATCTATTCTTATTACTTTCCTGTTCTTCTTTCCGGCTTTTTAACCGGACAGCAAACAACACGGCCACCAGCAGCAAAATCGATTCGTAAAGAAATATACTCCGGTAACCCTCAACACCACTGGCATTGGCAATAATAACCCCAATCAACGCCGCACCGGTAAGCTGTCCAAGGCTGATAAAAATGGTGAGCATTCCCTGGGTTATGGCACGGTCGGTTTTACCCACCTCATTCAGCATGATATACCGGAGGGAACTCCCGGAAAGGACAGAAAGCCCAAAACCAATCAACGCTCCCGAACCATAAAAAAGTACTTTCTGACCCGCAACCCGATGCAACAGATAAAAACCCATCACTGCAAGAACCAATCCAATAATAATCACCACCTTGGAGCCAACACGATCAATCATCCGGCCAAACAATGGCGAACCAATGGCGGTAGCCAACACCACCGGAAGCAACATAAAACTGGCTGTCGACGAGGTAACATTGTATAACCCAACCGCATAATTTGGGATGAAGACAAATGAAGCCTGCAAAATCCCGGTCACCATGGCAATCATCCCAACAATGCGAATTTCCCGGTTATAGAAGAGAGATGTCCGGATGATTGGAGACGGAGCTCTTCGCTCAACATACACCGTAAGGATAAAAAGTATCAGCGAAGCAATCAAAAATGGCAGAACCGACGACGAAACAACACTGGCCACAAACGACTCACTCTCGATATTATTGATTCCGTAAGCAAATGATCCCAGCATCAATCCCAGCCCCAGAATACCTTTCCAGTCCAAATGATTAGAGGTTTCTACCTTAGTATTGGGCAGTATCTTCAAACTTGCCACAATAAGCAACGCTGCAATGGGCAGATTTATCAGGAATAAAACATTCCACTTGAAATAATGTAACATCGTTCCGGCAAGAATAGGACCAATAATGAAGGCAAACCCAAAAACAGCGCCCAGTAATCCGAGTACCCTACCCCGCTTTTCAGCAGGAAATAAATCGCCCACAATGGCCGATGCCACGGGAAAAATTCCACTGGCTCCAAATCCCTGAATAGCCCGGCCTGCAATAAGAACCGAAAAACTATCCGAAAGGGATACGACCAACGATCCGAGTGCAAATACCGACAACGAAAGAATGTAAATGTTCTTTCGACCAAAAACATCGGACAACCTGGCAAACAGCGATATGCCAACCAGATTAAACAATACATAAACCGAGAAAATCCAGCCCAGCATACGGGGCTCAATTTTTATTGCCTGCTCAATGGACGGTATAGCCGGCCCCACAATAGAAATATCGAGAGCCCCCATCAATACTCCGGTAAAAAGGAGAAGAATAAGATTGGTATTTTTCGGATTATCCGTTAACATTTCTGAATGATTTCTGAATGATTTCTGAATTAAACAAAATGATCCGAAAATAGTTTACCAAACAGATCCGAAGAAGAAACTTTTCTGCAGTTGATATTCCCCAATGATGGGTTAAAAGGCAATTCCAACAGTAAGAGAGCTCTTCCAGCCAACCATCCAAAAAGGGACATCCGAACGAAGTTCATTGTCGAGGGCATTAAAAGCCAGTCTCTTTGCCAAAAAGTTACTTACCGAGCCCATGGCTTTTTGCAAGTCTTGAGTATAAGTATCAACAACATCGTATAAATTATCCGACTGAACCCCAACCCTGAAATTATAATGGTCGATTCCTAACCCAACAAAACTCCAGTCAATTGAAATCCAGTCGTTAAGAATCCATTGATAACCCATAATACCCCCACCACCCCAAATTTTGAAAGAAGTATTTAAAGCGCCTGAGATTCGGATTGACGGATCAACAACCGTTGTAGAGTATTCACTTTGAAATTCCCCGTTGACTTTTTGATAACGCAGATAAGGAGCAACATAGAAACCTTGAGCGACTTTTCTTTTCCCCAAATAATAACGGTATTCAGCGTCGATACCCAAAGAATAAAAATGGGGTTTATCAGTAAGGCCAAAAGAGTAATTTTCTCCACTCGTTGAAAAATCCCTGATCCGGCGTTCAACAAAACCCATCAGATGGTATTTTGCCCGGATATTCAGGGTTGTTTTCTGCGTAATAATCCGTTCATAAGAAAGATTGATTCCTCCCAGCAATAATTTACCCGGATTCATTTTCAGGATATTTCTATTCATATCATCCGGCAAACCAGATCTAACACCTAGCGGGCGATGAATACCTTCATTCCCGCGTTCTGATGCGTTTACCCCTTCTGAAATAAAAAGAATAAGCACAAAACCTATCAGAAACGCTACAATCTTCAAGAAGGTCAGTTTTTGTTGTTACTTTCGTACAATAATATTTCAGGCATTCCTTCCGCAAATAATTTCTGCCCACCAAATAAAGCCCTCATTAGAAGGCAATTCCAACAGACACTGAAAACCGGAATCCGGGGAACAAAAAAGGCAATTTGGATGTAAGATTACTGGTACTTACTTTATTGGTCAACCTTTTGGACAAATAATCTACATCATCGATATAGTCAACCACATCTGCGGTAATCTTGCTATAATCATAGCTGGAATGATCTGCTGTTTTATATTTCAACTTGGCACAATACCTTTCAACCCCTGCCCCAAAGAAACTAAAATCAATAGAAACCAAATCTTTAATCAACCACTGAGCCCCCAGTTGAACGCCTGCACCAAACATGTTGCCAGTCGCATTAACATCAAAAAGAGTCTCCCTGACGGAGTCGGAATAAACACCTTTTATCTGTCCATAGCGAACATACGGTGCGACATAAAAACCGCGGGGAGCGCTGCTTTTTCCCAGATAAAAACGATATTCCAGAGAAGAATGAAATCCTCCATCAACACTTTTCACTGTAAATTCTTTGGTCTTAAAATCACCCGGCGCAATTAAAAAGCTGGAAGTGGGCTGGATATAACCGATATTCAGGTTCAACGAATTGTTATCAGAGATCATTCTCTCATAACCCAACGAATAGTCACCATAAAATAGATTCGAAAAACCTAATTTGAGGACATTCTCCTGAGAAAAACAGGTTACTGCCACAAGCAAAAAAGCAAAAGTCAAAATTCGTTTCATAGCTATTTAGGGTAATAAATTAATTAAGAATTCTATCAGGAATCGAAATTAGCATAAAAAACTCATTTTACGGATGAATATTTTCTAATCCTCTCCGAATCCGGTTTAAAGTTTCTTCTTTTCCGATCATTTCACAAATCTCGAACAAATCGGGACCAATAGCTGCTCCCACCAGACAAATCCTGAATTCGTTCATAATGATTCCAAATCCCCACCCTTTTTCATTAACAAACGCTGAGAAATGTTCTTTAATCATTGGGGCATCCCACTCATCGACACCCGACAAAAGATCAAAAATCTGCTGCATCCGGTCATTTGCGCCTTCTTTCCAGCGCTTCTTCACGGATTGTTCATCATACGACTGAGGCGTTTCAAAGAAATAATGGCCTTGTTCCCATAAATCCGGAATAAATACTGCTCTCTCTTTCAGGATATGAACCACTTTAAAAACATAATCAGAATCAGCTTCAATCCCTTTCTGAAGAAGAAATAACCTGAATTTTTCCGAGATCTCTTCGTCACTTTTCCTCAACATATACTGATGGTTGAACCACTTGGTCTTTTCGGGATCAAATTTGGACCCCGATTTTCCTACCCGATCCAAATCAAAGGCATGAATCAGCTCTTCCATCGAAAAGATTTCCTGCTCGGTGCCGGGGTTCCATCCAAGGAGGGCCAACATATTTATAAATGCTTCAGGGAAATAACCATCCTCCCGATAGCCACTCGATACTTCACCGGTAAAAGGATCGGTCCATAACAACGGAAATACCGGAAAACCCATTTTATCTCCGTCACGTTTACTTAGTTTTCCTTTTCCGATAGGCTTCAAAATAAGAGGCAAATGGGCAAACTTCGGACTTTCCCATCCCAACTTTTCATATAACAAGATGTGTAACGGCATGGACGACAACCACTCTTCCCCTCTGATAACATGGGTTATGCTCATCAAATGATCATCAACCACATTGGCCAGGTGGTAAGTTGGCATTCCATCCGATTTAAAAAGTACTTTATCATCAAGGCGGTCGGTATTGAATGTTACCTGTCCCCGAATAAGGTCATCGCCTGTGACATCCACATTATCAGGCATTCGAAACCGAATGACATAATGCACACCATTCGAGAGAGACTCATTCACCTCTTCTTCACTCATGGTCAATGAATTTTTCAGCAATACACGACTCTGTGAATTATAAATAAAAGTCTCCCCTGCAGCTTCCTTTTCCGAACGCAGACGATCCAGCTCCTCCGGTGTATCAAAGGCATAATAAGCATTTCCACTTTCAATCAGTTGATCGGCATATTTCTTATAAATTGCTTTTCGTTCCGATTGCCGGTATGGGCCACAAGATCCTCCTTCACGGATTCCTTCGTCCACTTTGATGCCACACCATTCCAACGATTCCATAATATATTCTTCGGCACCAGGAACAAAACGGGTCTGGTCTGTATCTTCGATCCTCAACAAAAAATCGCCGCCGTGTTTTTTTGCAAACAGATAATTAAACAAAGCCGTTCTAACGCCTCCAATGTGCAATGGGCCTGTGGGACTTGGGGCAAATCTCACCCTAACTTTCTGGTCGATCATATCCGTATTTTTTTCAGCAAAGATAAACTTTCAGCCAAAGGCCTACAAACAAAAAATCAGGTTATCACTTCATCATTTTTCGAGTGGTCCCGTTGTCATTCATCAACAGGAAATGAACGTTCGTCAAAAAGGAAGTCGTGCCTTGAACAATTCGGCCAACAAACTTGTATTTAAGATCAAAAAATCTTAAATTGTATTAATTAAAAAATTACGACTATGTTATACTTAGCAATTGCATTTGGAGTTTTTCTATTCGCTGTTGCGATGGCATTTCTCACGCAGTCGGGTAAAAAAGGAACATTGACCTAATATGTCAGTTTTTTCTTGATATTACAGCAATAGGAATCAGACGATTTGCCTGAAAAGGGCATCTTTTGTTTTAACACAAGCACGACAATTCAAAATACAGTTCTTGGGATCCATCAGGCAAAATCCACAAATCCAACGGAGATAACCCATTACCCGTTCAACGCACAATCTGATGTTTCCCATCAAGCGCTGTTTTTTCATTTATCAACAATCTTGTGCCGTTCGTCAATTCAAAACGATCGTTCATAAAACAAACTTGGTGCTTCTTTTTTCATGAATTATTTTTATTTCACAAACCATAAAAAAAGAGAACCATGTTGTACTTAGGAATTGCTTTCGGAATTTTCTTACTCGCAGTCGGAATTGCTTTCTTTACCGAATCGAAAAGAACTTCTTCCATTTAAGGAACAACGTCAATTCCGTGTTTTTCTATACGTTGGGAACCATGGTCCCCAAATGCATTTTTTATGGTTAGCCTCACAGAGGCTTTTTTTATGCCTTTCCCTTTTCTAATCTTGCCATGAATCGCTGTCATTTATCAATTCTTTTGACCAAAGCTTTCTCTACCTTTGAAGAAACAAAAAAGATTGAAAAATGTATTCATCAATAAAATCAGACCTCATCAAAAAACTTAATGAGCTGAAATTAAATGGATTATACAAAAATGAACGGATAATAACATCCCCTCAGGATGCTAAAATATCAGTCGAGACAACCGGGAAGGTGTTAAATTTTTGCGCCAATAATTATTTGGGATTGGCTAACCATCCCGAGGTTATTAAAGCCGCCTGCCATACCATTGAAAATTGGGGTTTTGGATTGTCCTCTGTACGGTTTATTTGCGGAACGCAACAAATACATAAAGAACTGGAAGAAAAAGTATCCAAATTTTTGGGAACCGAAGACACCATATTGTATTGCGCCGCATTCGATGCCAATGGTGGCGTCTTTGAACCGTTATTAAACGAAGAATGTGCCATCATTTCCGATGAATTGAACCACGCATCCATTATCGATGGCGTAAGATTATCTAAAGCCATACGATTCAGATATAAGCATTCCGACATGAACGAGCTGGAGCGATGTCTGATTCAAAGCCAATCGTACACCTACCGAATCATTGTTTCTGATGGTGTTTTTTCAATGGATGGCGATATTGCCAAACTCGACAAGATCTGCGATCTGGCTGACAAATATGATTCCCTGGTAATGGTCGACGATAGCCACGCAACAGGTTATATTGGGAAAACCGGACGAGGAACCCCTGAATATTATCAGGTTACCGATCGCATCGACATTATCACTTCCACCTTTGGAAAAGCTCTTGGCGGAGGAAACGGAGGTTTTACATCTGGCCGAAAAGAGATTATTGAGATGCTGAGACAGCGTTCAAGGCCCTATCTGTTCTCAAACTCGCTGGCACCTGCAACCGTTGGCGCAAGCTTAAAAGTATTGGAAATGCTTACCCAAAGCCCTGAATTAAAAAATAAAACAATGGCAAATGCCAACTATTTCAGGGAAAGGATGGCTTCAGCCGGCTTTGATCTGGTAAAGGGAGAAACCGCCATTGTACCCGTGATGATATACGATGCGCCCCTTGCCGTAAAGTTTGCCGATTTGCTTTTACAGGAAGGAATTTATGTAATCGGCTTTGTATACCCGGTGGTACCCGAAGGAAAAGCCAGAATCCGGGTACAACTCTCTGCCGCCCATACCACAGACCAAATAGACCAGGCAATTCATGCCTTTACAAAAGTTGGCAAACAATTGAATATCATAAAATAATTTTAATACAAACTCTCAAAAGCACAATAAAGACCTCAGATCGTTGCAAATTACATAGAAAATTTACAATTTGGTAGCTTCAAAAAGCGAGGGTTAAAACCCAGAATATGTTTAACGTTATAAACCTAACTGTATAAACGATGGAGGCAACCGAACGAAAATTGTACAAAGTTTTACGAAATGTAGGCGTTAAAAGAAATTATATCCAGCGAGCCAGAACAATAGACGATTTATACCTGGATGAATACGACCAGAAATTACTGGTTTATTATTTTGAAGATGAATTCCATGTAAAACTGAACAAAAGAGAAATCAAGAAATTAACCTCACTGCCCGCAATTGACGGATTCCTTCACAAAAATTAGGGCCATTTAAAACCATCTACATCAAACGGAAAATTCTCTTTGTTGATGATTTATTTTGAAAGGAAACTTTTTAAATCTATTTTTTTCATTCCTTTTTTTTAACTTGTACTCTTTACTAATTGGTTAGGAAATGAATCGACTTTTCTTTACAAAAAAGCTCATCTGGCTAAGCACTTTTCTGATAGTTATCCAGTTACAGGTTCTTGCACAAGAGAACGACTTATACAATCAAATTAAGTCTTTTCCCGAAGTAGTATCCGTTCAAAAAATTGAACAATACCCTTTTTTTACAGAAGCTTATGAAATTTTAATTGAACAGTACCTCGACCATGGCAATCCGGCTGCCGGAAAGTTTAATCAGCGGGTAATCCTATCCAATTACAACAAATTTAGTCCGGTCATTTTTGTTACCGAAGGCTATAAGGCCGATTATGCGACCAAGGAAAGCTATGTGAACGAACTCAGCAAGATTCTTGAAGGAAACCAACTTGTTGTAGAACACCGTTATTTCGGCAAATCAATGCCTGACAATCCCAACTGGGATTATCTTACCGTAGAGAATTCCTGTGCTGATTTACACCGAATCATGAAGATTTTTAAACGGTTGTATAACAATCAAAACAAATGGATCGCAACAGGCATTAGCAAAGGCGGCACTACCACACTGGCTTACAAAGCATTTTACCCCAACGACATGGATATCTGGGTTCCGTACGTTGGACCAATTGCTTTTGGGGTTGAAGATAGCCGCCTTGAAAAATTCCTCACAAAAGTTGGCAGTAAGACCTGTCGGGAGAAGGTGTTGGCTTTCCAAAAAATGATCCTCCTAAAAAGGGATTCTATCCAGCCGCTACTCGATAATCTGATCCAGGTGAAGAAATACACCTACCCTATCGGAAATGAAGAAGTACTCGACTACATCGTGCTTGAGTATTCTTTTTCATTCTGGCAATGGGGACATTCCTGCACGGAAATACCGGAAGAACAGGCCAATATCCATAAAAAACTGGAACATCTGATTGCAGTTACCAAACTTGATTACATGTCGTATGAAGGAATTGCACCGATCCAGGCCTTTTATGTGCAAGCAGCAAAAGAACTGGGCTATTATCGTTATGATGTAAAACCGTTGCTTCCCTATTTGAAAATTAAAAGTACAAAAGGGTATCTTTCAAAAATTTTCCTTCCCGACAATACCTCTTTTAGCTTCAGCAAAAAGACATCCTCTTCTATTCAAAAAGCCATACAAAACGATGGCGAACACGTGCTGATGATTTACGGAGAATATGACCCCTGGACAGCTTGCGCATTGAATCTTACAGAAAAAAGCAAGGCGGTTCGAATTGTTGTGCCCAAGGGGAGTCACAGAGTCCGAATCGGAAATATGCCTTATGCCCAGAAAGCTCAAATCTATATGATACTCGAAACCTGGCTAACCGAAGATTAAAAATCTCTGAGCGATTCGATCTCAGAAATATCCATGGGCTTTTTACGCCCAAGCAAACGGGAGGAACCAGAAGTAATTAAATAATCCTGCTCAATACGGATCCCGCCAAAACTCATATATTTCTCCACTTCAGAATAGTTGATAAACTGGCTTAACCGATTCTCAGACTTCCAAATATTGATTAAAGTGGGTATAAAATAGATGCCGGGTTCAATGGTTAAAACAAACCCAGGCTTCAGTTCTTTGGCCAGACGCAGCGATTTCAATCCAAACTGTGTACTCTTGGCTTCCCCATTATAACCTACGTGAATTTCGCCTAGATCTTCCATGTCGTGAACATCAAGCCCCATCAGGTGCCCTAATCCGTGAGGAAAGAAGAGCGCATGAGCTCCTTCAGCAATCGCTTCATCGGTATTGCCCTTCACGAAACCAAGTGATTTCAATCCTTCAAAGACAATTCGAGATGCTTCAAAATGGACTTCCCGGAAAGTAATCCCGGGGCGAAGCATGGATGCAGCTCCATAATGAGCATCCAAAACAAGCTGATAGATTTCTTTCTGCTGTGAGGTAAATTTCTTTGATACCGGGAATGTGCTGGTCAAATCACCGGCATAATGCATCGGCGTTTCGGCACCTGCATCAAGCAAAAAGAGCTGTCCTTCTTTCATCTTATTCCCGTGAGAATGAATATGAAGCACCTCCCCGTTAACGGTAGCAATAACCGGAAATGAAAGGTTCCCTTCGTGTTTAAGGGAAATTCGGGTCACTTCAGCCGCAATTTCGGCTTCCAACATCCCCGGACGAGCCATTCTTATGGCAGCTTCATGCATATCGACACTCCAGTTAACCGCTTGATCAATTTCAGCGATCTCTTCATCACTTTTAATCTCACGCTGGCGAACCACCACTTTCACTAACTCCTCTGAAGACTTAATCGCAAATTGATCGGGCCGGATGTTGAGTAACCTCAACAACTTGATTTTGTTTTCCGGACGAAATGGAGGTAAAAAATGAATATTCCGGCCAATTGCCTGAGCCTCTTTAAGGATTGAATACAGCTTGATTATTGGCAAAACTTCCGAAATACCAGCTTTCTCACACTCTTCTTTTATGGTGGGTCGGTTCCCCATCCACACGATATCATCGATGGTGTATTCGTCGCCAAAAACGGTTTCTTCCCCACTGTCGATATCAATGATTGCTGCCAAAGATGGCCGGTCGACACCAAAGTAGTAAAGAAACGAACTATGTTGCCTGAAATAATATGGATTATCCGGGTAATTCATTGGGCTTTCATCGTTTCCGAGAAAAAGTATAATTCCCTGATCCATATTGCCTTTAAGGATCTGACGACGATTTATATACAGTTGTTTATCAAACATGATCTAAGATTTAAGTAATCAAAAATAATGCATTTAATGATGCCAGACGACAAAAAGCCTGCGAAAAGTACCAGCAGATTTCAAAAATATCTGTCGGTTGGTTTCAAAATTGAAGTAACATCGTTTTGATTTCTGGCTAAAAGAAACAATATTTGTCTGATTAGTCTACCTTGAAAAAATCAAAAAATGCCAAAGATTTTAGTAGTTGACGATGAACGGGCGATCAGGAATACCCTGAAGGAGATATTAGAATACGAAAAATATCAGGTCGAACTGGCAGAAAACGCCAAACAAGGGTTAGAACTTGTGAAAAACAGCGAATTCGAGCTTATTCTTTGCGACATCAAAATGCCCGAAATGGATGGGCTTGAGCTTCTTCCTCTTCTAATTGAAGCTCACCCCGACACTCCGGTGGTGATGATCTCTGGCCATGGCAACATCGACACCGCCGTAGAAGCAATAAAGAAGGGAGCCTATGATTTTATTGAAAAGCCGCTCGATTTAAACCGGTTGCTGATTACCATCCGGAATGCGATGGACAAATCGAACCTCATTACCGAAACAAAGAAACTCCGAAAAAAAGTCGACCAAAAATATACCATTATCGGCAATTCTCCGGCCATCTCCCACATTCTTGAGATGATTAACAAGGTAGCTCCAACCGATGCAAGGGTAATGATTACCGGGGCAAATGGAACAGGAAAAGAACTGGTAGCCCGCAGGTTACACGACCTAAGCAACCGGGCCAATGGTCCATTTATCGAGGTTAACTGTGCCGCAATTCCCTCGGAATTAATCGAGAGTGAATTGTTTGGCCACGAAAAAGGCGCATTTACTTCGGCCATCAAACAACGAAAAGGGAAATTTGAACAAGCCGAAGGTGGCACCCTTTTTCTCGATGAAATTGGCGACATGAGCCTGTCGGCCCAAGCCAAAGTATTGAGGGCATTACAGGAAAATATGATTACCCGTGTTGGCGGCGAAAAACCCATCGAAGTGAATGTAAGGATCATTACGGCCACCAACAAAGACCTTCAGAAAGAGATTCTTTCCGGAAATTTCAGAGAAGACCTCTACCACCGACTGAGTGTTATTTTGATGAAAGTCCCCTCACTCAACGAGCGGCTCGAAGATATACCAATGCTGGCAAACCACTTCATCGACCAAATCTGCGACGAATATGGTATGCCCCGAAAAACCATTTCGTCCGATGCCCTAACGGAACTTCAAAAGATTAACTGGACCGGCAACATCCGTGAATTCCGGAATGTAATCGAAAGATTGATTATCCTTTGCGGGAATGAGATCACAAAGGAGGATATAAACACTTTTGCCCAGCCGATGAAATAATGAGACTGACTATTCTGATGCCTTTTGAATTTTGAATCACCAAACTATCTTACAAATAGTCTCTTATGAAACATTTTTTTCTGTCCATTAATTATTTCCTAAAGAAAAACGAATCGTTCCTGAATCAATACGGAAATATCTTCTTATTAACACTCCTACTGTTTTTTCTTACCAGAATTACAGAGGCTTTGGGAGTATTAATTTATCGAAATTTTCCATTCAATTATATTCAATTTTCGTTGCTTGGATTCTTGCATGACATCATTCAGGTTGGAACGATCTTTTTTGTATTGATCATTCCTGCCTATTTTTTCAAGAAAAAGGAAAGTCTTCTTATGACAACAATGAAAAGTATATCTTTCTTATTGGTTTTTATCCAGATCTTTCTAATTCTCTATTTCCTCCAAGCTTATGTACCACTCGATAAAGTTGTATTTTCCTATTCTGCAGATGAAATAAAGAAAATAATTCAAACCAGCAGTGACTTCAACCTGTTTTATCTGATACCATTAGCTGTTGTTTTGATTTCAATTTGGATTCTTCTTAGATTTCGCCCTGTCAAAATCAACAAATTGGGAAGAATAATAATCTATTTCTGTTTACTCCTTTCATTTATCCTGAACCAAAAAACATTAATCCGATCATCCTCATTCAGTAATCCGATAAAATATTACATCACGGTCAATAAACCTTACTATTTTCTAAAAAGCCTTGAGAATGGAAAAATCAATTTTGACACTCAAAAAATAATTGAATTTCAACAAGCCAATTCTGACCGAAAATATGTAGACATTAAGTATCCGTTATTGTATTCAAGAGAGAAGAACGAGAGCAACTTATATCCTTTCTTCAACTTTAAGGATGAAAAGCCAAATATCGTTTTAATCATCATGGAAAGTCTCGGTTCAAGATATAGTGGTTTACATGCTGAACTGGGAAGTTTTACTCCTTTTCTTGATTCATTGGCTAGCATAAGTTTATATTGGCCTCATGCATTATGCACATCGGAACGCACAATCAATGTTTTGCCTTCGGTTTTAGGATCTTTGCCATACAGTAAGGATGGTTTTACGTTTGTGAGCGATTCGTGTCTTCATCTTTCGATGATTAGCTTGCTTATAAAGAACGGATACACCTCTTCCTTCTTTTATGGGGGAGGTATCCAGTTTGACAAGATGTACAATTTTCTAAGAGATCAGGGGATTCAAACAATTAACGGTCATGATTTTTATAAATCAGCTGATGGCACTGTATTTTGGGGAATTAATGATCAGGAGTTGTACAAGGAAGGTATAAGTACAATTTCTAAAATTGAAGCGGCCCCCCGGGTTGACATATTTCTAACCTTGTCGACACATGGCCCATGGGATTATCCTGATATTCCAAAATTTGAAGCTAAAGCGGATCAGCTATTTAAAAAATATAATTCTCCAAAAGAAATGGTTGATAATGCGATGATCAGAAGCGAACTATCATCTATTATTTTTGCTGACAGCACATTGAAAGAGTTGTTTTTACAATACAAAAAGAGAAAAGATTTTGAGAACACCATCTTTATTATAACCGGGGATCATGAATTTGCACAAACTGTTCCCAAAAATCGTTTTGACTTATACCAGGTCCCTCTCATTATTTATTCACCGCTACTAAAGGGGCCCAAAGAATTTAAACCGATTGTATCTCATCTTGATATAACACCGTCAGTCTTAAATCTTTTGGATAAAAAATATTCCCTTACCCGACCTGATTATGAACATTGGCTGGGTAAGGATCTGGATACGTGTCACATATTTCGATCAGACAGAAAATTGGGTTTCCTTTGCCTCGACCGGGAAATCAATGATTATCTCTACAACGACGTATTGCTGCTGAACAATGATATTTTCAAGGTAAACCCGGATCTGTCTATAACATTAATGGATATGCCTGAAGAAAAACAGCAAATGGTGAAACGGCTCGATTATTTTAGGTGTATGAACCGGTATACGACCTTAAACAAAATAGTATCTGAAGAAATTTATTGTAAGTCTTTCAAATAATTAGTCTTTGACAATTAATTATCCAACAATCGGATAAAATCTATTAAAACACTAAAAATCAGATTGCAAAACACTAAATTCATCAAAAAACAAATTTGTCCCTTTTAATGATGGGTTTTTAATAAGTAACTTAATAATCTCATCCGGTTGTTTTGGTTCCAGTGGAATTTCAATTAGCGCCCAGTCATCGTTGAATGACCGGATATTCCTGAAAATATCGGAATACGTTTCTTCCAGTGTTTTATGATCGGGAGTACACTGAAGCACCAGCAATTGTGTCCGAGCGACCAAATCACGATCGTAATTCTTTATCCAAAAACGCAAGTAACACTTTTTCGTCGGATCCAATTTTACCGGAGCTTCCATGATCCGCTGAAACTTCCTACCTACAACAACTCCTTCACTTTTACCCTTTGACATATTCCCTGTTCGGTAAATATAACTGAATGTTAAACTGTCCTTATTCCTCTCAGCGGAATCAAGCATTGATTGATACCGTTGTGGAAAGTTGTATTTAGCAGGAATTGTCCGGAATGTATCAATTGGCAATTCATAAAAATCAAAATTAGGTGTCTGACAAACAAGAGTTGCATTATCAACCAACCGTTTCTCATCGGTATTTAAATCATCACACTTTGCGACAATAAGCAACAAGGGTTTGTTATTCGGATATTCATCGAGAACCCGATACCTATTCCAGGGGGTTTTACTCAACTCGATATTCTTATAGGTTTGAGAAAGCGAGGTACGCCCCAGCATCACCCCGTTGCAGGGTAACCCTGTCTTCAACGATGCAATAAACATTTGTCGGTCGATATCACAACGGGCTTCGATCCAACTGCTTTCGGAACCAATATGAAAATAAGGAATCGGCATGATTGCCTGATATCTATTGGCATCAACTTCTTTCACCCAGTGATTCTCGTCCAAATGGTTTTGCCAGTCACTTAACTGCGGGACTTCGTTGTTTAAGCATCCTGCACAGTTTTTCGAATAGTCATAAGCTTCAAAACCTAGAATTCCAAGAAGAAGCACGATTATCGAAAAACCAAGTTTCTTTATTTTGAGGGTTGAGAAATATTGGTAAACCTTTATCCAAACAATCACATTTATTACATAAAAAAACAACCAGGAAAAACGGCCAACCGCACGAAGCTGACTCAGGAAAGAAATTGAATCTCGCAGTTTATCCAAGCCAAAAATAAAGGGCACTCCAAAAGAAAAAAGAAGCATAAGAAATGATGCCCAAAAAAGGATATCCAATTTACGATCGCCGGTAAACGAACCACCACCGTTTACCCTCCGAAACAAGTTGGTAAGATAACGCCCAAACAACATCCAAAATCCTATGGATGCCACCATTCCAACATAAGCAAGAGCCTCCCATTCATAATGATGCACAAAATGAAGTTTCATAATAAAAGGCATGTACCATTTATTTACGGGAAGAAATACACTTCCGGGATATCCTCGGTATGCAAAAAAACCATACGGATGCAACGTCCTATCTGTTTGGTCGTCGAGCATCAAAAATTGAAGAAGTAAGAAAGGAACGATAATTTGAATGGCAAAATGGGCGGCTAGTGCACCAAGTTGCTTTTTGTCGTAACGAAAGAATAACCATTCGAGTATATAAACGCCCATCAATGCCACCGAGAACAAGAAGAAATACATGTGCATCAACGAAGCCAACAAGGTTATCACACCAAACAGTATGCTTTTCCACCATGTTGGTTTTTCAATAATCAGAATGGTCAGATAAATCAGCAACGGAATCCAAAATCCCCAGCTGAGTGAAAAATGCCCAGCCAACCGTCCCATTTGAGGCGACAACAGCGCAAGTCCAATAGCAAGCAATGTGGAATACCAATCGGGCATTTTGAATTTCTTGAAAATTAGAAAAAGAAAAATGGAAGAAAGAAGGATCGAAAAAATCATCATAAAATTGAAAATCCCGGCCATTTTGTTGGCACAGGGGAACAAATGATGATCAACAAAACGAACCGCATTGGCAATCGGAGGCTGTCCATCGGTAAAATAGATCGACTCGCCCCAGGGATAGTTCATTCCTGTCATTTTCCGGGCATCTTTGTCATACTTAGCATGATACAAAGCACAATAATAAGACTTTAGCCCGTCACCGCGAGGCGAAAAGTATGTGGTATTCAGATTCAGAATTTCTTTACCAAATAACATCGAAAGTATCATTACGGTAACCAATACAACAGGAATAATTCGTAAGATTTTCATTTTGAATTTATTTTAGCTTCCAAACAAAAGTAAGAAAGAATCTTTCCCTTCCCAAAAGAAGAACAAATCGATTCGCTTTTCATTTTCACCTCTTGTCCTCAAAAATTCTTTTATCATTCAAAATAAAATATCTACTTTGGTTCTGAAAATTCAGAATGAATGGTTTTAACAAAAAAAATATCAATTGTAGTACCCTGTTTCAATGAATCAGATGGTATTCGCGAATTTTATAAAGTAATTACTTCGGTAATCGAAAATAAATACAACTATGAGATTATTCTTGTAGACGACGGCAGTAAAGATCACACGTTAAAGATCATTCAGGAATTAGCCCAAGAGGATAATCACATTAAATATATTTCATTTTCACGTAATTTTGGCCATCAGAATGCGGTGAAAGCAGGGCTTGACCATGCTTCAGGAGACGCGGTAATCAGTCTCGATGCCGACCTTCAACACCCACCTCAATTAATTCCTCAACTTATTGACAAATGGCAGGAGGGGTATGAAGTCGTTTACACGATCAGGGAAGAGCATGAATCGATCAGTTTAATGAAAAAGATGACTTCCCGGTTTTTCTATAAAATCTCAAACAGTTTATCCGAGACAAAAGTTGAACCAGGAGCCGCAGATTTTCGCCTGCTCGATCGCAAGGTTGTTGATGCGATAAAACAAATGCCTGAAAACTATCTTTTTTTGCGGGGACTTATTGCTTGGGTTGGATTTAAACAATATGCCATTAAATACAAAGCAAATGAACGTTTTGCCGGAGAATCGAAATATACTTTCAAAAAGATGGTGAAATTTGCCTCAACAGGAATTACTTCGTTCAGCACAAAACCACTCAAAATTTCGATTTATCTGGGAACGACCTTTGCTTTGGTCGCTTTTGCATTTGCCGTATATGCACTAATTATTTATTCATTTACAGACAAAGCAATCCAGGGTTGGGCATCCATCGTCATTGGAATCATGTTTTTTAGTGGAATCAATTTATTGATGCTGGGAATTATTGGAGAATACCTGGGTAAAATGTTTATCGAAAACAAACGTCGCCCAAATTATATTGTTGGCGAAACAAATATTGATGGTTAATATTCATCTATAATTTTTTAGTTTCCACATCTTTTCGTTTTTTTATCTTAAAAAATAATTCAATACTAAAATCTACTGGATGAAAAAAACGCAGGTGCTTATTACCACTTAACGTACTCCATGTTAATTAAATCCATCAATTATACTATTGCATCTGTATTATGAAAAATTATGTGAAAAATCTTAAAATAGCCATTATCCCACTTCTACTGGCTCTATGGGGGCTTTTTTTACTTAACTTTTTAGATCCATTTTCATCCCGGACAGTTGATCCTGAATTTGCGTATCTTATTAACGGACTTAATTGTGCTCAACTACACTTTAACTGGATTGGACACTTTGACCATCCGGGAACTCCATTTCAAATCTATTGCGGTATTATAATAAAGATAACCCACGTTTTTGCCGGAAATGGAGACATGGCACAAGATGTATTTGCCAATCCCAATTTTTATTTAAAAGCAATCTCTATCTCCATTTTCTTGCTGCAAATCTTTTTACTACTGGCTATCGGGTTGGTGGCTCAAAAACGTGAAATTCCAATCGGACAAATATTTTTACTGCAATCGGGTTTTCTTTTTAACGATGTGGTGATATGGCTTTTTAGCAGAGTCAATCCCGATGTTTTCTTCGTCATTGTCACTACGCTTTTTATACTCATTTATCTGAAATTCGGATACAAAGAGTATTCTTCCCGAAAATTTGCCATCTGGGGTGGCGTCGTAATGGGGCTGGGATTCGCCACCAAATTTAATTATCTACCCATACTTATTTTGCCTTTCATTTTTATCCACG
>DAOQAB010000050.1:0-24862 GCA_035353695.1 Prolixibacteraceae bacterium
ATGTTTCTTTTTGTTTTACTTTGCTAATAACAAGAACAGGCGAAGTTGGTTTAAAAAATTGAAAAAAACAGTGAAACCGGTAACGAAGTAACAATCGGCTTGCCGATTCCCGTTCGATTGTTTTTGATAAGATTCTGCGCTTACAGAAAGGAACCAACCGGTGTTTGCGAATATTGCGGCCAGCAACGGGGCAGCTTTCAACACCGTTCCCAACCAAACTGAGTCCCTGGTTGATTAGGAGCTAAATGTTGTGTGCTGTTCTACTACTCCTCAACACCGTCTGCGTCCTCATAGTTAAACTCAACTTTGCTTTGAATTACCACTTCGTCAAGGATTTGGTTTAAATAACCTTGTTTGATCGCATCATTAAATCGGTCATTGAGTGCTGGAATATTTATTACTTCTTCAATGCAATCCATATACTTGTCAACGATGGCTTTGATTGAATACGTTTTATTTGCATTGTCTTGGATTTTCTTTAATAGGTCTTGTGTCGATTCGTTTGATTTGATGACAAAAGTGATTGGATACTTTTGAATTTTATCAATGTCAAGAAAGTATTTTTTGAAGTCCAAAGTTTCAGTTACCTGAAAGAATCGCCCAAGTGGTTTCATTACAAAATCAATACCACCATCATTGGCGTTGGTTCTTCCTGTTTTGTATAGTTTCAGGTTTTCTTTGTTCAGTTTTTCAAGTTCATAGCCCCAAAATATTTGTTGGTCATGATAGAAATATTTAAGAATCGAATAACTAACAATTTCAAAAAGTCTTGCATCAACATTTGGTGCAAGTAGGCCAATTACAAACTCCTCGATTTTTTCAGGTGTTGTATTGCCAATCTCTTGCAATTCCTCACAAGATTTTACAAAACGTTGAAAAGCATCTTGCTTCGTTTTCGCATATTCGTCAATAATATCAATGATCGCCTTTGCGATATTGAAGTTGGCTCTGCCAACTTTTATTTTCAAAAGGTTCTCATTTATCCAATAGCGATTTGTTTCGTGGTTACGAAGAATCGGAATAAACTCAGAACTTGGAAAATATTTTTGAAACTCAGAATTCATCCTGTTGTTCAAAGCATGATTTTGAAGTTTACTGCCAAACGGCAATTCTCTTTGTCTAGCAAAGAGTTTATTAAACAAAGCACCTTCATACTTTGAGTAATCTCCTTTATGGTCGTAACCATTGGCGATGTAGTCCTCAATGATAACATAAACGGCATAAAGGTTTGCAAAACTTGAGCGAGATTTTGAGCCCTTGTTTGCGGAACGAGTTTTCTCGTTTATGTATTGGATTAGTTGGTTTTTTTCGAAAATATCATCCGCATTATTGCCAAAGTGTTTTTCTAAAACGGATTTAATGGTTGCTGTGAATATATGTTCCATTTGGGTCAAATAATGTTTGTTGGTACGTGTTGGCGATTTTTTCAGTTTCAAATGTTCGTATTTCTTTTTGTAGTTTTTCTCCTTTAAATTCTTCAGCTAATTGTAATCTTCTCAAACCGATTTTCACGTATTCGTCTTGTATTTCAATGCCAACAGAATTCCGACCAAGTTCTTTTGCTACAAAACAAGTTGTAAAAGTTCCTGAAAATGGATCCATTACTAAATCCCCTTCATTGGAACTCGCTTTGATAATTCTTTCAAGCAAAGCAATAGGTTTCTGTGTCGGATGATTTTCGTATTCGTCCATACGATAACGGACCCTTGAAAATTCCCAAACATTACCTGGTACTTTTTCCGAATTATAAACTGTCGGAACACTTTTACGGTAATCAATCAGTTTGCGTTTTGCTCCTGTTTTTGCTTCTACTAAAATGTCGTTTGTGTTAAATGTGTAGTTACTCTTGTCCTTTACGCAAAACAATATTGGCTCATACATTGAGCCATAGTATTTTTTAGCTTGAACTCCTGAACTGTCATAATACCAAACAAGTCGCGAAAGAATATCTAATTTTTTACGAAGATAGATGTCAAAAAATGGCATAAACTGTGTCGCAGTCATTACATAGAAACTGCCGTTAGGCTTGAGCTTTTTAATACACAAGTCAAGCCATTCATAACACCATTCCAAGTATGATTCTTCGGTTTTCCATTTTTCAATGTGGCCGTTGAAGTTTTTACCGATGTTGTAGGGAGGATCGGCAAATATTAAATCAACAGAGTTATTGGGTAACATTTTAAGAGCATTCAATGCATCTCCATGAATAATCTTATGGTGTTCATTGCCTAATATTTCCATTTTGAAAATTAAATTAATTGACCTCTCAAAAGTAGTCGAAAAAACAGGTAGTCTGTTTGTAATTTTGCCTGTTTTTATTTACAATTTTTCAAGTTTGCTATGTCCATTAGAATGGCGCACAACCTGTACCTAGCGAACGTTTATCGTACTCTCCCATTTATCATCGCTATTCCCCCGCAAATGCCCGCACACGCTCCCGCCCAAATTCCTGTGATTTTTGTTGCGTTTGCTATGGATATTAAATCTTTTGCACGCTGCATTTTACTTCGATTTTATTTTCAACACCCTGTTATATCCCATGCGCAAACCGATTGTCAATATCAATCCCGGTTCATGATCGAATATTTTGCTGAAATTATCGCCATACCATGGTGTCGAAATCCCAATGTAGGGTTCGGCTACAAGCCATGAATTCACATTGTTTTTATAGGTCAATTTTAATCCGGGGACAAATCCGACAGACGTATCATGACCACTAACATGGCTACGATAAAAATAAGGGTATCGCATCAAGGCAAGACCGGAATATAAACCCAGATTAAACCCATCAAATTTATTTTTTTGAAAATAATGCCTTAGCTCCAACGCTATTTCACAACCGACTGCCGGATGGAACAATTCATTCACTACTGAAACGGCACCGAATCCGCCCCAAAAATTAATTGTACTGTTTTCATTTGTTTGTATTTCATAACTTCCAATTCCTTCTAATGATAAGGCCATACCCACGCTGGTAAAAGGAGAGTAAATCACATCGGCTTTGGTTTGAACAGATAGGACAAGCAAAAATCCAAGAATTCGCAGAAGTTTCATTTAGTTATCGGTTAGGTTCCTCAAATCTAAAATATATCCACTGGAAATCAAAACTTTTTCACCGCAGGTTTTATACGGATGAGATCCCTTGAAAGGAAGTCATTTTTACCTTACCTCTTGACTGTTATCGCAAAATTTAATTGCGTTTAAACCTGACAGGTTTTGAAAACCTGTCAGGTTTATATCCAAAAAAGTTATCGGATCACAAATTTTGTGGAATAAATCACCTTCTCGTTGCTGATCCGGATCAGGAATGAACCGCGGCCAAACCCATTCACATCAATCGTTCCGGGCAACTCGGATGTTTGGCGTTGAATTTTCCTGCCATCCACGCTGAAGAACTCAATGTCGAATAACCCGGTTGGCTCGTCGGACAGGCAAATTTCCAACATCCTGCCAGGAAGCATGGTTATCTCCGGGGCCTTCAGTTGAACAGGCGGTTTTACACCGGTAAAATCGTTATTGCAGCTCATCTTCTTTCCGCAACGGGCAGTTTCAACCTGATAAACGGGCATCGCATTTTCGGAATAGCAAAGCAGATAGGAGCCTCTCACTCCTGGATGGGAATAACAGGCATTTCCTTCCAGCAAACCGCCCAGCCAGCCAATCCCTTCAATCAGGCAATTGGCGCTGCCACAATTAACCGTCATGATATCCACGTACATTTTCTTCCGGCCATCATCCAGGGTGTCAATTTCGCCAACAACATAATCCATTCCGCCGGGTGAGCTGCACACCACTTCACCCACACTGGCCGCAAAATTGTACAGCAAATTTTCCTTTTCACTTTTTGCTTCCACATAGAAAAAGCGGTCGGCACTATCGCGAATGGCACCCATGTATTTGTTCTTGATTTCAAAAGGAGTTTCGAGGTAGAGAATCCCCGTTTTGTAAAGTTTGAAATAGGTTCGCCCGGCAATCAAGGTATCGCCGTTCACAAAATACTTGTATTCCGAATCGCCCTCCTGATGCGAGAAATCCGCATCCATGCAACTATACTCGTAATTGACACGCCACACCGAAGATGGCAGAATGGGAAACCGGCTGGTTTGCTGAGCAAAAAGTTGGGATGAAAGTAAAACTAAAATAAAAAGGGTTGAAAATGAAAAAAGATTGTTCATAGCTAATGTGTTTTAATGTTCTTCACTGTTTTCTGGTAACCGTTAAAGTTTACTTCGCTCCGCTCGCAATGACGAGTTTCAAATTAAATGGCAAATGCTTCAATTCAACTTCTACCCATTACGTCCGAAATTAGATTACTCCCTTGTTGGAAATTCAACCGCGGACGTTTTTGCCTACTCCTCAGAACCCCGGGTTCCGTTGCACTTCACCCGGGGCTATTATTGTTAGAGCCTTTCAGGCTCTTTGTCATCACCGCATTGTGCCCAATTAATTTGGGTGGAGACTCGCAATGACGAGTGTTTCATAAATATCCGAAGCGAAGCAATCTTTTCAGTTTTTGATTTTTATCTTTAAACGAATTCAATATAGTCGTGCCTGTTTGATATATACTTTGCGCTTCCCGTTTACCACATCGACTTTAAACTCAATATCCATGGGATTGCACTCCAGGTTGAGCCGGCAATAATGGTTATGAATGGCCATGCAACAGCTCTTAAGTTCGGTAAGCTCGGCATCGGTCATCACCGTTTTTTCCTCCATGCCGGGCACATTCGAGTGGTTGATGTACTCCATGATGTTTTCATCCGAGCCGGTATAGTAGAGGATCTGATCGGGCAAATAGTTTTCATCCGGATTCACCACACTAATCTCCCCAATCTGCACATTGATGGTTACTGCCGGGAAATAGGGGTTGTAGATATTTTTGGTAATGGCCACTCCATTGGCCGCTTCGGCAGGATAGGAACGGTGCACCAGAACCCCCATGGCGATGGTCCGGTGATCGATTTTGAAATAGTCACGCTCTTCAAATGCGCCAAAATCCCACAAACTGGCCCAAACCTTTTTAATTGCTTTGTCAATTGGCTTATCGGGATCGGAAAGGGAACCGGTAAACGACTCGTACAATCCCGCGCCGTTAAACCCTTCCACATCCTCGGCATTGGTCGACGAGCGGAACCTGAAACTGCTGAAGCCTCCGGCATTCGTCAAACGGGCTTTTACCTGCTGAAGCAAAACAGGGTCGATCGGGCTTTTCTTAATGGAATCGTGCAAAATTTCCAGCTGCTTCTTCCGGTAAGAGGCATCGGTCTGAAAAAGGGTATCGTTCAGCATCCGATCGATAAACCGATCGAGGCCATACTTGCGGATGTGCTGCCAGTAATAATAAAAGGGAATGGCAAAATGATCTTCCGGAAGAGGCAAAGAATCGGCCCCTGCAACCGTCACCTTTTTCAGTTCAGCAAAGTTGGCTGCTTTTCCGCCAATGGTTGGAACCCAGGTTACATCGGCCTTATCCAGATCGACCAAACCGGATGTCACCGTATCGAGGCTCAGTTTGTGCACCGTTTGGGGTTCTTTCTTTGCCCAAAAACTCTGTGCTTCGGAGAGAGAAGCTTCCCTGATCACAAAAGAATCGAGCCCCACATTCAGGTAAACCAGTTTATTGAGCAAGGATCCGAGCGTTGGGTTGTTCCATCCATCCCGAAGCGCCATGTTGGGCGTTCCCCGGTTATGACTTAGCACATTGACATGGCTCAGGGGAGTTTGAAATTCGGTGGTAATGATACCCGCCACCACGGCAATTTCGCCGGGAATTGTATTCAACAACACCACATCATGCCGTCCCAAATAGGTATTATCCAATTCGCCGGACGAAACTTTTCGCAAATAGCCATAATTCTCTTCGGTATTCAATGGCTGGTAATTCTGACCGGCATAAAGTTCATTGGATGTGATGACCGGAACGTTGGCACAGCTACTCCGCGCCGTAGAATTGGCATAAAACTTTAAGCTGTCGCCCCGGTAAAAGGTCGCTGCCACTTTATTGTATACCGTTTCAATATCACTGCAGGTAAGTTCGTCGCCAGCCAGGAACTCCAGGGTGAAGATCCCCGACGAAGTAAACCGGTTCAATGTTGCCAGAATATAAATCCGGTTGGAATTATGGCTGTATTGCTCCTGGTTAAATGTGGACTGGCTTTTTTTGTAGCCCAAAACCTTCGAACAAAAATCGTAATGAAGGGTGTATTTCCCGGAATTGGGATAATAGATCTTCTGATCGGCAAGGGAATAAACCAGCTTAATCGATTTCACTTCACTGAAAGTTGAATTCAGCGGCGATCCCTGCAACATGGTGAAAGACTCCAGCCTGATCAGGTTGCTCAGGTAATCCAAATCGTCATACTTCAGCTTCAAAATCTCATACGTGCTGTTATCCGCATTCAACGCATATTTCTGGGCATAATAACCAGCTTTCGAAATAACCAGGGTATCGGTTTCGGAAACACTTTTGAGCGAAACAAACTTCCGGTCAGACGAGTTGGCAAAAGTTACCAAATGCCGGCTTTTACTGATCTTATAAACGAATGTTTTCCCTTTGCAAACCACCGTCAACAGGTAAATGCCATCGGTAATCGGCGACAAAGAGATTTCACCGCTGCCTTTCACCACATGCCGGTTAACGGGCGTTGGCTGGCCAAGCAGATTAATCATTTTCAGCGAAATATCTGCATATGAGTTCCAGAATAGTTTTTCTCCTAACAAACGGATCTCAAAACCGGAAGAATTAAGGAGATCATCGGTCCCCGTGGTTAATGAAAAATGTCCGCTGTTATCGGTTGTGGCTTTTACATCGGTACCCTGAAAAGTTACTTCAGCACCCGAAACTGGTTTTTTGGTGTATGAGTCGATTACCTGCCCTGAATAAACCGGCTGAGCCATCATGCGACAAGGAAAAAGAAGGATCGCTATCAGCAACAACCTCAACGGTGTAAAAATGGTCTTCATAGTTTTTAGTCAAGGATTATTTTTCCGGTAACCACTGTATCATCTGCACGAAGAACAACCAGATAGATTCCTCGTTGCAAACCACTTACATCCAGCCGATATTTCCCGCTTGATTCGTTGGTGGCCACAACCTCAACCTTCTTCCCCATCAGGTTGTAAAGGTCGACCGCGTGAATCCTGTTTTCCGGATTGTTAAGCTCAATAAAAACAAAATCGGTTGCCGGCGAAGGATAAATATGAATCGTATGGCTCGCAGCCGGATCTGTAACATCGGTTGTAGCCGACACCGTGAAGGAGAGATACAGATTCTTGTCGTATTCCACCGTATAAGGATCACCGGAGTTGATATGAGTCGTATTCACGTTTATCTCTGCGGAATAATCGCCAACCGGAAACTTCCCGAGTTGGATGGTATCGAACAGTGGAACCATCATCTGTTCGGGCTGAGAAAAATTCAGGTCATCGTAGGTATAATTCAGTTTGATATGAATGGAATTCTCTTCGGCTGTTTTTTCTTCTGACTCCCAATCGGGATAAATCGGATCGGGCGAGGCAACCTGATAGCAAACCCTTGCAACCAGCTTGATTTCATCCTTGTCGGTTGGGTGTTCCGGGATCATTTTCAGCTTGTCGCAATCGTAGAAATTATATTCGCCAAACGAAAGGATGCACTCTGCTCCGGTTGAATTGTGGTAAACCGGCACGTCGTTCTTCACAAAACAGACCAGCGAAGAGTTCCCGTCCCGGCTTTCGAGCAACCCTTTATCGGAACCAATTCCTTCGAGAATAAAGTTTTGCCAGGTATCTTCGCTCAAAAGGAGATTTTTCCGGTTGTCGATAGCCGAATCGACACCAACAATCGTCTTTCCATTATCAATGATACCAGCAATGACATCTCCCGTCTTCAGATTGAAATCATACAACAGGTTTTCGGCTTGAGATCCTTTTCCGACAAAATAAAAACGGTTGTCCGATTCACGGATCGCACCGGTGTACAGCGAATGGTTGATGCCCGAAGTAAACGAGCCATTCGGTTCAATAAGAAGCTGGAAGCCATCTTTGAATAGTTTCAGATAACTGTTGCCCCCAATCAGCGTATCGCCCCGAATGAAATAATCGATCTTTTCAAAATCGGCCATTGAATCGTTTTCAACCTGTTTATCGACACGCCACACACAGGTAGAATCGAGAGATACCTCATGCTCCGGTTTTTTAACCAAACCGCAGTTGTACTCAAAATTGTTATCGTGGTAAATCAGCAGGTCATTTTGCGTAAAGCAGACCAAATGGTTATCGAAAGTCCAGAAATGGTTGCACACCGGGCCTTCGAGCAACCCGCCGCTACCGCCAATCCCTTCAATAATGTATTGATCGCCACACCCCATCATCACCTCTTTGGGGTTAAAATGGATCATCTTCCGGCCATCGGGCAACGAATCAATTGAAGAGACAATTTTTTCTTCAAAAACGCCGTCGTAAGGCACCTGAATGGTATCGCCAACTTCGGAAGTAAAGTCGTAAAGCAGCTCTTCGCTGGTTTTACTTTTCGCTACGAAATAGAATTTATCCGCTTCGTCCCGCAGCGCACCTACATAAACCCTTTCATAATAAAAGGGCTCGTCGAGATACGAAACTCCGGCTTTGAAAACCCGGTAATAGGTATGCGATCCAATGATGGTATCGCCTTTCAGATAATAACTGTAAATGGCATCATTCGAGATGTGCTTCTCCTCATCGGAAACGCCATTGCGGATATGATCTATTTTCCATTGGGATGTCGAATCGATCGGAAACCGGCTTATGGAAGCCAGAACCGCCACGTTCAAAACCAAATAAAACATCAGGAAGATAAAAATTTTTTCTTTCATGAATCGATCATTACAAAATTGTTCAACACAAAGATTCCGGAGGAGGTTAAATGGTTGCGTTCCTCCGATCAAATTATACTTTCCTGGGAATAGAAATGGATTAACTGATCCGAAAGAAACAAAACCAGCATCGGTCCGGGTGATACTTTTTTTGAATTTCGTTGCAATTCTTTCTATTTTCGTGCAAACTCAAAAAAATGGATAGCATCGATCAACACCTCATCGACCTGCCGGAAGAGCTGGCACAAGCGCCGTGGAGCGATAAAATTGCGTACATGTACCGGCAGCAACGCGAAACCTGGAATATGGCCCGGAACCATTACCGGCAGTTCGAATCGATTGAGCGAAGGGAGATTGAATTTGGAAAGTTCAAATTGATCCTTCAGCACAACCCGGCAAGAGCCCGTTCAACCTGTGCCGATTTAAGCAAAAAGGTAATTGAAAACAGGCGTTGTTTTCTTTGTGCCTCAAACCTCCCCGATGATCAGAAAGGGTTTATCATCCTGAATAAATACCTGATGCTGGTGAATCCTTTCCCCATTTTCGACCGCCATCTGACGATATCCGATTTTAACCATATTCCTCAACAAATCGAAAACCGGATTGTCGATTTGCTCGAGATGGCCCGTCTGTTACCTGATTTTATGTTGTTCTACAATGGCCCGCTTTGCGGCGCATCGGCACCCGACCATTTTCATTTTCAAGCCGCACAAAAAGGGGTGATGCCGATTGAGAAAGAGGTCGACCATCTCGCCATGGAGATGAAAAAAATCCTGATCGGGAAAGAAGATATTTCGGTGTATGAAATAAAAGATTACCTGCGAACAGCCATCGTCATGGAGTCGGGCTGGAAGGAACCCGTTGACTACTTCTTTGCGCAGCTGATGAAGCAACTTCCGTTTAACGACGAGGCCGGCGAGCCACTGATGAACCTGATGGCCAGCTATAACAAGGGGAAATACCGGCTGATTGTTTTTCCCCGGAAAGCACAACGCCCCTCGTGTTATTACCGCGAAGGCGACGACCGAATTTTGGTAAGCCCGGCCAGTGTGGAACTAGGCGGAATTATTGTTACCCCGAGGGAAGAAGACTTTCAAAAAATTACGATCGATGACTTGAAACAGATTTTTGGGGAAGTAAGCCTAAATCATAAATTTAGAGACATCACTCCCTGAATTTCCATTAATTCAGGGAGTCACTCTCCTTGAATTTCTGAAAATTCAAGGATTTCCCAATTATGTTATCGACAATGAAAACAGAAACGAACCGATATTCTTCCGAGCCGATTATCCGTGTTGGCATTCTGGCCGCACCAATCGTTGAATTTGAACTTAAAGGAGTGTTCTCGCTTAACGGTGAGATGATTGCTCCGGGTAATTACACGGCTACCATTCACAATGCCAAAGATTTTCCGCAAACCTACCGGCCCACCACTCCCGGTTCAACCTTCATTCTAAAAGATGTAACCATTGGCATTGGATTTCACTGGGAGCAAAAGGAAGATCAGGAATTTGAAGGCGGACTAACCCTTCAGGCAGAAGGCCATTCGATAAGGGTAGTTAACGAAGTACCACTTGAAAGTTACCTGAAAAGCGTGATCTCTTCAGAGATGAGCGCCATGAACGACCAGAACCTGCTGAATACTCATGCCATTGTTTCCCGAAGCTGGTTGCTGGCGCAGATTCAAAATCGAGGCAAGTGCAGGGACACAACAGATTACCACACCTTCGCTAAAGCTACGGCTCGCAATGACGGCACATTGAATGAGATTGTTAAATGGTACGACCGCGAGGACCACGACACTTTTGATGTTTGTGCCGACGATCATTGCCAGCGCTATCAGGGCATTACCAAAGTAATTTCGGAGAATGCACAAAAGGCTATCGAAGCCACATGCGGACAGGTTTTAATGTTTAACGACGAAATTTGCGATGCCCGCTTTTCAAAATGCTGCGGCGGCATTACCGAAGACTTTGAAAACGTATGGCAACCCCAAAAAGTACCCTATTTAGTTGCGGTTCGCGATTTTAAACCTGACAGTCCCGATGGCTATCGCGGATTAAAACCTGTCAGGTTTAAAGACGAAACCTTCATCACCACCGCGCCTGATGCCTTTTGCAAGACATCAGATCCTGAAGTCCTTCGTCAGGTATTAATAGATTTCGACCAAATAACCACCGATTTCTACCGTTGGACTGTGGAATATTCCCAACCGGAAATATCGGAACTAATTGCCAAAAAATCGGGATTCGATTTTGGTGAAATTGTCGATTTGGTACCGCTGGAACGTGGAAATTCAGGCCGGATTATTCGGCTGAAGATTATCGGCACCCAAAAGGAAATCATTGTAGGGAAAGAGTTAGAAATCAGGAAATGGCTTTCGGAAAGCCACCTGTACAGTTCGGCATTCATCGTAGAAAAAATAAGGAATGAGGAAAATAAAATCCCTTCACGCTTCATCCTTCACGGTGCCGGTTGGGGACACGGGGTTGGAATGTGCCAGATTGGAGCTGCCGTAATGAGCCATAAAGGCTTTACTCCTTTACAGATTCTCGAGCACTATTTTAAAGGGGCAAAAATCAAAAAGATCTATTAATATTCCAACACTAACAAGACTTGTCAATTAGCTTATTTTCAAAGCTTCTAAACGAATAGAACGAGTAAAACTACTCTGCTGGAAAAGTTTCAATTTATTCAATGTTATCTTGAAGAAAAAAAGTTGTTTTGAAGGGAATATCTTATCAAAATTAAGCTACTTTTGTGGCGATAAAAATCAAAATTATAAAAGAAATGGACGAAGGCCCGTATCATAGTAAATTCGAAGTATTAACTTATCTGTAAGGGCTGTCGTTGTCTCCTTACAGGTCTAATGTGAGGAGATGTACAATGATTAAAATTTTCAAAACATTTGGAGGATACATTGAAATACCTAAAGTAGAAAAAGGGTGTTGGATCAATGTAAACTATCCGTCTCAAGAAGAAATCCTCAGAATCACTGAAGAATTCCAATTACCAGCCGACACAATCAATGACATTTTAGATGCGGATGAACGTTCGCGTGTGGAATTTGAAGATGACTGGACACTGATCATCATGCGTGTTCCGGTGGAAAGTAGGAACAATGGAGTACCTTATTTTACCGTCCCTCTTGGCATTTTTCTAACAGAGAATTTTACGTTAACCCTCTGTATGCAGAACAATGAAATTCTCCCTATTGAAATTACATCTCCATTCAGGGAACAATACCAACAGATTACCGATAGTTACAATTTCATTTTACGTCTCTTCCTTCGTTCGGGTAATACTTATCTGAAATATCTGAAACAAATCAACCAACAGACCAATGCCATTGAACAGGATCTTGAAAAATCGGTTAAAAATAAAGAGTTAAACAAGCTACTAAAGATGGAAAAGTGCCTTGTGTACTTTGTCACATCCATTAAAGCCAACGAAATTGTTTTAACCAGGCTGCGTATTTCGAATAAAATCACGAGCGAAATCAACGAAGATTTGCTGGAAGATGCAATTATTGAAAACAAACAGGCACTTGAATTAGCCCAGATCTATTCCGACATCCAAAGCGGGATGATGGATGCTTTTGCTTCGGTTATTTCAAACAACCTGAACGTGGTGATGAAACAACTAACCATCATCACCATTTTGCTCATGATCCCGACCTTGATTGCCAGCTTATTTGGGATGAATGTTCCCAATGCAATGGAGAACAGCACACTTGCATTCCCTGCAATTCTTATTACATCCATTATACTTCCTGTTTTAGGGGTTTATGTTTTCCGAAAACTGAAATGGTTTTAATATCTATAAAAAAACAAGGGCGCGACTAAAAATCACGCCCTTGTTTTTTACGATTAAATTACCTTCTATTGGTTTCTCAGCGGAGAAAGAGATATCAACCCCGATACTTCATCCATTTAATCAGTTCCTTCCAGGTTATTTTCTTTCCGTACATCAATACGCCTGTGCGGTAAATCTTCGCAGCAAACCAAACAGTCACCAATGTTGTAATTGCCAGAATAGACATCGAGACCAGTATCTCCCACCATGGAACGCCAAAGGGCACCCGGACCATCATAATAATCGGAGAGGTAAACGGAATGTGCGAACACCATACCGCCAATGGCCCCTCGGGATTCTTTATGGCACTCATCATGATGATAATGGAAGCGATCAGAGGGATTTGTATTGGCAACATCAGTTGATTCACATCTTCTTCGGTATCGACCGATGAAGCAATGGCGGCCATCAACGAGCTGTAGAGAAGATAACCAAGAATAAAGTAGACCAAAAAGCAGATAATGATCCCGGCAAAATTAATACCGGATATTTGAGCCATAATCTCATTAAACTGACTATTACCCACATTCTGAGTTAACTCAACAGCTGCCTGGTTACTCCCCATCATGATGTTTTGAGACTGTGCCTGACTCATTTGTTGAACCGCAGAATCGCTTAGGAAAAAGGATTTGGCCCCCAATGAAATACCAAAGATTAAAACAACCCAAATCACAAACTGGGTCAAACCAACGGCAGCAATCCCAATGATTTTCCCAATCATCAGCTCAACGGGTTTGACGGAAGAGATAATTACCTCCACAATTCGGTTCTGCTTTTCTTCCAGGACTCCCCGCATGACCATTGTGCCATAAAGGAACACAAACATATAAATAAGGAAACCAATCACATATCCCAACACCATGGCGATCTCGGTTGAACTTTTCTTCCCTTTTCCATCTTCGCCAACCTTAATGGTTTCGACCGAGATGGATGTTTTGGTTTTCTTGATCTGATCTTCCAGATCGGGAATCCCCACCCGTTTGACCAATTCTTCCCGTTTAATGTCCTCCAGTTTTTTCTCCAGTTGCCAATTGATGTGGTTTTTTACATCGATATTGATCTGCTTGTTTGAGAAAACCAACACTTTATTGGTTGTCAGGATATTTTCAGGGATTTCGAGCAAGGCATAATATTCACCTTTCTGGAAATTCTGCTTGACCGTCTCGTATTCATTGACCGGAAAGAACTTGAATTTTGTTGATTTAGAATCTTCAAGATTTCCAAGGAAAATCGAAGAACGGTCAATCACAGCAACTTTTTGTTCCTCCTTATTTTCCCTGGTCATCAGGTAAGAAGGCAGGAACATGAGTAGACCAAAGAGGATTGGAGTGAGAAGAGTCAACACCAAAAACGATTTTTTCTTTACCCGGGAAAGGTATTCTCTTTCAATAATAAGCTTTATTTTATTCATGATGACCGTTTTTTTAGTTATTACTTTCTACCACACGGATAAATACTTCATTCATGCTGGGAATTCGCTCGCTGAAAGAAACAATCTCAGCATGAGGCAAAAGAATCTGCAACAAATCGTTGTTACTGTCTCCATTACTATTCCGGATGGTAAGTTGGTTTGAAAAAGATTTCTCGGAATGAGATACTACTTCAAATTTATGTCCCAGACTGGAAGCGATCTTCTCGTAATCGCCGCGATAGATCACATCGTAGGTGTTGGTTTTGAACTGAGAGCGAACCTCGTTAATGTCGCCGTCGAGGATTTTTTTCGATTTGTTGATCAACGCAATGTGATCGCAAACCTCTTCGACCGAAGCCATATTGTGTGTGGAGAAAATGATGGTAGCCCCTTTATCGCGGAGATTCAGTATCTCCTGCTTCAGCAAATTGGTGTTGATGGGATCAAAACCGGTGAAAGGCTCGTCAAAAATGAGCAGTTGGGGTTCGTGCAAAATGGTGCAGATGAACTGAACCTTCTGCTGCATTCCCTTCGAAAGCTCCTGAAGCTTTTTGTCCCACCACGACTGGATTTCAAATTTCTCGAACCAATATTTTAACCGCTTTAACGCAGTGCGCCGATCGAGCCCTTTTAACTGTGCCAGATACAACGCCTGTTCTCCCACTTTCATCTTTTTGTACAGGCCGCGTTCTTCGGGCAGATAGCCAATTTGATAAATATCGGAAGCTTTCAGTGGACGTCCATCAAAATAAACCGTTCCACTATCGGGAGCGGTAATCTGGTTAATGATACGAATCAGGGTGGTTTTCCCGGCGCCATTAGGTCCCAGCAGTCCAAAAACCTGCCCCCTTTCGATGCTCACAGAGACATCGGTCAGCGCCTGATAACCGGAGTAATTCTTGTTGATGTTTTCGGCTTTAAAAAATTCCATAAATCAGATTTTTATATTCGTATGAATTAGTAACCAAATTTGCAAATTATTACATAATCTGCGTAAAAATATTACAACCCTGAAAAAATAGCTCTTCCTTAACTTTCATCTGCACAAAATCTTCAACTTGCTGAATTTCTTTTGTATCGAAAAGATCATTTCTGAACAATATTTCGGCCGGATGGAACTCACATGTATTTTGTTCATCCGTGTTTGTGTCTCCCTGCAAACATGTTCGTTTCATATTTACTATTTTTGAACCAAATTCATGGCAATGCACACACGTATTATTCTTATCCTGTTTTTACTATTTCCCCTGATTGCTTTATCGCAAAACAGAGATCGAAGCAACTGGATCGATTTTGGGGGAGACAGCCCATCGAAATGGCTCCAGATCGCACCGGGGAAACTGGGTCCTAATGCATTGCCCGTTCCCGACATGGATTATGCCTGTGTGGAAAATGAGAATAAAATAGAACTCGGCGCCCATTATCATTTCATGACCGGCGATACCGCCATCAACAGTTTTGCCAGTTTCTACTGGGTGATCGCACCGGGACGGGCAGCGGTCAGGATTTATGCCAATCCGACCGAAACGTTTCATATGACCAACGAAGTTCGCGACGAACGCCAGATCAACAGCGACGATGCCGGCTGGACTACCGAAGCAGGCGATCTGCTCGTAACGACATACATTCAGGTATTAAAAGAGAAGAAATATATTCCAGGTGTTTCCATTGCGTACACCATCAAAACCACCACCGGCGGCAATCTGAACGGACGGTATACCGATGCTGAGATGAACAATTTCTATCTGGCTGCGGGAAAAAGTTTTCACTTCGACAAAGGAATTATCGATGAAGTAAGAATTGCTGGTTTACTGGGTTTTTATGTATGGCAAACCAATAAAGTCGCAATGACACAGGACGAAGGTAGATTGTACGAAGCAGGTCTTCAACTTCGAAAAAAAACCTATAACCTTTATGCAGAAGTTGGCGGGTATTATGGGTGGGATCCTTATGAATATCTGGATCGCATGAGCGGATTGGATCAGATTCAGGGGAACGACGACCCGTTAATTCTGCGTACCCGGTTTGAAAAGACCGGAAAACAGTTCGACTTTAAGTTGGAATACCAGACGGGATTTCGCGATTATCACTACCAGACATTCCGATTGGGAATAACTTACCGTTTCAAAGCCCGGATTTTCTGAAATCCACAAAAGCAATCCAGTTGATCAATTATACCAATAATCGCGGTTGTGGTATTGATGATTAAATGAAACTTTCTTTGGAATACGGTATTCAAACATCAGTTCATGGGTACTATTGGGAAGATATCCGATACTAAAACTTTGATTATAGACGTACCCAACCCGAATGTTGTTTTTGAGATACAACCCAAAGAGCAATGAAATTTGTTGCGAGGTACGATAAGTCATTCCAAGTTCAAACACTTCACGCGGGCCCCTGACTAATCCAGTCTGATGTTTAAACCGGAAACAAGCATTGCCTTCAAGCACTACCACATTCTGCCGGTTCACTAGCTGCAGACCCATTTGGTAATTGAATAACAACGGATCGGTACTTTTATAAATGACCGATGCATACCGATGGTTGGAATTGAGGTAAAGATTGTCCGATTTTCCGATTGACAAAAGATGCGTGGAAGAGAGGCTGTAAATAAAATGCTGCGTCTGGTATTCAAACCCCAGATTCACATCGGGAGAAAAAACCCGATCAATACGATAATCGATCGAAGGATCGGTAGTGGTTGCCGCTTCATACAGGGTTCCGTTAATCGACCGGCTATAAATTCCGGCGGAAAGCCCCATCGAAAACCACCGGTATCGGTTTATCTCCATGCGGTATGCATAGGTCGCCATGAAATCGACGGTTTGTACAACCCCAATTTTATCGGTTACCAGCGACATTCCAACAGCCGATTTCAAATCGTTAAAATATTCTGAAGCCTGAATATTGAAAGTAGTTGGAGCCCCATCGACACCAACCCATTGCTTCCGGACATTCGAAAACAGATACAAATAATCGACCCGGGTAATGGATGCGGGATTGTAATTGGCCCGGTTATACCAACTGGAAGGCATCGAGATATCGGTTTGGGCCATTGCTTCGACACCAAAAAGAAACAGGAGAACAATAAACAGGTATCTAAATCTTTGCAACCTCATCGCACCAGCGTAACATATCCTTTCAGCACTTTTTCCTGCCCATCATTATCCTTATATCGGATCCAATAAAAGTAGGTATCGGGATCGGCAGACCGCCCGTTAGATGTTCCATCCCAACCTTCGTTTCCGCTATAAAAGATTGTTCCATTCCGATCGAATACTTTCAAATCCAATCCTGAAGCAAAAACATCGTTGACGCCATCTCCGTTGGGAGAAAACACATTGGGAATAAACGGAACCACATCAATGGTTTGGAAAGAACTATCGGCACATCCGGAATTGTTGGTTCCGGTAAGTTCTACCCGGTATTCCAAAACCCCATCCATTATGGTATAATGATGCAGAATGGTTGTTCCTGTTTCCGTCAAGCCATCACCCATATTCCACACATACGTTGCATCCGAAGGCGAATCCACATTCCCTTTCAACTGGTTATGCCGAATATCGATGGATGATGAAGAAAGGGTAAAGTCGACTGATGGAATCGCATAAACCGTAACTTCCAGCGATTCCGACTTTTGGCATCCCCGGGCATTGGCCCCGGTTACCGTGTAAGTTCCCGATGTTTTCACCAAAATCGAATCGGTCGTATCGCCAGTATTCCATTGGCAGGTAGTTGCACCATAAGCCGAAAGCGCCGAAGTTTCGCCTTCACACAAAAGGGTATCGCCCGAAGCCGTAAAGCTCCAGTCGGGTTCTTCGCTCACGGTTATATAGGCAGTGTCCGAAACGCATCCGGTGCTCGAATGTCCCAGCATCCAATAAGTTCCTCCGGGAGCCCCCACTTCGAGAGTATCGTTTGTTGAGCCATTACTCCAAACATATTGATAGGCGCCATACGCTTTCAAAATGGTTGTCAGGTTAGGACAATAAGTTGAATCGCCTCCAATACCAACCAAGGGTGGTGAAAAAGATTCGACATCTTTTGTAAGTGTGGCCGTACATTCCGAAGGCGGATTGGCCAGTTCAAGACTCACGTTGTGCATGCCCGATGTAGGGAACGTATGCTGCGGACTCCGTATATCCGAAGTGGTACTGTCGTCAAATATCCAGTTATAGGTCAGATATCCGTGGGTGGTGGTTGAAGAATTGGTGAACTGCACTTTGTTTGAAAAACAATCGAGCATGTATGAATCAAATCCGGTTTTTATTTCATATCGTACAATGGTTGCCTGTAAGGTTACCTCACAACCGGTTGCCGAGATCATTTTACACGAATAAACTTCTCCCTCGGAAGGATTGATTACCTCGATTTTCCGAACTGTATCCACTTCAATACCGGCGCTATTGGTCCAACTATACGATTCGAAGCCTTCAGGCGCAGTTAGAACAGCCGATGAGTCGCCCGAACAATACTTTACCGCTATTGACATTGGATGACAAGCCGCCACAAAATAAGCATAGCCATAATGATACCTGCCGGTACAGTCGGCTGACATGAATTCGATGGTAATGGTCTTTCCTACATACTTTAGAAGATTGGCGCCCACCGTTGTCCAATCCCTCCATTGCACCGGATCGCTTGATCCGGATGGAGTATACGTCTGAAATCCTTTCACTTCAGAGCTGGAGGAGTAAACATCGTAATTGGCACAATCGGGAATTGTATCTCCGTTCTCATCGAACAAGGTAACCCTGAAACGGGGCTCCATTAATGCGGTATGATCGCTGGCATATTGAAGGACGCAGGCAAATTTCATGACCAGAAGTGCATTGGCCGAATCAATGGTCATGGTATACCGGAGGCTTTGCTCCCAGCAACGCGGATTGGTATCCGAACTGGTAATTGCATCGCCCAAGCGGGCGGAATAGCGATATCCTTCCGGAATGATTTTCAATCCATCGCCGGTATTCGGATCATAAGCCGTTGTATCGCTCATGATGGTTTGACGCCGGGAAACAATCCCGGTAACCTTCGAACTGTTTATTGATGTTACATCGGTGCTATGGTACCATGTATATCCGGTCCAATTGGTAAAATTGCCCAGTTCAAAGCCCAGATTTGTGCAATAAGATTCCTTTTCCTCGGCATTGATATTGGAAACGATCAGCAAAAACAAGAGGCAGCATAAAATACAGTTAAATCTTCTCGTTTCGATTTTGCCTGCTTGTTTCAACCGAAAACAAACCGGCCAACCTTTTACGGCATCTGCTATATCTTCTCTTTCTTTCAAAAAGAAATGGTTGTAGTTTTACTTGAAACCGTAAAACTTTTTTTCTGGGTACCACCAGAATAGGTGCCTCCGGTATATAATCCACCAAAGCTGGTCCCGGTCGATGTCCCGCCAGTATAAACCGAATAGGTTGATCCATTCTTAAGATCCGGAGAAGAAAAAACTACATAATAAATGCTTCGTACCGGTTTAAAGGTTACGATTTCGTTCCCACTGGCATCCTGAATATGAAAAAGGTTGGTACCCAACGATGAAGAAGTGGCTTTTACACTATACTGCGTTGAAGAGGTGCTCACCCCCTGGATCATATTCCCGGAGTTTGGTCCCACCGCGACAAGTAAACCACCAGATATATTAAACGTTCCATTATAATCCATTCCTACATCGGGGCTCGACTGTGGTCCATGTACCACCACGGTCCCGCCGGTCATTGCGATGCTGCCATTACTATCCAAACCATCGTTGGATGAAGCATTCACATAGATTTTCCCACCATTCAGCGTCAACAGACTCCCGTCGTTTGCTTCACCCCCATTTCCTTTCGAGGCATTAAAGCCATCGTCGGAGGAGATTACCGAAACAGTTCCATCGTTAACGGTTATTGCAGGAGCTTCAATTCCTTCGTACGACTTTTCGATCGAAACAGTTCCCCCATTGATGGTAATTGAAGCATCGGATTTTATCCCATCGTTTGCTGAAGAGATGGTTGTTGTTCCATTATTGATAACAATCGCCCCATTGCAGGTAATTGCTTTGGCCTCGTCGGCATTAGTGGTTTGTGTGAAGCCACCACCTCCGCCTCCCCAGCCTCCGCCCCAGCCTCCGCCGCCTCCGGTGGAACCGGAGGAGATGGTTATGCTGGAACCAGTAGTGGTAACACTCAATTCGGGAGAATGATTGGAGTCGCCTATCTGAAACATTCCGTCACAGGAGATCCCGTCGCCACCGGAACCGGAATTGGAAAGAATGATTGTCCCATTCAGGATTGAGATCGTTGAATCGGATGTCAAACACGTGGAAGCATACGAATCGGTGGTGCCTGACGAGTTTTTATAGGTTGCCCCAGAACCCGTTGCCGTAACCTTTATTGTACCTCCCGAAACGGTTATATTACCATCGGCAGAAATCGCTTTATTCGCAGCGCCGTTACAGACAATGTTTACGTTGGCGCCACTGAAATTAACCGAAGTGCTGTCGCCTTTGATGGCGGTAGCATAAGACGGATCATAGCCCGAGCCCAAAGCTTCAAGAATTACCCCACCGGAAGTTTTGATCGTAATATCCCCACCCGAGAGGTTCATCGGTTGTTTGCTTGTCAACCCTTTCGACTGATCGCCGCTCATGGTCAGGTTGATGATTCCGCCGGAGATGGTCAATGTACTGTCGCTGCAAATCCCCTTGACATCGGCACTGGGACAATTCACCGTTACACTCCCTCCAAAGATCGCAATGCATCCCTCATCGCCGTCAATTCCATCGCCCGATGCAGTAACATCAACCATTCCGTCGGAAATAAAAACACCACTTTTGCCATGAATTCCATCCTTCATGGCACTATTAACCCCAATTATACCTTGATCTATTTGTATCGACCCATCGCTGCAAAGAGCGCTTTTATCTTCCCCATTACCGTTGATTTCAAGGGTTCCGGTTCCACCGAACACCAGTTTTCCCTCACTGAAAAAAGCGGCTTTCTGATCTTCGGATTTGCCTGCGGAATCGATGGGAGCGGCAATATATTCACTGCCATCGGTTAACGAACTGGTTGTTCCATCCATCAACGTTACCGAGACTTTGTTTTTTGCCTGAATATTGATGGCCGGTCCGTCGGAATTGGTAATGGAAACGCCATTGAGCAACAGATTAAACCGCTTCTCGCTATAAACCTTGAACATTCCATCGGAAGTTGTGCCCGAAAGCTGGTAATTGATATCCTTTGTGTCGGTGGTAGAATGAACGGTCACATCGGCACCACTTACCGTAACAGAAACCCCCTCGTAAGCAAGCGGATTCACCACATAAACCTCGTCATCACGATAAGTCACCGTAATGGTGTTCGAATCCTCCCCAAAGGACATGCTGTCGATGTCGGATGTGGTATAAGGAATCGTTGTATTCCCGGAACTGAAATAAACGACCGACCCGGCTGAATTAAAATACATACTGTCGTTGTTCGAAATTGAAATCCCATCGGTGAGATGATCGGTCCGGTGAATGTACATCTTACTTTGTGCCGATACTGACAAAACGCCCAGTATAAAAAATAAAAGAATCCAAATCCTGATCATAACTTAATAAATTTTAGCGCCTTGCCACCAACCGATAATAAATAAAGCCCACTTTTCAAACTGCTTATATCTATCGTATTGTCGACGGAAGAGAGTGAAACCTGTGATACAACCCGTCCATCGAGCCGATAGATTTTGGCTACGGAAATTTGATCCGGAATGTTCCGGATATGAATCCAATCGCCGGCAGGATTGGGATAAACAGTCAGAGCCGTTGCACCGGTTAAATCCAGATCGGTCACCGAAGTGAGATCGGAGAAATAAATTTTACGGATGTTCGATAATTTGTACGATTGGGTTTCCCCTGAAATTTCATCCAAAACCAGGTTACTGTCGTAAAAAGTAACTTTTGAAAGAGAAGTTACGGCGTAAGCCTGCTCTGTTCCATCCATCATTTTGACAGCCATGCGTTGAGCCTTTACTCCATTCAGAGAGCTCATTGCAATCATCCCAAAAATGATCAAACAGGTTTTCAAATTCATTCGATTCAGAATTATAATCATTGATAAAAAAGCTTTTCAGTTTGTTATTACGCACAAAAGGAAGCTGCCCCTAACGAAAAGAGCATTGATGTGAAAGAAATTTTGAAAAAGATTGAGAAAAATAAAATTGCAGTTGTTGCCAACGAAAAAATGGTTATCGGATTCCAATTAAAAAAAAGAAATGAACGATTGTTGAAAAGAAAAATGAATTCATGGAAAAGAAAAATGGATTTGTGGTCGAGAAAAATAGATTTATCGTCAAGAAATGCATATTTGCAACCTATCGATGTAAAATAAAAGTTGATTATTCTTTGATTTTCAGTCATAAATATGTAATTTGTATTGTGAATAACGGATTTTATAGATGGGAATCCAATGTTTGATTGAAGAAATCCTCAGTTGTGTTTGAGAATGCCAATATTGACATTATGGGATGAAGGTTATGAGGTTTGAGATTGAATGTTTCGTTAAATAAATCCGGTATTATGATGGATTAAAACTGTTTCATTTCATATTCACTTTAAAACTTATCTAGTATGAACACAAATCAAGAGGACAAATTAAGCATGTACTATGCTGTTAAAGAAGTTTGCGAAAACTATCAAAGTACCTGGAGTTCCAATGCCGTTTTTGCGGCGACCTACAATCTTTGGGTTGCAAAAATTCCACTGATTGAGATTAACCGGGATGCTCAGATCGAGCAAACAACCGGTATTACCACCGACAAAACGGCAAAACGGCTGGCAATGGCCGAAAATGCGCTGTTCATTGCAAACCGGTTGCAATCGTATGCCAATGTGATGAATAATTCAGAACTGCTGGAAAGCATCAAGTATAGCGCTTCGGATTTGAAAAAAGCAAGGGATGTCGATATTGTGGGCATTTGCAATACCATACTTGCCAAGGCGAATGCCCATGCTGCTGCGATTGAAAGCTATGGTGTTACACTGGAAAAAATTACGGACTTACAAACCGCAATAACCGCTTATTCCGAAATGCTCGCAAAGCCCAAGGCTGCCAAAGCTCAGACGAAAACAGCGACCGAAAACCTTATTAAGCTTTTTAAAGAAACAGACGAACTTTTAACGAAACGAATGGATTTGGATATTGAGCTTTTTAAAGCATCGATGCCCGAATTTTACAGCCAGTACAAAACGGCACGGATCGTTATTGCCACAGGTGGTGGTGCAACCTCTGTTTTAGGGAATGTTACCCTGGCCGGGAGTAATGAACCGGTTAAAGGTGTTTCGTTTACTTTTACGGCAGATACTACTGGTTTAATGAAAGCTGCAATGGGCGAAACTACGAAACCGATTGTAAAGAAAAGTGCTGCAAAAGGCAGTTTCAGGATAAACCTGCCCGAGGGAACCTATCAGGTTGTTGTTTCGAAAATTGGATTTAAGGAACAGACGCTGACAATCACCGTAGCAAGAGGTGAAACCACGAATTTAAAAGTGGAACTTGAAAAAGGTTAACAGAAAACATGGCCGGATTTATCCGGCTTTGTTTTTGTTGCAGAGGGGATTTAAATAATTTCAATTTGATCAATCTCCTTCATGATTCGATCGGTTTCGGTTAAGGCGACGATGATTTTTTGGTAATGCAGAATGTCTTCAAAATCGAGTTTACGGCCTTTGCGGTCTTTGAGCCATTTTTGGGCGGGCTGATAACCGCCAATGTAAAAGTTCCAGGCCAATGAGGGAACATTGTCGAAATATTGGGTGTCGTTGATGTAAATTTTCATCTTCTCGTAATAAAGAGGATTTCTTTCCGACGATTTGAATAGACCATTGGCATAGCTTACTTCTGCTTCGTAAGGCATTTCCAATAAACTGAACTCGGCTTTTACCTGCTTAACTTCATTGGTCCCGTCAATGGGGTATTGGGTAATAAAATTTTCAACCACGGATGATTCCAACAAATGGATTTGGCGTAATTCTCCTCCCAGTTTTACCAATTGCCAAAAGGCCTCACCCCCTGCCCTCTCCAAAGGAGAGGGAGCCTTAGGATATGGAACACGCGGAAAATCGATTTTCAGAAATTCCTTGTATTTCTCGCGATAGGTAGGCGAATGCAACACGGCGTAGATGTAATCGAGGATATCGATGGGGGCGAAGACCTCCCCCGCCCCCTCCAGAGGAGGGGAGACAGCATCTTCATCACTCAGTAAATCAGCTTTACTTTCAAGCTTTTCTTTTATTTTTAATGCTACCATTTCAGGATTTGCAAATACTTCTTCATTTGTAAATCGGATGACCTCATATTCAAGTTCATTAAGTCTTGCCGTTCTGAGCTCATCGTATTCTTTTTGTTGTAAGTGTATTTTACCATCTATCTCAATCACAACTTTCTTACTTAAACAAACAAAATCGGTAATAAAGTCGTCAATAATATGCTGTCTCCTGATTTTATATCCTGTTTTTTTATTCCGTAAATATTCCCACATTACTTTTTCCGCCTCAGTTGGGTTTTCTTTCAAATAATCTCTCATCTCTTTAATGAGTCCGTAATTTTTAGGATTAGCAGTTATATACCCGGCCCCACCTAACCTCCCCAAAGGGGAGGAATTAAGCCCCTCCTTTGGAGGGGTTGGGGAGGTCTTTTCGGGTACAAACGCTAACCCCAAGCGTTCGGCCAGTTGGTTTACAATGGTCATGTTCAGGTTGGGGGTTCTTTTTCCCTCTTTTGGATGGGCAGGG
>DAOQAB010000051.1:0-24837 GCA_035353695.1 Prolixibacteraceae bacterium
AAGGTGGAATTGAAGCGGTAATGATGGAAAAGACAACCCCTAAATCCCCTAAAGGGGACTTAAGGAACTACCTGATTTGAAAATTTGTTCATTAGATCAAAAAGTAAAAAGCAATTAAATGAATAAAAATAAAATTAACATAGCACCCCAAAATCCCCCCTTTAGGGGGTTAGGGGGTATTCAAGCCCCCCCTTTAGGGGGAGGGGGGTGCATATTAGACCAAATAAACGCAGATAAACGTCTCGAAGTTGCAAAAGCTAAAGCATCTGTTTCGATTTCAGAACTGATGAAATATCCGGCATACAACAAACCGGTGCCTTCGCTGACGAAATTCTTACTGAGCCCTGAAAAAAGTGGCATCATTGCCGAACACAAACGGCAATCGCCATCGAAAGGGATGATCAACGGGAATGTGAATCTGGCACAGGTCGTGAAAGGCTACGAAGAGGGAGGTGCTTCAGCGGTATCGGTTTTAACCGACCAGAAATATTTCGGCGGAAACCTTGCCGATCTGAAAGAAGCCGCCAGCCTGCTTTCGATACCGATACTTCGGAAAGATTTCATTGTTGACGAGTATCAAATCCACGAAGCCAAAGCTTACGGGGCTGCTATCATCCTGTTAATTGCCGCATCGCTCACTGCTGATGAAGTAGACCGCTTTGCCAAACTTGCGTGGGAACTGGGCATGGAAGTGCTGTTCGAAGTGCACAATGAAGAAGAGCTTTTGAAAATTTCGGATCAGGTGAATGTGGTTGGCGTGAACAACCGCGACTTGAAAACTTTCCATGTCGATATTCAGCAATCGGTAAAACTGGCAACGTTGATCCCTGATCGGTTCATCAAAATTTCGGAGAGCGGCATCAGCAATCCCGATACGATGAAAATGCTTAAAACACAGGGGTACCAAGGTTTTCTCATGGGCGAAAACTTCATGAAAGAAGCCGATCCCGCCAAGGCATTCCGTAACTTCGTGCAACAAATCAAATAATTGAATACAGATGAAATTAAAGATTTGCGGAATGGGCGATACGGTGCGGATGCACCAGCTGGCACAAATGCCGGTCGATATGCTGGGGTTTATTTTCTACCCCAGGTCGCCGCGCTATGTGGTGGGCAAAATCGATCCTGTTGAAATTGCGAAACTTCCAAACCACATTGCACGGGTTGGGGTCTTTGTCAATACCGGAAACGAAGAGATCCACGAAATGGCCGAAAGCTATTTTCTCACCGCTATTCAGCTTCATGGAAACGAAACAGCAGAACTTTGTAAGGAGTTGAAAGCCGAAGGATACACCATCCTGAAAGCATTCAATATCGCAAAAGAGAACAACTATGAAGCTTACACCCCATATTGCGACTACTTTCTGTTCGATACGCCATCAGCACAACATGGTGGCACCGGGCAAAAATTTGACTGGACATTGCTTGAAAACTACAAAGGCACTACCCCATTCCTGCTTAGCGGTGGCATTGGCCCCAACGATACTGAAGCGTTGAAACAAATCGATCACCCGCAATTTGCCGGCATCGACATCAACAGCAAGTTCGAGGTGGAACCGGGCGTAAAAGATGTGGAATTGATAAAAGAATTCTTAACCCCCCAGCCCCCTAAGGGGGGGGCTAAAACCCCTAAATCCCCTAAAGGGGACTTTCAAACAACCAGTATTGAAGTTCTAAAATGTAATTTAATTGAAAAATGAACAACAATAACGTAAACTATAAAAACTCCCCCTTTAGGGGGCAGGGGGGTAATATGTTTTATGGGGCAGAACCCATTCTATTCGAGTTTGCCAAACAACTTCGACTTAATCCTACTGACGCTGAAGAATTTTTATGGGAACAACTTTCTACTAAAAAGATTAAAGGAATCCGATTTAAACGTCAGCATCCTATACTCTATTTCATTGCCGACTTTTATTGCCATCAAGCAAAACTTATTATTGAAATTGATGGAGGTTACCACAAAATCCCATCTCAATATGAATACGATTGTAATCGGGATTCCGAATTAAAAGAACTTGGAATAAAAGTCCTACGATTTACAAATGAAGAGGTTTTATTCAATACAGAAAATGTATTAAAAAAAATTGAGAGAGAGATAACCCCCCAACCCCCTAAAGGAGGGGCGAGGAACTACCTTATATGAAGGATCTGTACTTTTATAAATTTAGAATCAGAAACAATTAACAACAAAAGTCCCTATTAGGGGATTTAAAGGTTGAAAAAAATTTACATACATGAATAACAAAAACGATCAAAAGCAAAAGTCCCCTTCAGGGGATTTAGGGGTTAATATCCCCCCCTTCAGGGGGTCGGGGGGTAATTGGGGGGTTGATTCTAACGGTTACTATGGAGAATTCGGCGGAGCGTTTATCCCCGAGATGCTGCAGCCCAATGTGGATGCACTGCGCGCCTGCTACCGCGAAATTATCGACTCGTACGAGTTTAAACAGGAGTTTATCGACCTGCTGAAAAATTACGTAGGCCGCCCGTCGCCGCTTTACTTTGCCAAACGGCTGAGTGAACACTATGGTGCAAAAATCTTCCTGAAACGCGAAGACTTAAACCACACCGGTTCGCACAAGGTGAACAACACCATTGGTCAGATCCTTTTGGCCAAGAAAATGGGAAAAACTCGTATTATTGCCGAGACAGGCGCCGGTCAACATGGCGTGGCAACCGCTACGGTATGTGCGCTGATGAACCTCGAATGCGTGGTGTACATGGGCGAAGTGGACATTGAACGGCAGATGCCCAATGTGAAACGAATGGAGATGCTGGGCGCCAAAGTGGTTCCGGCAAAGAGTGGCAACAAAACCTTGAAGGATGCAACCAACGAAGCGTTGCGCGACTGGATCAACAATCCGGAAGACACCTATTACCTGATTGGCTCAGTGGTTGGACCTCATCCCTACCCTGAGATTGTGGCAAAATTCCAGTCGGTAGTTAGCGAAGAAATTGGTTGGCAACTCGACGAACAAATAGGTCGAACCTCGCCCGATTACATTCTGGCCTGCGTGGGTGGAGGTAGCAATGCTGCCGGGGTTTTCTACCATTATCTCGACGACCTTTCGGTGAACCTCGTTGCTATAGAAGCCTCGGGAATGGGCGTAAATACAAACGAAACCGCTGCCGCCATTGCACTCGGGCAAATAGGCTTCATCCACGGATCGAAAACCATGCTGATGCAGGATGACGACGGACAGATTATTGAGCCCTATTCTATCTCGGCAGGATTGGATTACCCGGGCATTGGCCCGCTCCATGCCCACCTGGCAAAAACAGGTCGCGCCCGTTACATCGACGCAACCGATCAGGAAGCGCTCGAAGCCGCATTCCTTTTAACAAAAATAGAAGGGATTATCCCCGCGCTGGAATCGGCACACGCGCTGGCCGGATTGAACAAACTCGACCTGAAACCTACCGACGTGGTGGTGGTCAACATCTCGGGCCGCGGCGACAAAGATATGGATACGTATATTAAACACATGATAAACCCCTCCTAACCTCCCCTAAAGAGGAGGAACTTTTCACCTCCTGCGGAGGTGTTGGGGAAAACAAAAGAAAGTAACATGAACAAACTGCAACAAAAATTTCAAGATAAAAAAGAGAACCTGCTGACGGTTTACTTCACCGCCGGGTACCCTGAACTGAACGACACGGCCACCATCATCAAAGAACTGGAGGCATCGGGTGCCGATATTATTGAAGTGGGGATGCCGTTCAGCGATCCCGTGGCCGACGGGCCAACCATTCAGGAGAGCGACCTGAAAGCGCTTCAAAACGGCATGAGCATCAAAAAACTGCTCGAACAACTGAAAGCCATCAAAGGCGAAGTGAACATCCCCATTCTGCTGATGGGTTACATTAACCCAATCTGGAAATTCGGACTGGAAAAATTTCTAAAAACCTGTGAAGAGAGCGGTGTTTCGGGCTTAATTCTCCCCGACATTCCTCTGAATGAATTCGTAAAAGATTTCAAACCGCTTTACGACAAGTACAACCTAAGCAATGTGTTCCTCATTACGCCGCAAACCACCGACGAGCGCATCCGTGCATACGACGAGGCGTGCAACGGATTCATCTACATGGTTTCGTCGGCCAGTACAACGGGTTCGAACAAAAGTGTGGACGAAGAAAAACAGATGGTTTACTTCAACCGGGTAAAAAGTCTCGGACTAAAAAACCCGACCCAAATTGGTTTTAACATCAAGGACAAAGCCTCATTTGACCGTGCCTGCTCGTTTGCCAACGGCGGCATCATCGGTTCGGCTTTCATAAAGAAACTGATCGAAGAAGGCGATTTGAAGATGAAGGTACGGGAGTTTGTGAAAAGCATCCGATAATTTCTATGTGATCTATGTGCCTATTGTGGTGAAAAGAAAACCACAATAGGCACAATAGGGCACATAGAAATTTTTCGTAATTTTACATTAAACAGAATAAACCATGGCAAAGAAAGTTTCAGAACCACAAGTCGAATACCAGCGCACCAAACGCCCGGTTTTACATTCCCATCCGGCGGAGCATAAAATCAAAATTTCTTCGCTGAGGGGTAAGCTGCCAAAGCAACCGGAGGAAGAAATACAACAGCAAATTGAAACACTACGGCAGGAATGGGAACGCAATATTTGATTGACACTTGTGCTGTAATTAAATATCTTCAGGAATCTTTTCCTGAAAAAGGATTACTACTTTTAGACTCCATCCTTGACCGGGAATGCCAGATTTCATTTATCACACAAATTGAACTGTTAGCATGGAAATATCAACAGGAAAATAGTTTACTTCTTTTAAAACAATTTATCAAAGGTTCAAAAGTACTATTCATCAACGATGCCATTATCAACCAATCCATCGAGATCAGGAAAAAAACTAACATAAAACTCCCCGATGCCATTATTGCTGCAACAGCCATTTGCAACAACTTTACCTTAATCTCTGACAACGATAAAGATTTTAAGAAAATAATCGGATTAGGACTTGACTACTTGAATCCCCAAAATTTTTAGCCGAAGACGTTCCCCATTCCGACAGGAGAAATGAAACAATCTGATCGTAGGTTCTTACCGATTTTAACGACCAAATTACTTTCACTTTCTTCCGTATTTCTCACGGAATATTTTCATCACATCTTCATGGCTAATCACGTTTCCGGAATCGGCCTGGGCAATGCTTCGTTCCAATGCTGCCCGCATTTCATCACTGATATCATCGGCCCAGTCATGACCGGTTTGTGCTTCGAGGATGGAGCGCACCTGGTACAACGCCGCTTCGTCGTTTACCTGATCGATCAACCGATGTAATTCTGCTTTCAAATCGGAATATTCCATGGCAACTGTTTTTTTCAAAATTAAGGAAACGGGATGAGATTTGAACCTATTGTAGTGAGATAATAAACCACAGTAGACACAATAGGACACATAGTTTCATTTTCCAAAAGCTTTGGGGGCATATAATGACTCGCAATTCCTCATGTCAGAGCGGAGCAAATTTGCTGTGCTTTGTACGCCTCATGTCAGAGCGGAGCAAATCTGCTGAGCGTTGTACGTCTCGTGTCAGAGCGGAGCAAATCTGCTGAGCGTTGTACGTCTCGTGTCAGAGTGGAGCAAATCTGCTGAGCGTTGTACGCGTCGTGTTAAAGCGGAGCAAATCTGCTGAGCTTTGTACGCCTCATGTCAGAGGGGAGCAAATCTGCTGCATGCTGACACAGGAAATACACATCGGGGCAAAATAGCCTACACAAAACCGTTACCAGTATGTTTTTCAGCAGATAACATCATAAAAACGATGGATTATTGGCAGGATTTTCTTAACTTGTAGGGAGATTGAACCGTTTGTACCCTGCCCCCGTCCATCGCACCACCTGCAAAAGAGGAGGCACCACCTGCAATCGGGAGCAATCCGGGAAAAACAAACCATCAAAGGATAATTGTAACGTGTAAGAAAAATAACCATCATGGAAAATTTATTACGAAATGCGACCATTGGCGAAACGGCCAATGTAGCCAAAGACGTGAACGCAGCCGTTACCAAAGCGGCCATCGACGATGCATACCTGAACAATCAGAATGCGGCACTAAAATCCAGTCACGACACCATGTTGTCGGGGATTGGCGCCTTCAGGGGGAAAGAGCTTACCGACCAGATTGAAGTAGCCGACACCCGGCGCGACAACCTGCTGGCAGCGTTCATCCACTTCCTGAAAGGTTTCTTACTATGGGAAAAAGATGAAGCAACCTTAGCGGCAGCCAAAAAGCTATTGCGCATAGTGGAATCGCACGGCAGCAATTTTTCGCGGCTAAGCCATGAAAAAGAGAGCGCCCAGTACGATGCCCTGTTGCTCGAACTCGAAACAGCCGAAGCGGCAGCCGCTCTCGGGGTGCTGGGCATTGCAGGCTTAACCGGGACGATGAAAAGCGCCGAGGCCAGCTTCACCTCGCTTTACCAGCAATCGGCCGAGACCGAAGCGGGCAAAACCATCGTGGCCCCCTCATCGATCAAGAAGGACACGCAGGCTCAGCTGAACGCCCTGATCGATTACCTCAATGTAATGCAGAAAGCCAATGCGGCCGTATATGGCACACTGGCATCGAACGTAGCCCAACTGGTTGAAATGCTGAACCAGAAGATCCGCAACCGTGGATCGTCGGGTAGCAGCAACGACACCACAACCACCACCACGGAGACCAAATAAACGGGTTTAACACTTTCCGGATTGTTCGAAATGCCACCTGAGAAGATGGCATTTCTGTTTTTAAAGGATTGGATAACCAGAAATAATCTGGAACAAACATTTCTGCTAAAACTAGGGGAATATGCCTTCAATCCGGCTTCAGTCGAAAAAGAAACAATGAAATAGAATTTTACCAAACCAAAAAATGAACCTGCACGGATCCGAAGAGGCATAACAGGTTCATCAGTAAATCTAGTATGTCAATAAATTATTCCCTCACATAAACCTGATACAAATCGGGAGTATTCACTTTTCGGCTGTCATCCACCGGACCGGAAAAGTAAAGCGAATCGCCCTTGATTTCAATGTTGTAAACCTCGGTTTTCCCGGTTATTTCGTCACAATCGGATATGCCATATTTTTCGATGATCTTATTTCCTTCAAATTTCTGGGTTAATTTTGAATATTCGAAAATGGATGTCGTATCTCCTTTCACCTGGTATTTCATCAAATAGATGGAATTTGCACCCGATATGATCCACGAACCTTCCAGACAGGTGACATTTCCGGGATATTCGTATTTCATCGAATCCGAAAAGGCCCATGTTGCCTTCACCAGCTTCCAGGAACCATCGTATTGGTTTCCCGGTTTTTCACAACATCCAAATAAAACTGCAGATAGCAGAAGGAAAAGAAAAACTTTTGTCTTCATAAGAGAAAATTTAAACCGTTATTAAATCAATTTTTAAGATCTTAGAAACAGACTTTACTAAGTTATATGATTCAACATAATTGAGCAACTCTTCCTCTCTATTTTTCCTTTTCATACCTCTCTGAAATATGAAAAAACCACCATTAATCTTTGTTTTTCCATCGGACTTTAGGGTTCATTTCCTTTTGCACGTAAAATTACCGAGTAAGGATGAAGACAATTCCGGATCGGCGCCGATCTACCCGAACAAAAAAACTTCATGCCTTTCTTTTCGAATAAAACAAAATTGTAAAGAAAAATTTGTTAATTACTGAAATTATGAATGGTAGACTTATGAACCTAAAAACATTCATTTTGCTCGTGCTGTTTTTTTCCGGCCCTTTTTGTTTCAGGCTGTCGGCACAAAGCATGATTATTATGATGAAAGATGGAACGGTGAGCAACAAAGCAATTCGTTCACTACAAAATTTCACCTTTCCCGGAAGTGACCTGTTACTTCAACTCATCAACGGAACAAGTGAAAATTACACAGTCTCCGATATCCGGAAAATATTTTTCGATCCCACTTTTATAAACACCGATTCAACAGAGAATGGAGACAATACTGACAGCACCAACATTGACATCAACAACCCGGATGACACCAATCAGGACAGTACCATAACCACGATTTCTGAAAGCAGCTCAAAAAAGCTGACGGTTTACCCAAATCCTGCAGAGAATCAGATATTCTTAAGGAATGTCCCCGAAACATCGTCGCCTATTCAAATTTTCCGGATGGATGGTGTGGTTGTAAAACGGACCAATACAACTTCAGGAATCAGTTCTATCGACATCAGCGAGCTCCCTTCCGGCCTCTATTTGTTAAAAATCGACAATCAAACCGTTAAACTGATCAGAAAATGAAGAAAGTAATAATCCCTGTTCTCTTTCTGGTGTTGACCGTATTACTGTTTGGCCAGGAAAAAATGTATATCCATACATCGGACAAAATAACCCGGGGCGTATTGCTTTCCGACATCGACAGTGCCTATTTTAACAGTTCGGGATCGATATTCTATCTCGATATCAATAGCCTGATTTCCGAATTTCAACTTTCTGAAATCGATAGCATCACATTTGGGGAAAATTCATCGACCATTTCGGTAATTTACGACGAATCGTCTGTATATGTAATCAATCCGCTGGCTTTTGAAGGGGTTACCGTTGAAGCCAACGGCGCCGATGTCACGGTAAATTCGACCACCGAAACCCGCGACATCAATTATGAGCTGAAGGGAAGTACTTCAGACGGGATGTTCAAAATTTATAGCGGAAAACGCTTCAACCTGATCCTTGATGGGGTTGAAATTACTAACAACGACGGACCTGCCATCAATATCCAGTCGAACAACAAAGCAACCGTTACATTACGTGAAGGAACAACCAGTTCACTCACCGATGGAAGCCAATATGCTTCGAGCGATGAAGACCAGAAAGGAACTTTTTTCAGCGAAGGTCAACTTGTATTTTCCGGCACCGGAAGCCTAACCCTGGTAAGCAACCTGAAACACGCAATCTGCAGCGAAGATTATGTGAGTGTTGAGGGCGGAAACATTACCATAACCGGCACCATTAAAGATGGCATCCACACCACCAATTCATTCCGCATGAGCGATGGATCGTTAAGCATCGTATCGAACAGCGATGGCATCGACTGCGATAAGGGTTATGTGGAAATTACAGGGGGAAATATCACCATTACCAGCTCTTCAGCAAATGTAGCTGGTATTACCTGTGATAGTACTTTCACCATGGAAGATGGCTCTGTAGAAATATCCATAAGCGGTGACCAGTCGAAAGGAATCAAATCGTCACAGCAAATGTACCTGAACGGCGGATCAATCGATGTGACGACATCGGGAGCAACCATCCTCGGGACTTCGGGATCGGGATACGATCCATCCTATTGTTCTGCAATCAAAAGCGAAGATTCCATTACCATCAATTCACCAACCATCACAATCAAAGCAACAGGTACCGGAAGTAAAGGAATTTCCTCCGACAAGGCAATCACCATTCTCAGCGGAGAAATCAACATCTCCTGCACCGGGACAGGTGCCACGTATACCAATTCCGATGGTGAAGCCGATGCTTACGTGTCATCCTGCATCGATGCCGATAAAGATGTGAACATTCAGGGAGGGAACATCACTATTTCAAACACCGGTACCGGCAGCAAAGGCATCCTGGCCGACGGGAATCTGGTGGTTGGAAGCTCCAGTAATTCCCCAACACTGACATTTACCACCGCTGGCGGGCAATTGTTAATTTCTGGCTCAGGTGCAACAGCCGAATATACCAATTCAACATCCATAAAAACCGAAGGTTCTATTACCTTCAACAAAGGGAATGTTACTATTACCACAAATAATCCGGGCACAAACGGCATCTCCAGCGACAGCACCCTAACCATTTCGGGCGGAACCTTCGATCTGACAGTTGCCGGTAACCGTTCAAAGGGAATAAAATCTTCTGAATTAATGACATTAAGCGGCGGCAGTTTAACAATTAGAACGACAGGCGGCACATCGCTTCTTTCTTCAGGTTCCGGATATGAACTATCTTTCTGTTCGGCTATCAAATGCGACAGCAACATCGACCTGAAAGGAAGCAAGATTACCATCACCAATTCCGGTGCGGGAAGCAAGGGAATCTCCTGCGACGGAAACTTTGTTCTGAGTTCAGGCTCGCTCGGCATCACCAGTTCAGGCACCGGTGCCACCTATACCAATGCAAAAGGGAACAACGATTCCTATTCCTCAACCGGTCTGTGTGCCGACGGGAACATTACTCTTTCTGGCGGGAACATCACAGCAACCAACTCAGGAACTGGAGGCAAAGGTATCTCTGCTGACGGCAACCTTTCGCTCGCAGGAGCTACCGTAATCAGCTCAACAACCGGCACACAACTGCTCGTTTCCGGAACAGAAGCTGCGGCCAGCTACTCAAATCCCAATGCCATTACCTGCGACGGGATCTTAACAGCCAGCAGCGGAACCATAACCGTTTCAACCACACAACCGGGTGGCAACGGGTTGGTTAGCGACAGCACAACAACCATCTCTGGCGGAACAATCGACCTGACCATTGCCGGGAACGGTTCGAAAGGGATCAAATCGGCTCAAACACTGACCCTGAGTGGTGGAACCATCACCCTGAAAACAACCGGAGGCGTTGTACTCGAAACGTCCGGTTCGGGAGTTAACCCTTCTTTCTGCTCGGCCATCAAATGCGACAGCAACATCGACCTGAAAGGAAGCAAGATTACCATCGCCAATTCCGGTGCGGGGAGCAAGGGAATCTCCTGCGACGGAAACTTCGTCCTGAGTTCAGGCTCGCTCGGCATCACCAGTTCAGGCACCGGTGCCACCTATACCAATGCAAAAGGGAACAACGATTCCTATTCCTCAACCGGTCTGTGTGCCGACGGGAACATTACTCTTTCTGGCGGGAACATCACAGCAACCAACTCAGGAACTGGAGGCAAAGGTATCTCTGCTGACGGCAACCTTTCGCTCGCAGGAGCTACCGTAATCAGCTCAACAACCGGCACACAACTGCTCGTTTCCGGAACAGAAGCTGCGGCCAGCTACTCAAATCCCAATGCCATTACCTGCGACGGGATCTTAACAGCCAGCAGCGGAACCATAACCGTTTCAACCACACAACCGGGTGGCAACGGGTTGGTTAGCGACAGCACAACAACCATCTCTGGCGGAACAATCGACCTGACCATTGCCGGGAACGGTTCGAAAGGGATCAAATCGGCTCAAACGCTGACCCTGAGCGGTGGAACCATCACATTGAAAACAACCGGAGGCGTGGTACTCGAAACTTCCGGTGCGGGGGTTACCCCTTCCTACTGTTCGGCGATCAAGTGCGAAAAATCCGGTATAATCAGTGGAAGCGCAATCACAATTACCAATAGCGGAGCAGGAAGTAAAGGTATTTCTGTTGACGGAGATCTCACTATGAACAGCGGAAGTTTAAATATCACATCGTCGGGTACCGGAGCCACATACACCAACAGTTCCGGAGTAACCGACACCTATTCGGCCACATGCATCTCTTCGGATGGAAATATTACAGTCACAGGAGGAAATATCACAGCAAACAATTCCGGAACAGGAGGAAAAGCCATTAAAGCAGACGGAAATATTGTATTGGGAAGTTCTGGCAGTTCACCGGTAATAAATGCCAATACAACGGGTCCCCAACTACTTGTATCCGGATCAGGAGCTTCGTCCGATTATTCCAATCCAACCGCAATCAAAAGTGATGGAACGTTAACAATCAACAATGGAACCATTACAGCCGGCACAACCCAGTCGGGAGGAAATGCAATTGAAAGCGACAATACGCTTCTGGTCAGCAAAGGGACACTTACCATAACAACCCAGGGGGCACAGTCAAAAGGATTGAAAGCCAGCGAAAATATGACATTAGCAGGTGGATCGGTCAACATCAGCAACAGCGGTGATGTAGCCTTACTTTCTTCAGGAAGTGGTTATGACCCGAATTACAGCACGGGAATAAAAGGCGATAAAGATGTAACACTAAGCGGCAGTAATGTAACGATTACCTGTTCGGGCAAAGCCGGTAAAGGGATTTCTTCCGACGGCAATATCAACATTACATCAGGAACAATCAAGGTAACAACCAGCGGTGCCGGATCGACTTATAAGAATAGTTCCGGCACAACCGATGCTTATAGCGCTGCATGTCTTACATCCGATGGGAATACCACTATCACCGGAGGAAATCTTACCCTATTAAGTTCCGGATCGGGCGGTAAAGGCATAAAAGCAGATGGAACCATTACATTGGGCGATAGCAACAATTCTCCGACTATATCATTAACCACGACCGGGTCTTCGTTCTCAGTCTCCGGTAGCAGTAGTGGAGGTGGTGGTGGCTTCCCAGGAGGAGGAAGTTCTGGTTCAACCGATTATTGTCATCCAAAAACAATTGTAAGCACCGGAGCCATAACCATCAACAACGGCAACACAACCATTTCATCGTCGGATGATGCCATTCATTCAGAGACATCCATTACACAAAACGGAGGAACAGTTACAATCAGCAATTCGTATGAAGGGGTAGAAAGCAAATACATCTATATCAATAGTGGGAACATTTCAGTGACCGCATCCAACGATGGGTTTAATGCCACCATGGGTACTGTAAGTGGAGGAACCGAATCGAACGATGGAAGTTGTCTCTACATTAAAGGCGGTTATGTAGTTGCCAGCGGAACCTCAGGCGATGCAATTGATTCCAATGGTAATATTGAGATGTCGGGAGGAACGATGATTGTGCATGGACCACCTTCTCAGCCCGAAGAGGCAATTGATTTCAACGGCAATTTTAATATTTCGGGAGGCTTCCTGATTGCTGCTGGAATTTATTCCAACATGAGCAAAGCGATGAGCTCCACATCAACTCAAAACGGAGTTTCTGCTTCAACATCATCAACAATCTCTGCCAATACACTGTTCCATATTCAGGATTCGAGCGGAAACGACATTGTAACATTTAAACCATTGAGAAACTATGGTTCAATTCTTTTCTCTTCCCCAAGTTTCATCAATGGCACCTACTATGTTTATACCGGAGGAACCTGCACCGGTACGGTAAAAGATGGTTTGTATACTGGAGGAAGTTATTCCGGAGGTACCCAAAAGAAAAGCTTCACAGTCACAGGAAAAGTCACCAGTGTAACTTTCTAACATCAGTGAAATAATAAAAAAGCCCTGTTTGCAACTACCCAACATTGCAAACAGGGCTTTGTATTTTAGTAACTCTGATTATTTTCTATTGAACCAGAAACTTCACCATTTGAGTACTTCCCGAGGCGGATGAAACCCGGCACAAATAAAGTCCTTTGGCTAATGCCGATGCATCAAAACCCACTTCATTTAAACCACTTTGGAAATCGCATTTGGCAATCTGCGTAACTTTTCCGGTCAAAGAAACCAGCTCCACTTTTCCGGAACCGGCTTGCTTCATGTTAAAACGAACGATGGTAATTCCTCTCGAAGGATTGGGATAAACCACCAGCTGGGGATTAAAATCCCTGATCGTTGCTGATACCGGAATATACTCAGTGGTATCTTCCAGTATTTGATTCAGATAGTGTTCCAGCATGGTATATCCGATCGTGTCGGTTACGTTCCGGTCGGTGCTATTGGTAGGGTCTAACCCGTTGGTCAGTTCCCATTCATCGGCCATTCCATCCCGATCGGCATCCACCGGCACTTCGATGGCGCCAAAGGTATAATGTTCCCATCCTCCGACATCCTTCTGCGAATCAATCAAACCTGCCCGTGTCGTTCCTTTTGATGCCCGTTTTGGAGCCAGACTATCGGCTACTTCTTTTACAATACGGGCATCGGTACTGTCGCGGTGGAAACTGGCACCTGCACCTGCGAGTACCAGCCAATAGGCCGAGTCGGCCGATTGAGTAGTTACAGATGGCACAGTAAATTCAACATCCGATTTCAATTCAGCAATCGGTTTTATTGCAGGATTGGGTTGAATCCCGACCCAGTTATCTTTGGTGACAGCCTCGCTCCCACTCATGTGATTTCCGTTCACGTAGAATGCACCCCAAACGCCGAGCGCTTGTTGGTTTGACCCGTCGTCGGCATTGGGCTGAAAAATGCGGGTGGCATTGCTCGATCCGAGACTTGGTTTGTAATAATTGTTCACAAAGTTATAACGCCCGCCTTCGCCAGCATATCCGCTATTCGATCCCCAGTTATAAATCACATTGTTCCTGAAATCAACCAGTTCAAGATCGGCCCGGTTCGAATAGCGCGAACCGCACATACGCGGGTTACGGCTATCGTGATGAGCCAATAAATTGTGATGGAACGAAGCAGTCTTGCCACCCCATATTCCACCGTAACCATGAGCTCCTTTAGGATGAACAGAATTACGCAGACTCTCGGAAAGAATACACCATTGCAACGTAAAATTTTCGTTATCGTAAAAAGAGGCACATTCATCAACACTCCAGCTCATCGAACAGTGATCGATGATAATGTTCGCATAATACCTTCCCCAGAAAGCATCTTCCGCAGCAGCATTTAAATCACCCATCCGGAAACGGATATAACGTACAATCACATTACTCCCTTTCAATTGGGTTGTATGTCCGGCAATACAAATTCCGTCACCCGGAGCGGTTTGCCCGGCAATGGTGGTGTTTTCTTTAATGGTCAAAACCGATTTTAACTGAATAAAACCCGAAACCCTAAAAACAATGGTACGGGGGCCAGCCTGTGCCAGGCACCAACGCAACGTTCCCTCGCCGGTTGTAGTGTTGCCGGCGTTGGTATCTTCCAGCGATGTCACAAAGTAAACATTTCCGCCACGGCCTCCGGTGGCATTCGCGCCTCCTCCTTCAGCACCGGGAAAAGCAGGAATTACAGACTGTGTATATCCAATGGTTGCCAATAAGAGCAGGCAAACGAAAATAATCGGTTTCAATTTTTTCATATCCAATCAAGATTTAGGTATCTCACCATTTAAAACCTAAAAATACAGGTTCAAATGATCTCAACTGGGTCAAAAAATGGTTGAAAAGGTAGGATAAATTGTTATTTCAACCTCCTTCATCGTATTTCTTCCCAACATTTCAATGTTAAGGCAAGTCTAAATAAAAAAGAATCGCCAAAAGACAACTTCGGTTTTCTTGATTGATTATCAAAAAAATGACTATTTTTAAGCCATATTATTTTACGTATTTAATTTAGATGAGATTTGATGAGTTTGAATTAAACGATCAACTGCTTGAAGCAATATCGTTTATGGGATTTGAAAATGCTACCCCCATACAAGAAAAAGCAATTCCAGAGATATTACAGAACAACGATTTACTTGCATTTGCCCAAACAGGCACCGGCAAAACAGCCGCTTTTGTTTTGCCTATTCTGCATAAAATACCACAAAACAGAAACAATAGTATCAATACCCTGATTATTGTTCCCACCCGGGAGCTGGCTATTCAGATTGAGCAACAAATCCAGGGCTTTTCCTATTTCTGCGATGTGAATTCAATTGCCATCTATGGCGGTGGCGATGGAAACGATTGGACTGTCGAAAGCAAGGCCCTTACCAACCATATCGACATTGTAGTGGCCACACCCGGCAAACTCATATCACACCTCAATGTAGGGAAAGTCGATCTGGATAACCTGCAGCATCTGGTACTCGATGAGGCCGACCGGATGCTCGACATGGGATTTTATGAAGACATCATGCGCATTGTCTCCTACCTACCAAAAGAGGGACGGCAAACGCTTATGTTCAGTGCAACCATGCCACCCAAAATAAAAAAACTTGCCGAAACGATTCTTCACAATCCCAAAGAGATCAGCATTGAGATGTCGAAGCCTGCCGAAGGGGTTACCCAGGAAGTTTATTTGCTGAACGAAGAACAAAAAACAAGACTTACCCGGCGGATCATAACCAGCAAATCGGATTTTCAGAGCATCCTGGTTTTTACCTCCGCGAAGATCAAAGTATCCAAAATTGTTTCGGAATTACGCCGAAAGGGCATTTCCATTGAAGGCATCTCCTCCGATCTGGAACAAAAAGAACGGGAAATCGTGCTCTCCAATTTCCGTTCTCATAAAACAAGAGTGTTGGTTGCGACCGACGTTCTCAGCCGTGGTATCGACATCAAAGACATTGAACTGATCATCAACTACGATGTTCCTCACGAAGCCGAAGATTACGTCCACCGTGTTGGCCGGACAGCCCGCGCCAATTCAACCGGCGTTGCCATTACCTTTGTTACACCCAAAGAAACACAGAAATTCAGACGAATTGAACGGCTAATCGGCATAGAGATCCCCAAAATGGCGTTGCCAACCGATATGGGCGAAGCCCCTTCGTGGGATCAAAGACCACCGGTTAATCCAGCCAACAAGAAGCGTTATTTCAGGCCAAAGCCCAAAACCGACAGAAGGCCCAAACAACAGTAAAACTATCGCACTTCTAAAATGCCAACCATTTGAGGTTCCATTTCTACGGTTGTTTCTCCTTGTCCCTGACCTACCTTCTGAAAATAGATATCCAACTGTTGGTCTCTTCTCCAGCGTTCGGTATCATACGATGGCTCCCAGCGATCTACCGGATATGGGCTGATCATTTCGGACCGCCACTGTTCCGGATAGCAGACATTTGCAGCAGACAAAATCACCTGATTACCAACTTCCTCATCCCGATAAATCAGCACCATGGTTTTCTCTCCTTTTGATTCTCTGATCAATAGCTGAGGCCTGCTGACAGGAATATTCCGCGATCCAACTCCACCCAATTCAAAATCGAGAGTACGATGGGTTGCTACAACCGATCTCCAATTTCCTCTTTCGCAAAAAATCACACGGAATTGGGTACAGGAATCTTCAGCCAGCTTGTAATACGTTGCGATGTATGGATTTCCTGCAGAATCAACAACCATTGAAGTTTGGTTGATCAGATTGCTACCCTGCGGGATCGGGCAAATAATTTCAGCACTCTCAGCTTTAATTGGCAGCTTGTACAAGACTCCCCGGGAATTTTCCCATGTAAAGCCACCATCTTCTGAGCGGGCATAACATAAATCGTGATTCGAATGCACATCGGGAGTTTCACGCCAGACCCACGAAACATGGATGGTTCCCCGCACATCGACACACAACTGCCAGTAAGCATTTCTCAGGCCTTCCCCGTCGATAAGATTGTTTTGCAAACGTACCCACCCACGGTTCTTCAAATCGTATCGGTTCAACACCATATTCCCGTTACCCGAACCTCCATCACGATAAGCAAAAAGCAAACCACCATCGGGCAAACGGTAAAATTCGGGGTAAGAAACTGCATTTTCTTCTGTTCCAATCATGGATTCCATTGGTCCCATTTCAAAATCTTCGGGATCCAGGCTCCGGCTGTAATGGAGCAAATTGTTGTGATGATCCCAGCTAAGGTGTAAATAACCATCGCCATCGGCCATGATACTGATATCATTATGTGCATCATTTACATTTCCACGGTATTGAGTCCGGTGAATCTCCCACTGATCCGTCCCATGTTTGCGACGGGCAATAACAACCGTTGCACTGCTATCGTAATAAGCCACAAACTGATAATTTCGAGTAGAAACAACCGAATTTCTTCGGAAAATTGTGGCATTTATACTGTTCTTTGACCATCCTAAACCAACTTCCGAGAACGAAACGTTCGCCTGCCCGGATACAGAGGAAGAAAAACATAGAGCCAGAGATAAACCAAACATGTATCGCAAAAAATGTGTTCTATTGTTTTCCATCGCGTTCTATTTCTTTTCAAAAAGCGCTTTATAGCGCATCATGGCCTCAATAAAATAGTAATCGGCATACGACAGCGGCACATCAATTTCGGTTCCGTTAGGCATATTTCCTACGCTGTGTTTCAAAAGGAAATTTGCATTGGTCCCCGGCTTTGCCAGGTATTTATCGGAACACAAAGCCAGCAACTGGGTTTCTGCCACCTCCATATACTTTTCCGATAGTTCTTTTCCAACATACTTTTGAAGTTCAAGCAATGCTGAACAAATCACGGCCCCGGCTGAAACATCGCGTTTAGCGTACGGGATATCGGGCACGTTGAAGTCCCAATAAGGAATTTTATCGTCGGGAAGGTTGGGATGGTTAATGATAAAACCGGCAATTTTCCCGGCCTGTTTCAGATAAGCCGAATCGCCTGTTTCGCGAAACATCATGGTAAAACCATACAATCCCCACGCCTGACCACGGGCCCAGGCCGATTCATCACCATACCCCTGAGCGGTCTGCCTTTTCTCCAGCCTGCCAGAAATTGTATCATAAGAAACCACATGGTACGAACTGCCATCAGATCTGAAATGGTTTTTCAGGGTCGTATCGGCGTGGCTTTTCGCAATGGCTGCCCACTGCGGTTCATGAAACTCCTTCGACGCCCACATCAGCAGTTCAAGGTTCATCATGTTGTCGATAATGACCGCATACTGCCACTGACTGTTCCATGGAGCACGATCCCACGAACGAATGCAACCAATTTCAGGGTTGAAACGGGTTGAAAGCGATTTAGCTGCATTACGGATTACCGGCAAATAATCTTCATCCTGCGTAATACGATAACCATTTCCAAAACTGCAAAAGATCATAAACCCCACATCGTGGTTTCCGGTTGTATATTGCTGCCCTGAAACCCTTTCGGTGTAAAGGTTTGCCCAATATCTCAGGGAATCATCTTTAGAAAATTCGTACAAATACCACAGCTCTCCGGGGAAAAAACCGCTCACCCACCAATCAGGGTTACACGTCTCAAGGTTTCCGCTACGGTCAATCGATTTGGGCAGCTTACCGGGCATAGCCGACAAGGAATGTGCCATAAGAAAGCTCTGACTTTCGCAAAATTCGAGGGTATGATTAACCACCGGAAGCAAATCCGCCTGATCATTCCCGGCAAATGTACCACTGAATAAAATCAGGGCAACAACCATTAGCAAAAATCTTTTCATACCCCAATAATGAATTAAACAGCAACTTTCACCACCACTTTGCGCACACGGGCAGCCTCGCCAGAAAGAATGCATGGCTGATGCAAATCGTTGGGGAAAAACACCGCAAAAGAACCTTTCTTCAGCGTAAAAAGGGAAACATTTTCCTGAAAGAAAACCACATCCTTCTCCGGATTATACGCTTCAGAAGGAGTTTGGCCTTCGAACGCAACATAACCAACCCGCTCTTCACCCGAAACCATGAACTGGATGTCGATGTATTGGCGATGCGCTTCCAGCTTGCACTGCTCCATGGGTTTGGTCTCATATTCATTGACCATGGCATACAATAACTGGTCTTTCAAATAAAATTTGCCGGGTTCAATGGTTTCAAAATTGTTTTCTGAAAGGAATTTCATACCTTCAGCCAACAGCGGACTTATTGATTTATAAAGATCCGCATTCTCAATTGCATCAAGAATCATCGTTTAAAAATTAAATTTCACAAAAGCATCTCTCTTTTCAGCCAATAAAAGTAGTGTATAAACCGGAATAATGGATGCAGCAGGTTGAACCATTTTGAAAGGTTGATGTTTCTTTAGAACGAATTTCAAAATACAAAAAGACCGTTTAAATCCATTATGAAAAAAATTTTATTCATTGCAACATTCATTCTATCGGTAGTTTTTGCTACCAATGCACAGGAGGCACTCAAAAAAGCGCCAAAATTTGTTTCAGTCGAAATGGGTTATCGCTACCTTCCGACAACAACTTATGACATTAAAAACCAGGGATTCACTTTATTGGCCGATTATGCCTGGCAACTATCGGGATTTACCGGAAAACCGGCAGCCTACCTCTCGGTGCCGCTGGGATATACGCATCTGTTTGGAAGTAACGAAGCCAGCTCCGGAGGAATGCTCTCGTATGGATGGACGGTACGCCACGAGTTGAAAGCAACCGGAAAAGCCATACCTTTTATCGGATATGGTTTACTGCTCAATCAACTCCGGATAAACGACACTCCTGGAAGTGTTTTTGGTCATCAAACCTGTCTGAATGCCGGATACCGGTTTAAAACCGGAAAAAAATTCGATTTATATACCAAACTGGAGTATAGTTATGCCCGCTTCCCACATCTGGGATCGAAGAAAAGCGACTCGATGCAGGGAGTCGAATTAAAGGTTGGAGTAAGATTATAAACGAACAATCATAATATTACTTCACCAGTTCAAATTGATCTTTCAGTATAATATTTTTTGAAGAGGTACCAATCAGCACATTGAAAATACCAGGTTCAACGACCCAACCAGCTGCTGCTTCGTTGTAATACGACAAATCCTGTTTGTCGATCGTAAACTCAACCCTGACTTTTTCACCCGCTTTCAGGTTTACCCTGATAAAATCTTTCAACTCCTTCACGGGGCGTGGCTGTGTCGATTCCACATCCTCGATGTAAAGCTGGGCAATCTCGGAACCGTCAACATCGCCTGAATTCTCCAGCACAAAGCTAACTTTCAGGGCATCGCTGTTTTTCATCTGCTTAGCCGACAGTTTAAGCCCGGAATAGTCGAACGTCGTATAGGAGAGCCCATAACCAAACGGATAAAGAGGTTCGATATTCTTAAAATCATACCAGCGATACCCAACGAGGAAACTTTCGTTGTAATTGACATCATAAATCGGGATATCCATTTGGGAATCGATATCCCAACCAGTATAAAGTTTTTCACCGGAAGGTAAATAGGGATATCCGGGCGAATCCTCAAATTTCTTTTCAATGGTTATCGGAAGCTTCCCTGACGGGTTCACATCGCCGGCCAAAATTTCAGCCAACGCCTGGTTCCCCATTTGTCCCGGATACCAGCTATACAATATCGCAGCTACTTTTTCATTCCATTGCGACATGTTGACCCCGCCACCCGAATTAACAATCACAACGGTGTTAGGATTGGCTGAAGCAATATCCATCACCTTTTTGTTCATATTGGCAGGCAGGTCAAACGGACGATCCCAAGCTTCAGAATCAAAAGTTCCAACACTTACCAGCACCACATCGGCCTGTTCCAGCTCTTCCTTTGTTGGATTTTCCGAATAGGTTACCTGACTTCCAAACCGGTTCTTCAATCCATCAAGAATCGTTAACCAGTTATAACCTTCCACATCAGCCGAACCTCCCCCACTCATCCGCTCTTTCAGATAGAAACCGGTAGCGAGTATTTTCAGGTTGGGATCTTTCAACGGAAGAATTTGATTTTCATTTCTCAACAAAACAATTCCTTCTCTTGCCGTTTGAAGGGCAACTGCTTCATGTTTCGGGAAATTTGAAAGGTAAGAGATATCCTTTACCGGGCGTTTATCCAGTTCCATTGCAAATTCGGTAGCAATAATATGAGAAGCCATCCGGTTAATATCGTCTACGCTTATTTTTTCCTCTTTCAATAATTTTTTTGCATTGGAGCGCAAGAAGCTGTTTCCATATTTTCGAAACAACGACCAGTTCAAATCGCCTTCACCGGGCATATCGAGATCAAGCCCCGATTTAAAGGCCTTTTCGGGATTCCACACCGACCACCAGTCGGACATAACAAGCCATTTGAAACCGAGATCTTTGCGCAACAATTTATTAACGACATATTTACTTTGAGCGGCCCACTCTCCGTTCACCTGATTGTAAGAGGTCATTACGGCCAAGGCTCCAGCATCAACGCCGGCTTTAAATGCGGGCAGATAAATTTCGTGAACAGCCCGTTCGGAGACCACCGAATTCGATGTCCGACGACGAAAATCGGTATTGTTACAAAGAAAATGCTTTAGCGTAGCGATGGTTCCTGTACGTTGAATTCCAACAACATAATTTTCAACCATCCGGGATGCCAGATAAGGATCCTCGCCAAAATATTCGAAGTTACGGCCGTTTTGGGAAATACGGTAAATATTCATTCCGGGTCCGAGCAATACGGCAATCTCTCCGGCCCGACACTCTTCACCCACACAACGGGCATACTCATGAGACAACTGCCTGTCCCAGGTAGAAGTCAACATGATGGGACATGGCATTGCCACCGACTTTTCCAACTGGGAATCGAGATCCTTCCGAAGGTGAACCCCCTGTGTCGCATCCGAAAGATACAACTTCGGCAAATTTGCTTTTTTTGCATCATGAATGAAGAAGAAATTATGCCCCCCAATCATATCGATACGCTCATCAAGAGTCATTGTTTTCACAACCGAATCGGCCCGGGCCATAGCTGTTTCATACGAAATCGGAGGAATAAACGGAACGAATTCCTGATTCTTAACTACTGGTAAATCTTTATTTTCCATGGTGCACGACAAAGTAAATAAAACGCACACGAATGCACAAAGTTTAGTTTTCATAAATGGACTATTTTGAAATAACATTGTTTAAATATAACAATGCCCAAGAATTTCTCCAAAACAGAGGAAATAAGAATGTCTTTAGGAAATCAGCTCCCCTTCAATCTCAACCAACAGATTATCCCTGCAAATATCAGCGACCACATAGGTAGAAGGCACATCCCCATAAGCTTCGGCACATACTTTTTTCACTTTGGCAATATCCTCCTTATACTTTACATACACTCGTATGTAGCTGTATTTTTGAGGGATAGCAACAATACCCTGACATTGAGCTTTCAGATTCTCGGGCGAGGTGAGCGCTTTGATGTTTTTTATCGTTATCCGGGTTTGTTCTTCCACATCACCAATGGCAACCGTTTCTTCGCCAATAATGGAAGCTGTTCCGGAGACAATCATTCTTGAGACGCCATTCAATTCGATCAGTTTTGCCCGTTCAAACTGAGGTGGCTGATTTTGCGACAAGGCACAATCGGGTGCCCCAATCAGTACCTTTTGCCCATATTGATAAGATTCACTCTGATTGGGATTACTAATCGGATAGATCTTCAGGTTCGAATCTCCGGTAACAGAAAAGCTATCAATACAAACACCAAGATAGAGCATTCCGATCCCGGTTGCTGCCGGAAAATCTTTTCGATCACGATACTGCTTATAGAATTTGCTGCGTATTTCGTTGAACATTTGATAATGTTGACGCAGCCTGCCATCCATCTCTTCTTTGCGCAGTAAATCGCCCACATAATTCCATTGACGGACAATATTGTTGAAGCTTAATCCCAGATGATCGTACAAATCGTGCAAATAGGAAAATGAAGAATCGGAGGAAGCCAGTATATTCAAATCGGGATGAACCGACTGGGCACCAATGGTCCAGTATTCCTTGTAATTTCCAGCATCCACAACACAATAATATCTTCCCCTAAAATTCCCATAGGTTACTGAAGCCTCATCGGAATCGACAAATCCAGCCTCAATCAGCACCAGGTGGGGATCTTCAGGCTCCTGCATTACGACACCAAATGGCGGACATTTTTCATCCAAGGCTATCGAAAATGTTGAATCAATATGAGATAATTGATTTAAATAATCTTCGGGGTTTAATGACTTTACAAAAATATTTGCCCGAACAGGCTTCAAACTGGATGAGGAGATGATTTCACATAATTGGGTCAAACAACTAGACCATTGAGCCGCAAAATCGCCTGATTTAGATGGTAAAATCACTTTATATAACGGTTTGATTAATCCCATGGCCTTTTCTGTTCTTAACTCTTTCAAATCAACAGCCAATACTTCCTTATACACGATCCAAAAATTAGTTAATAGTTGGTTAAGTCTGATTTGTTAAAATTATTCAACAAAACATATTACGATCATTTGGTCAAAACTTTTTACTATTTAAAAAAGCGATGCAAAATACAATTTTTAGAGGAAGTGACCACAAAAAAAGAGTTTAATCTTGGCATATTTCTAAAGCGACCGTACGCAATCAATAAAGATTTTGGAACCCATCTACAACAATAAAGCGATCACACTCAACACGATTTGCAAAAAAAGAGGGACTTTTCAGCCCCTCTTTAATGATATCTTACAAACTTAAACAGTCCGTTCTATATTCCAGACAAAGGCGTGTACACCATACTCTTTATTACGAATATCCAGTTTATGTACCGCATGTAACAGATCTTCCAGATGATTATCTTCGACCACGGTGATCACTGCGGAGTTCATTTCAGGCCAGGTATGGGTTCCCCGGTGAGGTTCTCCATTGACACTGCCCCGCCCCTGAACTTGTTCGAAAAAAGTAAATCCACGAATTCCCAACTTATCAAGCATGAATTCCACACGCTCTGTGTTGGCTTGGTTGAACACTATAAATACTGATTTCATATTAGTTCTTATTTGTATCGTTGTTATTGTCTTCTGCCAATTGCAGGAAGATAAACTTTTTACGTTCACTCTGTTCTTTATCCCGTTCTCCATGACGCGACATGATACCATAAAGCACCGGAACCACCACAAGGGTTACCACGGTTGAGAAGGTCAAACCGCCAATGATCACAATACCCATAGGCCTCCACATCTCAGAACCGGAACCCGTGCTAAGAGCCATCGGCACCATACCTAAGATTGCCGTTAATGCCGTCATCAATACCGGGCGCAAACGTGATTTTCCAGCCAAGGCAATGGCTTCATTCAGTTCATAGCCACGGTCACGCATCAGGTTGGTATAGTCGACCAACACAATACCGTTCTTCACCACAATACCGACCAACATGACCATACCCAAAGCACCAATCATATCGAGAGAGGTACCTGTGATAAGTAGGGCCAAAATCACACCGGAAATAGCAAAAGGAACAGCCATCATAATGATCAAAGGTTTCTTAAACGACTCGAACTGTGATGCCATTACAATGTATACCAATAAAATAATCAACGCTAACAAAAGTCCCATGTCGGCAAAAGTTTCCTGCTGATCCTGGTATTCACCACCGATATTGACCGTCACGT
>DAOQAB010000052.1:0-24668 GCA_035353695.1 Prolixibacteraceae bacterium
TAATTTACAAAAACTTGGTAGGCTTATCCTTTTACAAACATACAGCCTTTAGGGGGCTGGGGGGTGATTGGGGGGTAGCTCATTTAATTCCACAAATCTTCCCAGCTTTGGGCTCCTTTCCAAAGGAATACCTGGCCTTTGATGAGCCGGCAATTTTTATCGATTTTGCTGATGGCTTCCATCTCTTCCCCGGTCAACGGTTCACCGATTACCCCTTCGATATTTGAACTGATTTTTGATGGGGTGACCGAGAACGGAATGACGACTTCGCCCCTTTGTACTCCCCATTTAAGACAAACAACAGCTGGGTGGATGCCCAGTCGTTCGGCTATTTTTACAATTACCGGGTCTTCAATATCTACGGTGTCGTCGGCTGTGCGATCCCTTTCGGGACGTTTGGGCGAACCGATGGGAGAGTACCCAATTGGCTGAACCTGATTTTCAACCATGAAATTGAATAGTTCCGGTTGTTGAAAATGAGGGTGAATCTCCATTTCATTTACAACGGGTTTCATCTTAGCATCTCTGAGAATCAGTTTCATCTTAGGAATGGTTACATTCGAAGTACCAATGTTCCTGACTAGTCCCATTTCAACCAGTTGTTCCATTTGCTTCCAGGCAACCATGAACTCTTCGTGTATGTAAGGTCTGGAATTGGGGTTTCGGGCATCGCCGTCGCAGCCGGGTGCGTGGTAATTTGGAAATGGCCAGTGAACCAAATAGAGGTCGAGATAACTGAGCTTCAAATCGGCCAGCGTTTTTTTGCACGATTTGATCACATCGCCTTCGCCGTGCATATCGTTCCAAACTTTGGAAGTGATCCACAACTCTTCGCGTTTCACCGTTCCGTTGTTGATTACCGCTGAAAGTACTTCGCCAATTTCTTTTTCGTTGCCATACACCGAAGCACAGTCGATATGACGGTATCCCAGTTCAATGGCAAATTTCACGGCTTGTGCAATCTGGTCGTTCGAATAATTATCGGAACCAAAAGTTCCCAACCCAATTACGGGTATTTTTGCCCCATTCGAAAGAGTTAAAACAGGGACATTTTTAGTCTTGATTTCGTTCATATCATTTATTTTAACCCCCCCTAAAGGGGGGGCGCTATGTTTGTAATTAAGTATCTAGTATCCAATATCCAGCATCCAGATTCCAGTATCTGAAATCCAGAATCAAGTATCCAGAATCGAGTTAAAAATCTATCATTGCTTTCATTACCCCATCTCGGTAGTTGGCCACCAGTTCGAAAGCTTCAGCGACCTTCTCAAAAGGAAACCGATGGGTGATCATGGCCGAGCCATCAATTTTACCGTTGGCCAACATTTCCAGCGTGGCTTCCGTGCAATGGTTCTGGCGACGAATGTTAATGAGGGTGATCTCTTTTCGCCGGGCTTTATCGGCAGAGAAGCTCCACCGGTCAAATTCCGGTATCCCAATGACAACCAGTTTTCCTCCGGGTTTCAAAATTTCAAAAGCAGTATCCATGGTTTCCTGTTGTCCGCAGCATTCAAAAACCACATCGAGCAATTGCGGTTCCCTTGTCGGGATTTCATTTTCAATGCTCATCTTCAACGGATTTCCTGCCCAATTGGCTCCGTGTTTTGTAGCCATAACTCCCCGTTCATCAATCTTTTCAGACACATAAAACTGATGGTTCCCGTGTGCCTGGGCCATTTGAAAAACGCTCATTCCGATTGGGCCAAAACCGAGAATGCCAATCGTTTCGTTTCCATTTAACTGTGCTTGTTTTACCGCATAAAGCCCAATGGCCAAAGGTTCCGAAGTAGCGCCATCGTCGATCGACTGGTGGTTTTCGAGCAGGATACACTGGCTTTCGGGCATCACAATGTATTCGGCCAGGTTTCCTTCAATTTGCCCCGGGCAGCCCAGAAACAAATTGTTGCGGCAAGTGTGAGGCCGACCTGCTTTGCACTGATCGCAATGACCACATGCAATGGATGGTTCAATGGCAATTCGGTCGCCTGGCTTCACCGAAGTAACTGCTTTGCCAACCGCCTCGACAATACCGGCACCTTCGTGACCAACTGTAAATGGATATTGCACCACCTGATTGCCAATTCGCCCTGTTTTATAATAATGAATGTCGGAACCACAAATACCAACCACGGCCATTCGTATAAGCACCTCGTTGTCGTTCCTGATTTCGGGGATTGGTGCCTCAATAATTTCGATTTTGTTTATCCCGGTTAAAACTGATTTCTTCATTTTTTATTTTTCTATTTCAAGTCAGCCTCTAATACCCAAAAAGTATTTGCCCCAATTTTCGCATCAATGGCATCTTTTTTTGTTTCGATAAGCTGTTGCTTAACCGCAAAACGGTTAGGTTCTTCCATTGAATTATAGGTTGATAGCTCTTCAGAATGCAAAATGCTTACCTTTATCTTACCCGATATTCGTTTTTTTCCTTTGAAATTGATGGTGATGGGCTGCTCCTTTGCTGAAGCATTGACCAGTTTTAGGTATATTTTGCCTGTCGGTTCATCGAAAGATGCGCTGGCATAGAGGCTATCCTGCCCGGCAACAGCTTCTTTGTTCAGGGTAACGGGTACGACCCGTGTGCCTTTATGCGTTGAAAACATCTTTTGCACGTAGTAATTTGGTGTGGCCATCACTTCAAGGTTGTTGAACCAGATTAGGTCGGGGTTCCACTGCCATGCATTGATGTTGGCAAAAAGAGGCGCATACGAACTTAAGTGCACGATATCGGCGTTGCGTTCCAGTCCGGTCATGAATGCTGCTTCGGACAACGCGGCTCTCCAGTTATTACGGGACGAAGGATAATTTCCTTCCTTATCGTGTGCGGCATATTCACCGGCGAAAACCGCAGGGCCTTTACGGTCGTACGTATCGTACCGACGGGCATTTGCCAGGAACCAACCGGGACTCATGTAATAATGTTCGTCGACCAAATCGGCATTCATTTCACCCATTTTCCCCCAGAGGTAATCAAATTTATCGCCCGACGGACTGGGGCCGGAGCCTGATATCAGTTTTATCTCAGGGTACTTTTCCTGAATGATTTTCGACATCACCAGAAACCTTTCGACATATTGGCTTCCCCACTGTTCGTTTCCAACTCCAAGAAATTTCAGGTGGAACGGTTCGGGATGCCCCATCTCTTTGCGCAGTTTTCCCCATTGTGTGGAAACATCGCCATTAGCGAACTCAATCAGGTCGAGCGCATCCTGTGTATATGGGTCGAGTTTATCGAGCGGCACCAATTCTCCGGTATTGTACTGGCAGGCCATTCCGCAGTTGAGAATGGGAACAGGTTCTGCGCCAATGTCTTCGGCCAGTAGAAAATATTCAAAAAAACCCATCCCGAATGATTGAAAATAGTCGGGTGCAGACCGCCAGCTAAACTCCTGGTTCCAGCGGTTGATCTGTACTTTGCGGTCTTCGGGTTCGCCCACTGTTTTCTTCCACTGATAACGGGTCGAAAGTTCGTGCCCTTCGACAATGCAACCTCCGGGAAAACGGATAAAACCGGGTTTCAGATCGGCCAGCATTTGAACCAGGTCAGCACGGAAACCATACTTGCGGTTTTTCCAGGTGTTTTCGGGGAACATGGAGATGAAACTGAAGTTGGCATCGCCAGCCCCATCGATCAATACATTCAACGAACCTTTAGGCGTGGTTAGGTTTGACACAACGGACGCTTCGTAAAATGCCCAATCGGAGCTGGTTATGTTTAGAGAAACGCTTCCGATCACATTTTTAGAAGAATCGAGCAACTCGCATGTGACATGAACTGGTTCTTTGGAAAGAGCTTTTGCTTTCATGCGGATGTTGTATTGTTCTCCTTTTTTGATTCCCATGCCCCGGAACCCTTCGTTACGAAGGCCAAAGCGTGTGCCTGGAGTTTGATTGGTAATTCGGATATAACGGTTGTTGTTTTCGCCGGTTCCGAAATTCATCAGTTGAACATCACCGACGGCATTTTGTTGTTTCACCGTTTCCCATCCCATCAGTGGTTTATAAAAGCCAAATGAACGGTTTTTAACCATTTCGGCATAAATACCACCATCGGCAGCGAAATTGATGTCTTCGAAAAAGATTCCCCACATGGTGGGTTGAATCATACTTCCCGGTTTGCTCAAATCGGCAGTGAATGTTTTCTGGGCATTTAAACCACCTATTGCCCCAAAGAAAAGGCTTAGAACAAGGACTGCAAGTTTTCTGAATTGTTTCATGGTATTCCTTTTTATTGTTTTGCTTCAAACACAATCTTGTCGAGATTCAATCCGGAATTTGCTTCATCCATATAAATTTTCATGGTTTGTTTCCCTTTTTCAAGTTGAACTTGCCGAATTATCGGCTTCCAGTTTTGGTAGCCTCCTGTATTAGGTATTGCCATTAATCCGGTTTTGTCTTCGTTGTTGAACGCTACATGTAATTTGCTGGCATCCGATTCCGTGGCGACGAAAAGTGACATATTGTACGTTCCTGCTTTGGTTACGTCAACCGTATAAGCCATCCATTCGCCCGACTTCGACCAACCGATATTATAACCACCGGCCGCACATTTTTCGATATCCATTCCAACATCTTTCCGGTATGCTCCACCTGCATTCTGGTCATCGGTATCGTACCACGCATCGCCGGGGCAGCCGTTGTCGAAATCTTCCACCTCAATGGTTCCTGGAATAGTTAAGGATTTGAACGCCGTTTGTTTGGTTTCGCACACTTCGAGTAGCTGCCAGCCTGTCGAATGTTCCGTATTTTTTATCAAACCGACTTTACCTTCTTCGATCGACAAACATTGATCAGAAAATTTTTTGTTGGTGATTTTCAATAGGCTATTGAATGATTCATCAATTTTCCAAAGCTGGTTATCGCCTCCTGTAAAAACTTCAACCTGAACCGTTGATCCATTGGTTGTGAGAGCTGCTTGTGGATTTTCATGACTAAGAATTTTGTAAATTCCATTCTCTACCTTCTCCAATTTCCACTGTTGTGCAGGGGCTTTTCGGTCTGAAGATAGCATTCCGTTTGCACCCAGAACTGGAGTGGGAGTGCCATTGGGGGTTAGATAATAGAAAGGACTGCAGTTGATTTCCATGTACTTATTAAGCGGGGGGATTGTTTCGTTGAAATTCAGTTTCACTACGTAAGCCAATTCCTCAAACGTTTTTTCAGGAAGATTAATTACCAGTCCGGATGTATCTTGCTGATAGCTTAAGGGCAGATATTTCCCGGTAGTATTGTCGATTAACAAAACCGAGGAAAGATTTTTCAGATCGATCCGGTTGGAAGAAAGAGTTGTGAGGGTAACCGATTTTTCACCCTGATCCCATCCGAGCAGAATGGCATAAAGGGTTTTGTTGTCTTTTGAACGGGTGTAGCGGATATCTTCCGCAGTACCTTCTTTGGGGGCAGTGAACACGCCATGGGCAGCTCCCATTTTGGTGGGGCCTTCGCCGTATTTTTCCCATGCACGGGTACAATAAATAGCTTCGCCATACTTTTTCAGCCAGTTACCCATTGCAAGAAGCACATCCTTCTGCTCCTGAGGAATGGTTCCATCGGCTTTGGGCGAGATGTTCAGCAAGAGATTTCCGTTCTTGCTTACCCGATCGAAGAAACCATGAAGAATTTGCTTCTTTGAATAGTAGCCAATACCTTCGGTGTAACACCAGCTTGATGAGCTGATGGCATCGTCGGTGAGCCAATAGTTCTCGGTTAGGTCGGTTGGACCACCACGCTCAAAATCGAGAACGGCACATTGGGTGTTCAAACCATCTTTATAAGTGGCTACCACTTCTTTGTTCCAATCAATGGCTTTATTATAATAGTAAGCCAGAAACTGAAGCAGCACCGGTTGCGAAATAGCATTAAGGTTGAAATCCTGCCAAATAATATCGGGTCGGAAATTGTCGATAATTTCTTTATGCTTGGCCAGCCAGAACTCTTCATTTTTTTCTTTCCCTTGCTGTCCGTAAAGCATTTGAAGCTTTGGATCGTTTGCTTTTGGAACCGCTTCGTAAAATCCGGTAATGTTGTAGGCATGGTGCATCGAAAGGATGATTTTCATATTTCGTGCACGGATTTCGTCGGTAAGCAGTTTTACCAAATCCATTTTGGGTCCCATTTCTTTGGCATTCCAGGGATTAACCTTACTTGCCCACATCGAAAAACCATCGTGGTGCTCGGCTACAGGGCCTGCAAATTTAGCGCCTGCATCGGCAAACAGTTGAGCCCATTCAGCCGGGTCGAAGTTTCCACCTTTCGATTTCAACTTCGGGGCAAATTGATAGAAATTACCCTGTTTATCGGTCGTTCCGGTAATGAATTTATCGTAAGGTTGTTGATCCAACCCGCCAAACGTTTCAATATGGTGTTTGTTTTCGCTGGAACCGGTGAAGTACATATTCCTTGGATACCATTCATTTGAATAAGCTGGAACCGAATAGACTCCCCAATGGAAATAAATTCCAAACTTGGCATCTTTGAACCACTCAGGGGCTGGGTTTGCCTGCTCAAGTGATTGGAAAGAGGGTTCATACTTTTTTTGCTCAACGGTGTTATTACACCCATTGAAATTTACGATGGCACCTAAAACAAACACGATTTTCATTAATTTCTTCATTGGTTTGATATTAAATAGTAACGTCGCCTTTTTGTCAAACAAAGTGGGTTAATTTCAGTCTGATGGATAATGAAACCCAATTAACGGGTTGTCAACGTGATGTGTAAGACTGTTTGTAACGGACCAATACTTGGGCCACCCCAATCGGTCTCGTCACCGTTACGGACACGTAGCTGTTTGAATTCACCATCATCGTACCATCCCTCTTCAACTTTCAGAAATTGCCATGCTTTTCCGGCATTTTGGCCGGTGGGATTGAATGTGAGATGGTATAAGGCACCGATAAACAGAAAATCATTTTCACCTAATTTTATAATCATTAAATTGCCCATTGGCTTTTCGTTTTCAGTAATGATATTTCGTTTTGCCATGCCAAAAGTTACTACGGCTTGCCATGCGCCCAGATTGACCGTTTGTATGGCATGGTCTTCTCTTTCGATAATTGATTTTATTTTTCCTTCGGAGCTCCACTTAATCAGCTCTTTCATCATTGAGCCTACAATGGCATATTCACGGGCAATAGAAGTTAACCGATCCTGTGTCTCTTTCTCGTTTTCGCCACGCCCGTTATCGTCAACGCCGAAGGGTGAAAAGCCAATTCCACCACTGGCCAGCACGGGATAGAAGTAGCGGGCGAATTCTGGCGATAAACCAATTTCCGGAACAAAAAGAGGGTTGTCGGCACGGTCATACCGTTCAATTACTTTCAAAGCACGTTCACTTTCCGGTAAATAAATATCGGGAGCCAGTAAATCGATGGCCGGGGCAGCTGCTTTCCAAATAGGAATTACATTGTCGGTTGGGCCACCGCTTTCATATGTTGTTGCACTTGGGTTGGTAAGCGGATCGCGTAAGGCGGCGTTTACGTACAACGGCAGTGGGTTTACAGCTTTACCTGCAGCAGCAACATATTCAATGTAACGGGCAACCGACCATGCATGGAAATATTCATCCGCATCGGTACCGAAAACTTCACTCCAAGAGCCTTTGGTAACAACTGGTTTTTTTAACTCCTTCAGAATTTCTGGTTTGAGCAGTTCGTTGGGAACCTGTCCGTTAAATAGTTTTTGGGCTTCCGGTGAGAAATCACGGACACTTCCCCAGGTGCCGGGTTCATTTTCCACCTGAACCATGATCACCGTGTGTTGAGGGTCGGCTTTTTTCAGATAGGCCATGACTGCGGTGAAAGCTTTTGCGTCGGCCTCCATGGCAATACGGTTATGGGGAGAAGGCGAATCCACCGGTTGGCCATCTTTACCAAGGATGTTTGGATATTTTTTGGAATCCAGTTTCATCCATTCGGGCATATAGTGATTACTGCCGTTTTTCCAGGTAGCAAACCAAAGTAACACTAAATGAACGTTGTGTTCCCGGGCTTGGAATAGTAAGGTGTCGATTAGCGAAAAATTGAAATTTCCTTGTTGTGCCTCAATTTGTTCCCAGTAAATAGGTGCTTCGAGCGTGTTAGCGTGCATCGTTTCAATGGCTTTCCACACTCCGGGCATCATTCCCGGCCATGCGCTGGAATTATGTGCCTGTCCACCCATGATGAAGAATGGTTGGCCGTTGACAATGAGAGAGTAATGCCCATTATTATTCACAATATGAGGCATCTGATTCGAATTTTCCTGCGCATTAATCGTCCCATTTGTTATCAGGATGATTACCCCAATCGCTGTAAAAATCAGTTTTGCTCTTTTAAAATTCATTTTTTTGCTCCTTTCCCTTTTCGATCAGTTGGTTATTTACATTTTTGTGTTTTGAACCAAACAAATTTTTTGTTCCGGTCTTGTTTCAATATCATATTCATAGATCGTATTCAAATCGTGTTTGACCAGTTTTGCTTTTTCTGAAATCCTTGGTTTTTTGATGCCCGGAATTTGATAGAATGAATTGCTGTTATCTCCTTCTGCTTTCGATAATGTTGTTCCGTCTTCACCTTTGAGAGGCCAGTAGGAACGGATTCGGCAATTTCCACCAAGGTTTGATTGAATGATCAACTTGGTGATTTTTCCATCTTTCCACTCCATCTCTTCGATTTCAAAACCGCCCCGGGCTCGGATTCCTTTTACACTCCCGGTAGGCCAGTTGTCGGGCAATGCAGGAAGTATATGTATGGCTCCATCCTGGCTTTGCACGAGCATTTCGGTTAAACCGGAAGTGAACCCAAAGTTTCCGTCGATCTGGAATGGGGGATGGGCATCGAACATATTGGGGTAAGTACCACCATCTTCATTAAAAGATCTTCCATCCTCACGTTTCGCTCCAACCAATTTAATTTGATCGGTCATCAGTTTGTAGGCATGGTTTCCGTCGAGCAGGCGTGCCCAAAGGTTGATTTTCCAGTTCATCGACCAGCCGGTTGATGGATCTCCGCGGTATATGAGCGAGTTGCGGGTTGCTTCATATAATTCTGGCGTGTGGTATGGTGAAATCTGGTTGCTGGGGAAAGCTCCGTACAAATGGGAAACATGGCGATGATGGTCGTCGGGGTTATCCCAGTCGTACATCCATTCCTGCAACTGGTTGTATTGCCCAATCTGCATGGGAGGGAGTTTTTCGATGGTTTCATTAAGTCTTTTTACAAAATCAGCATCCATTTTAAGAAGCCTGGCGGCTTCAGCAGTTTTTGAGAGCAGGTCAAAAACAAGTTGATTATCTAATGTTGTCCCTGCGGAAATGGAAGATTCCGGGTGGCATGACGGTGAATTTTCGGGCGAAACCGAAGGTGTGATCACCAGCCATCCGTGGTCGGGTTCGGGCGTGAGAAAACTGAGGCAGAATTCTGCGGCGCCTTTCATGGCAGGGTATACCGAGCGTAGATAGTCCAGATCGCCGTTGAAGGCATATTTTTCCCACAGGTGCTGGCTGAGCCAAACACCACCCATCGGCCACATTCCCCAGTAAGAGCCGTCGATGGGGCCACAAATCCGCCAAACATCGGTGTTGTGATGCGCAACCCAACCGTTGGCACCATACATATCGGCAGCTGTTTTTTGTCCGGCAACCGAAAGCTCTTTCACCATTTGAATCAACGGCTCGTGCATTTCTGCAAGATTCGTGGGTTCAGCGGGCCAATAATTCATTTCGGTGTTGATGTTGATGGTGTATTTACTGTCCCATGAGGCAAAAAGCTGGTTGCCCCAAAGCCCCTGCAAATTGGCCGGTTGTTGTCCCGGTTGCGATGAAGAGATCAGCAAATAACGTCCAAACTGAAAGTACAAAGTGGCCATTGAAGGGTCGTTGCCTTTGGCAAATTGTTCGATACGAACATCGGTTGGATTTTTGATCGAGTCGGTTTGCCCCAAATCGAGCGATACCCGGTTAAATAATTTTTGATAAAAGGATATATGATCGCTCAAAAGTTGATCGTATTTTTTCTTTTCAGCTTTTGTGAGGTAATCGATAGCCCGCTTGTTGGCATCGGCGCTAATGTCGTTATAGTTCACAAAACTGGTAGCCATCGACACAAAAAGTAAAACCGAATTGGCCTTCGTAACGACTAACGATTGATTGACAGCTTCAACGTTGCCACCTTCGGGAACAATCTTTAGCCGTGACTGGAATTTTACTCCGCCTTTAACGGTTTCGTGGTCACTGCTGATACCTTCCATTTTCAGTACATTGTTGCCTTCGGTTGAAAGGTCTACCGGCGACGGACGGTTCATGGTTGCCGAAAAACTGATTGCCCCTTTTTGATTGGCTGTCAGTCGGATTACCACAACCTGATCGGGGAACGAGGTAAAAACTTCACGTTTATAGGTAACCCCACCAGCTTTATAAATAGTGGTTGCAACCGCTTTTTCAATGTCGAGATCGCGATAAAAATCTGAATAATTCCCGTGTCCTTCGAAATTGAGGCGAAGGCTGCCAATCGTTTGATAAGCCGCACCATGCGAGGTTTTTGTGATTATTTTTTCATTTGCCAAATCTTGTGCTTCCTTGTATTTTCCTTCAAAAATCAAGCGGCGTACTTCGGGTAAAGCGGCTTTGGCATCGGTATTATCGTTGCGGTTAGGGCTGCCCGAATAGAGCGTATTCTCGTTTAACTGGATTTCTTCTTTCGCAGGGTTTCCATAAACCATCGCACCAAGTCGTCCATTACCTAAAGGAAGGGCTTCGTTCCAGGTTTTTGCCGGCTGGTTATACCAAAGCTTTAACGGTGCGCCAGTTGCTCCTTTACCGATGGTAAAGAGTATTATTGCAATAAATAAGAATGAAATTTTTTTCATTGGGTTGCTTGATTTTATGCGGTTTTTACTTTGTGACCAGAAACGGCATAGTAAAGAATGAAAATGAACAATGGAATGGGTGCCAGAAACCCGACGGCGATCGAGTTTGTAACATCGGCAATGAGCCCCATGAGCATTGGAAATACCGCACCGCCCACAATTGACATGATCAGGTACGACGATGCTTTCTTTGTTCGTGGACCCAGATCCTTGATGGCCATCGCGAAAATGGTTGGGAACATAATCGACATGAAAAAGAAAATGCAATAGAGCGCAATGATTGAGCCCCAACCAATGTTGGCTGTAACGACGGGTAACAAAAGGCAACACATCAGGGCATAAATTGCCAGAAGTTTTGACGGCTTAAGGAACTTCATCAGGTAACTGCCCAGCATCCGCCCAATCATGAAGAGGGCAAACCCAATTGATAAAAAGTAGGGCCCGTTATTTACATCGAAATGAATTTTCTGGTTTACGTCGGTTACAAAGTTGATTAAGTAACTGAAAATTCCGGTTTGTGCGGCAACATAACAAAATTGGGCAATTACACCCAACACCAGGTGCCGTTCTTTGATCAGTGGCTTTTCTTCTGACGAGGATATTCCTTCAACTTCATCTTCTTCAATCTCGGGTAACTTTGTCACCAAAAAGACGATGGCAACTAAAAAGACTACCAGTCCAATAAGAAGATAGGGCAGGGTAAGGGAACTTAGTTTTTCACCACTCGACGAGGCGCTGCTGTTGTAAATATAAATTCCAATGAGCGGTCCGACAGTCCATGCCATACCGTTGAACGACTGGGAGAAGTTGATTCGTCGTTCACCTGTTTCCGGAGGTCCCAGACGGGTTGTGTAGGGATTTGCAGCGGTTTCGAGTGTTGCCAGACCGCATCCCAGCATGAAAAGAAAAATCAGGAAGAGCCAGAATGATTCGAAACGTGTGGTGGCGGCAATAAGCAAAGCTCCCGAAGCAAAGAGTACCAGGCCAAGGATGATTCCTTTGCGGTAACCAAATCGGCGCATAAAATTGCCTGCCGGAATTGCCATCAGAAAATAGGCCGTGTAGACCGAAAATTGGATCATTCCCGATTTCGCTTTGGATATTTCTAGGATGGTCTGGAAATGTTTATTAAGTACATCGAGCATCCCGTGGGCCATTCCCCACAGAAAGAACAAAGCGGTAATCAGAATGAAGGGAAGCAGGTTTTCTTTCGTTGTTAATTTTTGATGAGCCATGGTTTAGTTGCTTGTCAATTTGTTATTACGTTGCTCTTTCGGGAAGGTTATTCCACCGGAGTTACTCCTTTTTTCAATAAAATGTTTCCATATTTTGCGGTTTCGCCAGTCATAACTACGGCAAAAGCTTTGCGGGTACGTTCGTAAAATTCAAACTTATCGATCCGTTTAATAGGAGCGGCATCAGGATTGGTTACACGGATACTTTTCATGTAACTTTCTTCAACCGAGGGATCCAATTCGTCGCCAGCAACTGCTGCCATCATAATTAACGGTGCAGGAACATACGAATCGAGTTCGAAAAGAGGTAAAATAGCTGCCAGCAGATCAGGGATTCTTAATCCGTCGGCCCTGATTATGCGGTTGTTAAATGTTTCGCCCGGGAAGTGGGCATCTCCTAGTACAATTTCGTCACCGTGTCCCATCCGGTCCAATATGGCAAGCAATTCGGGGCTAATCAATGGAGAAATTCCTTTAAGCATATTTTTTGGTTTTATAAGATTTGTATTTGGTTATCGTTCAATAATTTCAGCCGGGAAAACAAGATTTGCAATATCTTCATCGCCGGTATTTTCAATTTTTTTCAAAAGAAGCTCAAATGCGGCATTTGCAATAGCATCCTCCGGTTGCGATATGGTGATGATATTCGAATCGAAAGCCTCGATGAACGGACTGTCGCTATAACCTGCAAGGCCAACATCTTCCGGAGATTTGAGCTTTAACTCTTTCAGTTGAAGAATTGCGCCAATGGTGAGCAGATGCGAGTCGCATAAAATAGCGTCGGGCTTAATCTCTTCACAAAACAGTTTTTCAACGGCATCTTTTCCCTTTTCAATGGTAAAATCAGAATCGATCATCCTGATTTTTGAATAATCGAGGTGGTTTCTTTCAACCGCAGCAAGATATCCCGATTGTCGGTCACTGAATACACTGATTTTGTTGTTGCCACTGATATGGGCTATTCGCTGGTACCCTTTTTTGATTAGAAGCTCCATTACATTCGTTACGGCCTCTGTATTGTTTACCGTAACCGTTGGAACCACGATGCCGGAACATACACGGTCGAACAATACCAGTGGAATGTGATAGTTTTGAAGCTTTTTGAAGTGCTCGGCATCGAATGTTTGCATCGACAGCGAAGCAATCACTCCGGCAACGTTGTTCCGGATGGCCGTCTTGACAATCTCTTTTTCCTGATCATAACTTTCGTTCGACTGGAAAACCGAGACCACATATCCTTTTTGGTAGGCAAGGTTGGTAATCACGCTAACGATGTTTGAAAAGAAGCTGTGATGGATATTGGGAACCAACACCGCAATCATATTCCGGGAATCGCCTCTGAGCTGAAGTGCGCTCATGTTGATCTGGTAGCCGTGTTCATGAGCATAATCCATGATTTTTTTGCGGGTTTCTTCCTTTACGCTCTGATCGTTACGAAGGGCCCGCGACACGGTTGAGTGATGAATATTCAACTCTCTGGCAATATCTTTGATGGTTATTCTTTTCAAAATTGCTTTGATTTGTGATTGGATGGTTGTAAAAGTATAAAAAATACACACGTGTGCAAATGATTTTGCCTATTTTTTTTGAAAGAGAAATTTTCAATTTTAAATAATGTAAGATGCTTGTATTTAATTTGTTGGTTTCTGTTTCCTGCCGCAATTAAAGGATGAATGGCTGGGTTTTACCGTTTTATTCCGGATTTTAATTTTTGAAATGATATTCAAAAAAAAAGGAACATTAAAACGGTTGCATTCTCAAACAGGAAATCCTTTCGATTTTCATTTGATTATTTATCTTTGGCTACCATTTCAAACCAATAAATTTAAATAATTTCTGTCAGATTAGTTTCGATGCAAGAGTCAGGACCTATTATTCAAGTTGAACACGTTACGCACTCTTTTGGTGATAAAACGGTTCTTGACGATATTAACATCTCGGTTCGCAAAGGTGAATTTGTAACCTTTTTGGGGCCATCGGGCTGTGGAAAGACCACACTGCTTCGCATTATTGCGGGATTTCAGAAGGCTTCAGAAGGGAAAATTTTGATTGCAGGAACCGATGTGACCGATATTCCGCCTTACAAACGTCCGGTTAATACCGTTTTTCAGAAATATGCGCTTTTCCCGCATCTGAATGTTTTCAACAATGTGGCTTTTGGTTTGAACCTGAAAAAGCTGGAAGCAACGGTGATCAAAAAGAAGGTGAAAAAGGTTTTGAAAATGGTAAGCATGACCGATTACGAAGAACGGGATGTCGATTCACTTTCCGGAGGTCAGCAGCAGAGGGTGGCCATTGCCCGTGCCATTGTAAACGAGCCGGAGGTGTTGCTCCTGGACGAGCCGCTTGCCGCCCTTGACCTGAAAATGCGCAAGGATATGCAGATGGAAATCAAAGCCATGCATAAGAAACTGGGGATAACCTTTGTGTATGTTACGCACGATCAGGAAGAGGCATTAACCCTGAGCGATACCATTGTGGTAATGAGCGAAGGGAAAATTCAGCAGATAGGAACACCCACCGAAATATACAATGAGCCAATCAACGCTTTTGTTGCCGATTTTATTGGCGAAAGCAATATCCTGAACGGGACAATGATAGAAGATAACCTAGTTGAATTTGCCGGGCATCGGTTTGAATGTGTCGATAAAGGTTTTGGACAAAATGTGCCGGTTGATGTGGTAATCAGGCCCGAGGATATTTACATTTTCGATCTTTCCGAGGCTGCCCAGTTTACCGGAAAAGTAACTTCAAGCATCTTCAAAGGGGTGCATTATGAAATGATGGTGGTTACTCCCGAAGGGTATGAGTTTATGATCCAGGATTATCACTGTTTTGAAGTGGGCAAAACCGTTGGTCTGCGTGTGAAACCATTCGATATTCAGGTCATGAAGAAAGAACGGGTTTGCAACACGTTTGAAGGAGTAATGATTGATAAAGGACATGTCCGTTTCCTTGAGCAATCATTTAAATGCAAAGAGAATCACGAGTTTCCGGCTGGTTCACAGGTGAAAGTCAGTGTCGATTTTCAGAAGGTTATCCTTCAGGATAACGAAGAAGATGGGATGCTGAGTGGTGAAGTCAGCTTTATCCTGTATAAAGGCAACCACTACCATCTTACGGTTTTGACTGATGGCGATGAGAATATTTTCGTCGATACCAATGATATTTGGGACGATGGCGATCGTGTGGGAATTACCATTCCTCCGGAGGCCATTCAATTGTCTAACCTCTAATTCGGAATGGAAGTGAAACGGAACCTGTCGACATTCATGGGGAAAAGGAAAAACTGGTCGATTCCCTATATTCTGTTTCTTGCTTTTTTTGTTGTTACTCCGCTTTTCCTGATTTTTTATTACGCGTTTACCAATAGCACAGGAGGCTTCACGTTCGATAATTTTCGCAGGTTCTGGCAGCAGCCCGAGGCGATGCATACCTTTGTTTTTTCAGTCGGTGTGGCCCTGATAACTACCGCAGTATGTCTTTTGCTGGGATATCCGGCAGCCTACATTCTTAGCCGGATGAGTTCGAAAACAGCCAAAATCATGGTGTTGCTTTTTATTCTTCCCATGTGGATCAATTTCCTGATCAGGACGCTGGCTACCGTGGCTCTGTTCGACTTTTTGGGGATTCCATTGGGACAAGCTTCCCTTTATTTCGGGATGGTGTACAACTTTTTGCCTTTTATGGTTTATCCCATTTACAATATTTTGCAGAAAACCGATCAAAACCTGATTGAAGCTGCACAGGATTTGGGGGCTAATCCCCGGCAGGTTTTCTTCCGAACGATATTGCCCTTGTCGGTTCCAGGGGTTAAAAGCGGGATCATGATGGTTTTTATGCCGGTAATATCCACCTTCGCGATTGCCGAACTTTTGACAATCAATAATATCAAACTATTTGGAACAACTCTTCAGGAGAATATTTATAACGGCATGTGGAATTACGGTGCCGCTCTGTCGCTTGTGATGTTGTTGCTGATTGGCCTTACTTTGTTGTTTAACGGTGATGGCAATGCCAAAGCGGCCGAGGAAGGAGGCCTGATATGAAAAAAATTCTGGCCAATTCCTATATTGGGTTTTTGCTGTTGCTACTTTATGCGCCGATTTTCATTATTATCATCTTCTCCTTTACCGAAGCAAAAGTATTGGGAAACTGGTCTGGTTTTTCGCTGAAACTTTACGCTTCGCTTTTCCATGGAGGTATTCATCATTCGTTGGCAAGTGCTTTGTGGAACACGCTGATCATTGGATTGATTGCTGCTTTTGTCTCTATGTTGCTGGGCACGGTTGCGGCAATTGGAATCTATAATTTGAAACCACGTACCCGGAACGTCGTTCAACTGGTGAATAACATACCGATTCTTAATCCCGATATCATTACGGCCATTTCCTTGTTCCTGCTTTTTGTGAGCCTGGGAATTTCGCAGGGATATACCACAGTAATACTGGCGCACATCTCTTTTTGTACCCCGTATGTGGTGCTCAGTGTTTATCCCCGGTTACGCCGGATGAACGAAAACCTTTATGAAGCGGCCCTCGACCTGGGCGCTACGCCGTTTTATGCCTTGCGAAAAGTTTTGCTGCCCGAGCTAAAACCGGGAATGATCAGTGGCTTTATCCTTGCCTTCACCCTTTCGATCGACGATTTTGTGGTGACACTTTTTACCATTGGAAATGAAGGATTAGAAACTCTTTCTACCTATATTTATGCTGACGCACGCAAAGGTGGGCTTACACCCGAATTGCGTCCGCTTTCAGCCATCATATTTATAACCGTGCTGGTTCTGTTGTTGGTAATCAATCAGCGGGCCGCTAAAAAAAGATTGTGAAATGAAGAAATTTAACCGGAAACAACTTTTGCAGATTACCTTTCTGCTTTTTGCTCTGCTTTCGGCAGGCTTTTTTTCAAATGAGTGCCAGGCAGGCGAAACCGAACGCCAGCATGTGCTGAAAATTTACAACTGGGCCGATTATATCGACGAGAACTTGCTGACTGAATTTCCGAAATGGTACAAAGAACAAACCGGAGAAGAGGTGAAAATCGTCTATCAGGTCTTTGACATGACCGAAGTGATGTACACCAAAATTGACCTTGGAAAAGAAGATTTCGATTTGGCTTGTCCTACGCAGGCCGTAATGCAGCGCATGTTGAATAAAGATCTGTTGCTTCCTATTGAACGTGATTTTGGCATGACACCGAACTATCTGAACAATATGTCTCCGTTTATTGTCGACCGTTTGGACGATTTCAGTATCGGGGGGAAGAATGCTGCCAATTATGCAGTACCTTACATGTGGGGCGTTTCGGGCATTCTGTACAATACGCAGAAGGTTTCTGCCGATGAAATGAGTTCCTGGGGATGTTTCTGGAATCCAAAGAACAAAGGTAAAATGCTTATGAAAGATAGCTATTGGGATGTATATGCCATGGCTGCTGTTTATGGGTACAGGGATGAGATTGCTTCGGGAAAACGTTCACTTTACAGTGTAACCAACGATCACACACCTGATGATATTCATTTGGTCGAGAATGAAATAAAATCAATGAAGCCTTATCTGGCCGGTTGGGAAGCCGACTTTGGGAAAGATATGATGACCAAAGGTGAAAAATGGTTTTGTTATGCTTGGAACGGCGATGCTGTTTGGGCGATTGACGAAGCTTCCAACGTAGGAGTTTCACTCGATTTTGCTGTTCCCAAAGAGGGTAGCAACGTTTGGTTCGATTGTTGGGTGATACCGAAATATGCACAAAACACCAAAGCTGCAAGTTATTTCCTCGATTATTTGTGCCGTTCCGATATTGCTTTGCGGAACATGGATGTAAGTGGTTATTGCAGCGCAGTGGCATCGTCCGAAATTCTTGATGCCGTTGTCGACAGCACCTTGGATAAAACGGTAAACCTGAGTTATTTTTTTGGCCCTGGGCACGACAATATGAAGGTGAATCCGGTTCAGTATCCTGATCAAAGTGTGGTTGACCGTTGTGCCATCATCAACGATTTTTTGGATAAGAATGACGAAGTTCTCGAGATGTGGAGCCGCGCCAAAGGTGACAACCTTTTTAGTGGAATGACTTTCCTGATTATCGGTGTGGTTGTTCTGCTGGCAGCCTGGATTATTTTCACCTTTGTGAAAAAGTCGAAAAGCAAGAAACGCAGGTTGGGGAAGAAGAAATAATATACAAAACATAAAATTGGAACAGCGGCTATACAGTCGCTGTTTTTTTACCCAATAAATGAAAGGCTGCCTTTGATGACAGCCTTTACTGATTGATTGGTCTTCAATTAAATTTGAAATAAAGTATGAAATAATTTAGCGACGGTCCTGAATGCCAAAATCCTTCCACTGTGTGGGGTCAAAGTCTTGTTTGATTATTCGTTTAGCTTGTTTTACCTGCATCTTGGCATCAATAGCCTTTAAGTTTGCCTCTTTGGACTTTACCTTTGCTTCGGCTTTCAATGCATCAATTTCTTTATTGAGCGAATTGATGATATTGATCTCTTCTTCCAGTTTGGATATGAATTGTTGATCAAGTCCTTTATCGTTCACTAAATTCCTATTTTTTTTCAAACCTATGATAAGGCTTTGCGTTTTGGTAACTAAATCGGATAAGACTTTCATAAACTTTTTTTTAAGGTAAAGAGGGATTTGAAATCAGAATCAGCTTTCCCTCCTTGAAGCTGTGATAAATAGTTGATTAATTAATAGAAACTTGTATTGAGACTTCTTCTCTTAAATACACCCGTAATCATGGTTGATCCGCTGTTATCCTGAGGTTTAAAGAACTTAAAACCCAAAAGAGACAGGCTTTGTTTCATATCGCGCCTTTTGGAACTGATCGTTCTGAATTCAAATGCAGAATCAATGACTTTTAAATACGGAGAACGATCTTCTTTGCTATATTCAGTCTGGAGTGTTTGTACCATATTGAAAGCGTCCTCCTCAGACAAATTCCAAACATTTTGGACTGTTAATTCTTTTGGATCAATAATTTGTTGTAACATAATTATTTAATGTTAAATTTTGATTCAAATTTATAATTTTTGAACTTTTTCTGCAATTGATATAATTATGCTATGTGAGGTATATTTATTAATTAAATGACTGATAGGCAAATAATTAAACAATGTTAAAAAACGTTAAATTTTTCAACGTTAAGCGAGCTACAATTCCAGCTTTGTTTTTAGTTCCTTACAGGTAGAGATGTATTGGGCCTTTGTGATTTACGATTTGCGAAAACAGTTTTTCCCCAGTTTTATGATGTGCCGATTTAAACCATTTATTAAAGCGAAGGTCAAATCAACATATTTTCGAATTAAAAAATAGTAATCATCATAAACGAAATTTTGAAGTGAAAAAATCGTATTATCTTATTCTGGCACTGTTACTCCTGTTTATTTCAGTAACGTATGGCCAAACCAACAGGTCGACAGACATTGTAGTAACTAAGGCTGATCTGGTAAAAGTTGGTTCATCAATTCCGGTATCATCCATTGGGGAACCGGTGGGATCGGTGAAACTTTACGAACCCCGGTGGGTTGAAGCCACCGATGCAATACCTGCTTATGCAGTAGTTGAAGGTTCAATATTTCCTGTTGACCCGAATGGCTGGCCGATCAATTTCAGGGTGTTGTTGCCGGCAAGTTGGTCTCTTCGGTCAATTCAGCAAGGGGGTGGCGGCATGAATGGTACCATTACCGTTAATGAAGGCAGAAACCCGATGCTCAGCAAAGGATTTGCATTATATGGGAGCGATTCTGGTCATCAGTCCAGTGGTATGGGCTTCCCCGGTGCACCACAGAGCAAACCACTTGCATCAGGCCCAACTTCCGGCGATGAATGGGCTTTAAACGAAGAGGCCATTAAAAACATAGGGTACATGCAAATGAAAAAAACCCACGATGCAGCCATGGTGATCATGGAACGTTTTTATGGGAAACGCCCTGTTTATAATTATTATGTGGGGAGTTCGCATGGCGGACGTGAAGGGCTTACCGTTGTACAACGTTATCCGAAAGACTATAACGGAATCATTTCAAATGTTCCCATCGTAAATTTCTCCAGCCTGATGCTTGCTCCTGAATTGATTCGTATTCAGGAAAAACCATTGAAAAATTGGGTTACTCCGTCCAAGGTTAATGCCATCAGGGCTGAGTTTCTTCGCCAGTGCGATGGATTAGATGGATTATCCGATGGTATCATCAATAATTACGTGGCTGCCCGTGCTATTTTTAATGTGAACGATGGCATTGGTACCAACGATCCCTGGGCTGCATTACGTGCTCCAAATAATATTGATCCCGATCCTCAGGATAAATCGGAAGCTGCCAAACTGACCAACGAGCAAATCGAAACCATGAAATTCGTATACAGTACCTATACGTTTTCTACTCCTCTTGCCAATGGGGTGAAGGGTTTCGGTATGTGGTTGCCAACTCTCGATCCGGGTGGGTTTGGTATGATTTCAGGTGACCGGTGCAAAGGACAGGAAGGTGCGGCCGACGATGCCCGGATGCATTTCTCACTTGGCGGGCTTGGTGTAACGGGTTTCCTGATGCAGGACTTAAAAGCCAACCCATTGGATTATGTTGAAGGTGGAAAATGGAACAAACGCCGTGAACAAATCTCACAATGGCTCGATTCGACCAACCCCGATTTAACGGAATTCTTCAAGAATGGAGGGAAAATCATTATTACCATAGGAACCATGGACAACATCGCTTCTCCCGGAGCACAACTCGATTATTATCAATCGTTGCTCGATAAAATGGGAAGGGAAACCGTCGATCAATTTGCCCGTCTATATGTCGTTCCAATGGGAGGCCATGGCTTGTCCGGTAAGGGATCCGCTAAAAATGGAAAAGGTGAAACCGTTGAGGTGAAAAATGTTCCGGGACCTAATGGCGACGACAATATGAACCTCTTGCTCAACTGGGTTGAAAACAACCAGGCTCCTTCAAAAACGTTGGTTGTTAACCCGCAGGGAAGGATCAGCGATAAGAAAGAAGGCACCGGATATTTACTGTGCTCTTATCCCAATTACCCAAAGTATGCAGGTGGCCCAGTCGATCAGGTTTCTTCCTTTGAAAGTGCCGAAAAGTAATCAAACTATATAAGGATATCGGAAAGCTGTATCCATCTGTTTGGATCAGCTTTCTTTTTCTGGGTCAGATGGTTATTTTTTTCAATCTGTTTCCCTTTACAAAATATTCACCAATTTTTATTTTCCGAATCATTTCAATTATGAATAAAAGAGATTTCCTTAAAACAGGCTTAATTGCTGCCGGTGCTTTTATGATTCCAGGTAAATCAAAAGCGCTGGAATATTTTCCCACCACAGGTAATGCGGAGTGGGCCATTTTGTATGGTACCTGGTGTGGCTCATCACGCGATGCCAGTGTTTGGATATCGGAAGGAATGGATGGTATTGCCAATGTTTTTGATGTGAAAGAAAATCCCGATCTTTCAAAGTACAAGTACCTTGTTATCGGAGGTTCAATTCGGGCAGGCGAAACACCCAAAGAGCTGCAGGAGTATTTGGTGCGGCATAAAGGAGATATTCAGGATAAAATCAAAGGGTTATTTGCGGTGTGTGGCAATATGAAGCGGCCGGTTACCCCGGAGCTTTATCCCAAATTCTTCGATGAGCATCTGTCAAAATTATCCGGAGCATCAAAAGTCCCGATGAAGATTTTTCTGGGGCGCATTACTTATGGGCTCATGGAACCAAGTGTCCGTGATCAAATGAGATCTTTCAATAGTGAAGAGTACGATAATCTGAAGCGTCGGGAATGTATGGATTTTGGAAAAGAAATCCTGCAAGCAATGAAATGAGGTTTGGAATAGCCCGATGGATGAATCTGTTGGTCTGTTTATAACTTTATTCGCGAATTTATCCGGGAGAAATGAACGATTCCGAGATAAATGCCTGATTGTCCAAAAGAGATGCAAGGTTGTTCAAATGAAACACACGATTGTTCCTTAGAAAAATAAGATCGTTGGCTTAGGATACCCGATTAGTTGAAAGAGATGCAGCATTGTTGCAAAGATATTCGTGATTTTCAGAGCGGGAGCAGGTTTATTGTATGGAAATACGCGATTCAACTCAATAAATCAGTATTCTAGTGAATGTTGTCCGATAATTTTCATTGGAAGTTGAATTTCACTCGAATGAAGTTTGAGATTTGTATTTTTTAGCTGCTTCTACTAAATTTTGATTGGGGTTACTGTCTCCAAATACCGCACGAAAGAATATTTCCCGGTCTCTTTCACTTTCAATAATCCGATCATTTTTAGCGACAATTTCTTCGGCTTGTTCTTTGACAATTCGAAGAATAAAACTGCTAAACGATTTATCTCCACTTAGTTTTTGATCTTTTTTAAAAATTTGCTTATCATAAGGGGATATTCTTATTTCAATCCGTTCATCTTTATTTGCTTGTGCTTCCATACTTTTTTTTACAAATGTATGGCACGTTATCGTACAATGCAAATTCCTTCCCGTTTCCTGATGTTCCGATATTTTTTCCCTTGTTTGATGAACTGTTTTGGCGTTGTCGGGAACTTTTGCTTTAACCTGTAAGCCGTTTTAAAAAATAGAAAAGGAACGCTGACCGATTATCGCCTGTGAATGAATAATATTGATAGCGGAAAGCTATTCGTAAATGTTTTTTCTGTTTTAGCAACGGAGCTGTTCAATTTCCTTAACTGCCTGTTCAAAAGGTATTGGTTCGCTTTTGCGTGCTTTAGCACGATCATACGTTCTAATATCTTCCAATTCTTCCAGTTCCTCTAATATTCTTTCGTAATCACGAACAGGCAAAATAACGCTGACTTTTCTTCCATCAACATCGGTAATAAATTGGGTTTTCATAACGAATTCTCTTTTATTGTTACGAAATTACAATAAAAAAAGGAATTTAAGATAAGCGGCATTTTGCCCAGCTTTTTATTGGCGGCTGAAAGCCATCAGTCCCGGCATAAAAAAGGCCCCTTTTCAGGAGCCTTTTATCGTTGGTCAATATTGGTTATTCCTTCTTCTTGGGCTGGTCGCCCGCGATGGAACCTCTCATATTCGTATCAGCTTCAATGTTTCGGTATTTCATGTAGTCCATAATGCCCAGGTTTCCCGATCGGAACGATTCGGCAATGGCCAGCGGGATCTGGGCTTCGGCTTCAATTACTTTGGCGCGGGCTTCCTGCGCTTTGGCCCTCATTTCCTGTTCAATGGCCACCGCCATGGCACGGCGCTCTTCGGCTTTTGCCTGGGCGATGTTCTTGTCGGCTTCGGCCTGGTCCATTTGCAGGTAAGCGCCGATGTTTTTACCGATGTCGATGTCGGCAATATCAATGGAGAGGATCTCAAATGCCGTTCCGGCATCCAGTCCTTTATCCAGCACTACTTTGGAGATTGAATCGGGGTTTTCGAGCACCGATTTGTGCGACTGGGATGAACCAATGGATGAAACAATTCCTTCACCTACACGGGCAAGAACCGTTTCTTCGCCGGCACCACCCACCAGTTGTTTAATATTGGCGCGAACGGTTACCCGGGCCTTGCATATCAGCTGGATACCGTCTTTGGCAACTGCAGAAACGGGGGGCGTATTGATTACTTTTGGATTGACCGACATGCGAACCGCTTCGAGTACGTCGCGACCGGCAAGGTCGATAGCTGTAGCCATCTTAAACGAGAGGTCGATGTTGGCTTTGTCGGCTGAAACCAGGGCATGTACCACATTTTCGACATGTCCGCCAGCCAGGTAGTGGGCTTCGAGTTCGTCGCGCTTCACAAAACTCAATCCGGCTTTGTGAGCTTCGATCATGGCACGGGTAATGGTTCCGGGAGGAACTTTACGGAAACGCATCAGGAAGAGTTGCATCAGCGATATGCGGACACCCGACACCAGCGCTGAGAACCAAATGCCTATGGGAACGAAGTATAGCACAATAAAAAGAAGGATTATTGCACCAATAACAATCATTACTGAAGTTAACTGAATCATGGTTTATTCTTTTATAGGTTCAACGAATACAGAGTTTCCCTCAATTTTGAGGACTTTAATTTTTGTCTTTGGGTCAATCAGGCTGCCGGTGGAACGAACTTCCAGCGTTATGTCATTGATTCTTGCTTTTCCCGAAGGAGCAAGCCTGCCAATGGTCACGCCTTCATCGCCGGTGTGTATCAATTCTTTATCTACATTTTTTACCTTTCCATCGATGTCGGTATTGAGCATCATGTGTTTGGTCGCTTTTCCTTTAAACAGGAAATAGATGAAAAGGGGAGTGGCAATCAGGATAAGTAAGAGCACCAGGATTCCCACAAAATTGCCAAAATAGCGGAAAGCCAGAAAGACGGCAATCCCAAAGGAGATGAGGCAACCTACACCGGCAATGGAAATACCGGGTATCAGCAGGAATTCGACCAGCAAAAGCACGACTCCCAGCAAAATTAAAAGTACGACGGTTACGATCTCCATACGGATTGGTTCTTTTATATCATTCTGCTATAAAGTTAGGATTTAAAACGGAACTAACGAATGGTTGCTTTCAATTCTTTATTTAAAAGAGCTTTTCTCAAAGGGCG
>DAOQAB010000053.1:0-24633 GCA_035353695.1 Prolixibacteraceae bacterium
AATGTCCCATTAATCAAAGATGGCATTACCCGGGTAGTCAACAATTTGTAGTCTAGTTCCGCGCAAAGTCGCAGAGAACGCAAAGGAGAAAATGAAAAGAACTTGGCGTACTTGGCGTCTTGGCGTGACAAAAAAATCATTCGATGAAGCGAATCGTTATCCTGTTTTTAATAGTTCTGAGCGTTTTTACGCAAGAATGGGTTTGCGCCCAACCTTACTACTCTTACATCGATCCGTTTATTGGTTCCGAGGGGAAAGGTAATGTTACCGTAGGGCCATCGTGCCCGTTTGGAATGGTCAAACCAGGCCCCGATATCGATTCACACTCCAACAGCGGCTACAGCCCCGACACGCTGATGCCCATTTACGGTTTCAGTCAAATGCACGTAAGCGGAACCGGCGGCGGATCGAAATACGGAAACGTTTTGCTGATGCCCTATTCCGGGGAGTTTATTTCGCCTTACGAAGAGTCGCTCCGGCATAACGAACGGGTTACTGTGGGGTTTTATGGGGTGAACCTAAAAAAATGGGACATCGATGTGGCGCTCACCACTTCTGCCCGTGTCGCCTTTCATCAATACAATTTCAGCAACGAATCAAAAGGGATATTGATCGATGCCGGGGCTTTTCTCGATGAAGGCGCTTTGCCCGATTCGCGTGAAGCCCAGCACTTGGTGGGTTCCGAAATTGAAGTCATTTCCGATCACGAAGTGCGCGGCTACAACCGGGTCCGTGGTGGATGGAACAACGGTGCCGCTTACACCGTCTATTTTTATGCCGAGTTCGACCAGCCTTTCGATCGCGTTGGTACGTGGAGGGGAGATCAGGTTTTCAATGGAGTGAAAGCTCAGCCCGATACCGGGGAAAAAACCGGAGCTTTTCTTTCATTCGACAAGGCTCCTACCGATCAGATTCAGGTAAAAGTGGGCATCTCTTTTCTGAGCTCATTAAAGGCAAAACAAAATATTGAAACCGAAATTCCGGGCTGGGATTTTGATGCCGTACGGCACCAGTGCGAACAACAATGGGAAGCACTGATTAGCCGGATCGAAATAGACCCATCGGCCACCAAGGAACAGAAAATCATGTTCTACACCGCATTGTATCACACCATGCTCATGCCGGTTGACCGTACCGGCGAGAACCCTCTTTGGGTTTCCGATCAGCCTTATTACGACGATTTTTATGCAATTTGGGATACCTATCGTTCGTCGCATCCGCTGCTGACACTTATCAGCCCATCGCGGCAAACCGATATCGTAAAAGCCCTTTTGGATATTTACACTTTCGACGGCTACCTGCCTGATGCCCGTAGCGGTAATTTCAACGGTCGTACTCAGGGAGGATCGAATGCCGACGTGCTCATAGCCGATGCGTATGCCAAAGGCTTATCCGGCATCGATTACAAAAAAGCGCTGCACGCCATGATTAAGGATGCAACGGTTCCTCCCGGTGGCAAAGAAGAGAAGGAAGGCCGCGGCGGATTGGCCGACTACAACAGTCTCGGCTACATCTCCGATCGTTTTGTACGCGCCGGAAACCGTACCATGGAATACGCCTTCAACGATTATTGCATTGCCCAACTGGCAAAGGGATTGGGTGAAGAAGCGGTTTACAAAAAATATTTGCACCAGTCAGGAACCTGGAAAAATCTGTGGCGCGAAATCGATGATCACGGGTCGCACGGGTTCATCATGCCGCGTGATGCCCAAGGCAACTGGATCGATACCATTTATTGCAACGGTCCGAAAGCGACCGATTCGTATACACTTTACACTCCGTTGACCATTGAATGGCGGAGCTGCCTCTGCTGGTGGTGTGGTTTTTTCTACGAAGGAACTTCGTGGGAATATTCGTTGATGGTTCCGCATGATGTACCGGGGCTTATTCAACAGTGTGGCGGAAACGATGCGTTCAGGCAACGTCTCGACACGTTTTTCGATAATGGCTATTACAACGTGGCCAATGAGCCTTCGTTTCTGACTCCATGCCTTTATCACTGGATTGGCCGTCCCGACCTGAGCAGCGACCGTGTCCGGCAAATTATCGCCCAAAATTACCATGCCTCGCGCAGTGGTATTCCGGGAAATGACGACTCCGGGGCAATGTCGTCGTGGCTGGCCTTTCACATGATGGGATTGTACCCCAATGCCGGGCATTCCTATTACCTGATTCATTCTCCTTTGTTAAAACAGACTGTCTTTCATCTTGAAAATGGGAAAAACTTTACGATAACGGCGACGAATTTTACACCTGAAAATCGATATATCCAATCGGCAACGTTGAATGGAAAACTTCTGAACCAAGCCTGGATTGAACATGCCGATATGGTGGCTGGGGGAGAATTGGTGCTGGAAATGGGAATAAAACCATCCAATTGGGGAAAAGAGGTTTTACCTCCACAGGGAAAATGAATTATCAGGCATTATGCAGATGAAATACAGGAGCCTCTATTTTTTGAAACTTCCTGGCGGATATTTTTTTGCCCATTTGCACAGGAATTTATATTGCGCTTCGTTTACCCCGTTTTTGAAATTGCGGGACTCTTCAATAGCCTTTCGCATCGACCAACCCTGGATGCTGTAACGGTAAACCGCAGCAAAGAGGCTTGTGCGACCTACACCCGAGCGGCAATGGATCAACGCAGGCTGAACCTCGGGTTTCTGAATTAATTCTAAAAACGCGATGACCTGTTTTTCGTCCGGCACCTTCCCATCGGGGATTGGAATGTTGTAGAATTTGAGCCCGGTTTCTTTAAATCCGCTGATCAGGCTGTCGATGGTTACTTCACCGTATTCGCCGTCTTTCCGGAGATCGATAATACTTGTACAGCCCTCTTGTTTTAACCATTTAAACTCGTCAATAAGAGGTTGCCCCGAACGCCAGAGAACATTGGGATCGGCTTTGGCAAAGGAATAAAAGCCTATACCAATTGAATATTCTTTGGGTACTTTTTTTGCCGAGCGGGTGAATTGGCTATCAACATTTTCATTCCCGTTAGAAAGTACTTTTTCATATTTATTATACTTCTTTTTGTTCATGTAGGTTGGCTGGGCGGCTAATGAACTGCCCATAACGCACACAACAATTGTCAGTAATATACTCGCAAACGCAATTTTTTTCATCTTCAAATCTTTAAAATTACTTTTCTTTATTTCGGATTGTTTCGTTGGCTACCAGTGGTTTTGCCCAGAAACTAATGCTTAAAATGTATCCAAGGGTGATAAAAAGAATGAACATGCCGGCACGCAATCCGATCATGTCTTTCAATTGCCCGATGATGAGCGGGACAATGGCTCCACCGGCAATGCCAGTACACAGGATACCAGAGAATGTTCCGTGGTATTTGGGTATGCTGTTTAATGCCAGCGAGAATACGATCGACCACATAACCGACAAACAAAAACCTAAGGCAGGGAATCCAATAACGGCCATTTGTATGTTACCGAAAAGTGTCAGTGCCAGAACAATCAGCGCAGCGATGGTGAAAACGCGCAATACCACTTTGCTGTCGAGTATTTTCAGCAGGAACAGGCCCAGCAGGCATCCCAGAGTGAGCAATCCCCAGAACCAGCCTACCGCATGGGCGCCTTCAATTTCGGGAGTTAAGCCATGGTATGTTCTCAGAAATTCCGAAATCCAGTTGGCAATACCTTGTTCGGTCCCTACATACGCAAATATGCCGATAAAGAAAAGCCAGGTAGTCTTGCTTTTGAAAAGTTCGATGTGGGTATCCCATGCCCCGACCATTTCGTCTTCTTTTCGTTCAACTTTGGGAAACCTGGAAATAATAACAACAACGATCATCAGCATGGAGACCAGTGCAAAAATCCAGTAGAGCGAAACCCAGGAAAGATTGGCAGGGGTTAGTTTTGCCAGGGTGGTAAGGAAAAAACCGTTGATCGTGTCGGGTTGCTTCAGGTTTGATACCAGATAAGAATAGACCATTGGGCTAAGGTATGAGGCGCTTCCAAAAATCAACTGTGCAAATACCGAAAGGAAGGCAAAGTGTTTTTCGCCGCCTGAAACCCGGAGCAATGGATTGATGGTTACCTGCAAAATGGCCATGCCGGTCCCGATTAAAAACAGTGAAACCAGAAATACAGGGAATTTGGGGACAAAAGCAAACAATAAGGCGCCTGAGGTTGCGATAGACCAGGCTGCTACCATGCTGATCTTCTCCCGATAACGCTGCACCATCATTCCCGAAGGGATCGACATCAGGGCGTAGGCAATGAAAAACGAGAAAGGTAACATGCCCGTCATAAAACCACTCAAATGAAAACTATCGCTTACGTTGGGGTTGATCGATCCCAGAATGTTGGTCAGGAATGAAATCACAAAAAAGACCAGAAAGATCAGGACGACCATGTAATAATTACGTTTCATATTTTATTGGTTTTTGTGTTTAATCTACAATTTTTAGAACTATTGGTTGGCTTCTCAAAAAATCGGATTGTTCTTCGCGAATGCCGCTGTCGGTGATCATCATGTCTATTTTTGAAAGCGGGGCAATGGTCATGACGCCTTTTTTCCCAAATTTTTCCGAATCGACCAGGGCAATTACCTGTTTTGAGTTTTCGATGCAAATCCTTGCCAGATGGGCTTCTTCAATGTTCATGGTCAGAAGCCCCTGTTCCGGGTCAATCCCGTCGGCGCTCAGGAAAAATTTGTCGGCATGGAAACCGTTCAATGCTGAAACCGCCTGCTCGCCAACTGTAGAAAGGGAGTTCCGGCGCAGGATTCCGCCTGGCATAATTACCCTTATTCGGGGATATTCCGCCAGCCGCAAGGCAATATCGACGGCAATGGTAATGATGGTGATTTCGGTTTGTTTCGGAATGTGCTTGGCCAGTTCCATAATCGTTGTTCCCGAATCGAGGATGATGGTCTCTCCATCTTCGATCATGGCCGCAGCGGCAATCCCGATCTTTTGCTTTTTGTCGATGTTTTGTTTCCGGCGTTCATAAACCGACAGATCGTTGTTGAGCAATCCTTGTTTCATCGCTCCGCCGCGCGAGCGGATCAGCAGGTTCTTCTCCTCGAAGTAACGAAGGTCCTTGCGGATGGTAACCTCGCTTACCTCAAACTGCCGGCTCAGCGCTCCAACATCCACCCTTTCGTCGGCTTCGAGATATTTCAGAATCTGCAATCTTCGTTCAACCGTAGGATTTTTACTCATAAAAATAGTTTCGTTTTGTTTCTTTCTGACAAATATAGAATTTTGATTCGGAACATTGTGAAATTTTTTTTATTTTTGTGAGACTATTTTCTGCATAAAACCGATACAGAATGCATACAGCAAAAAGCAAAATCATAGGAGTCGACATGGGTGGCACAAATATTCGTGCAGGCTTGATTGAAAACGGAGTTCTTGGGCAGATTGTGAAAACGGCAACTCCATCCGACTCGTCGGGTGAAGAGGTGATAGAAACGCTGGTCGAACTTGTTGCTGCACTTGACCCAACATCTGCCGAAGCCATCGGGATTGGTGTCCCTACCATTGTGGACATCGAAAGGGGGATTGTGTACAATGCCACCAACATTAAAAACTGGAAGGAAGTGCCATTAAAACAGATTCTCGAGAACCGATTGGGCATTCCTGTTTTTGTGAATAACGATGCCAACTGTTTTGCTGCCGGTGAAAAATATTTTGGAAAGGCAAAAGGTTACTCGTCGGTGGTTGGGCTGGTGCTGGGTACCGGGCTTGGCACGGGGTTGATTCTGAACGACCGGTTGTACGAAGGGAAAAACTGTGGGGCTGGTGAAATGTGCAATCTTCCTTATTTGAACCGTAACTATGAATATTATAGTTGCGGGCAGTTTTTTAAGGATGAATTAAAAACCACCGCACACGAAGTGTACGATCAGGCGGTTAGTGGTGACCCGATGGCGCTGAAATATTTTGAGACGTTTGGCTTTCACCTGGGCAAATTCATTCAGGCCATTCTGTATGCCTACGATCCGCAGTTGATTGTTTTCGGAGGATCGGTAACTCAGGCTTTCCCGTTTTTTAGTCCTGCCATGTACTGTTCGATGGAGGAGGGTTTTATCTTTCCCAATTCGCTCAAAAATTTGAAAATTGAAATTTCCGAACTGGAAAATGTGGCCATTTATGGGGCCGCATCACTGGTCTTTGAAAAGGTGAAATAATGAATTTATTTGACGCAAAATATACAAAGTATGCGCTTTGCAACGAGATGATGCAGAGTACAGGGTTAATCAGAAACTATAATATGGTTGTAGCCCAACCCTTTCTGGATGCAATTTTGCAAACCCAGAACCTGTTGCTTACCGGCGAAGGGAGCAGCCGTATTTTTCCGGCAAAACATTTTCGCTATCAGTTGCTGGCCGAAGGAATTGACTTCAATGTGGTCATTGAGGGAGCGACTCAGGCAATGGAGTATAAACTGGACGATTATGTGGTGTTTGGTGTTTCTAACTCAGGGAAGACAAAGGAGCTGGTTGCGCTTTTTTCGAAGCTGAAGGCCGAAAATCATCCGGCATTTTTCGGGATTACCGCAACACCCGCCACGCCGGTTGCTGATCTTCCTGTTAGATCAGTGGTTCTTTCGTGCGGAAGAGAGCAAGCGGTGGCTGCCACCAAAAGTGTGATGGAGCAGGCTTTGTTTTTCGACAGTTTGCTTCACGAGGCATTTCATCTTGGAAAGCCTTCAATGACTGATATTTCTGCCAAAATAGAAGAGGCGCTTTCTGTTTCCATCGATTCCAAAATTGTGGATATTCTTGCAAAAGCCCCGGTAATTTACTTTGCCGGGAGGAATGATGGTGCTGCCGAGGAGCTTACGTTGAAGACCAATGAGATTACACGGAAAAAATCGGTGTTTCTTGAAGGAACCTATGCTCTGCATGGCATCGAGGAGGTGATGAATGCCGGTGAGGCGCTTGTGGTTGTTGACCCGTTTGAACAGGAAGAAGAAAAGTTCAAGGCAATACTCGAAAAAGGGGTTGGGGTGGATGTGATTGCCATTTCGTCGCGCGAAACCATTTTTCCTACGATCCGGATCCCCGATGCAGGGGCATTCAAGAATTACGTAGAGCTGGCTGCCGGATGGAACCTGTTGGTTGAAACCGGGCTTACGCTGGGTGTCGACCTCGACAAACCAGTCAGGGCCCGGAAGATAGGAAATGAAGCCTAAGCGAAATCTTTGTATTACCCGGAGAATTAATTCTAAAAAAGGATATATTTATCTGTGTACTTGTAAAAAACATTGGCAATGAATATTTTGCGAAGCTTTAAATCAATCGTTTTCTGTGGGTTAACCTTTTTCATGATGAACACAGGATGTGCAACTGCAGAGAGTGTGCAAACCATTTCGTTAGATAACGACTGGACACTTCAGCCTTATGGCGAGTGGAACGAGAACGGAAAACTGATTACAACAGGGATCTATTCCGACAAAAAGATGATCCGTTGCAGTGTGCCTACTACGGTACTTGGAGCATTGGTTAAAAGTGGAATGTATAAAGACCCATTCTTTGCCGATAATCTGGAACGGATTCCTGCCGAATGGTTTAAAACCCACTGGCGGTTTGAAAGGAGTTTCGATCTGCCGGTTGAAAACGTAAAAGCTTTTGCCCGTCTTTGTTTCGATGGGATCAATTACAGTGCCGATGTTTTCCTGAATGGAGAAAAAATCGCTTTTGCCGATACGTTGAAGGGCGCTTTCCGGAGGTTTGAAATAGATGTTACCGGGAAACTTAACGCGAAGGATAATAAACTTGATGTTCGGGTGTTTCCGCCTCAGCCTGGCGATTTTACCATTGGTTTTGTCGATTGGGTACCTACACCGCCCGACCGGAATATGGGATTGTGGCGCGGTGTAAGTCTTCGTTTTAATGGCGAAGTTTCCGTTGAGCATCCTTTTGTCCGTTCCGAAATCGATTCGCTAAATCCGGGCCATGCGTCGCTTATCATTGAAAATTATGTGCAGAATCATACCTCTAAACCGGTCACCACAACGCTTTGCTCCCGGATAGGAGATGTTTCGATAACCCGGACTGTTGAATTGAAACCGCAGGAAAGAAAGTTGGTGATCTGGTCACCGCAAGATTATCCCGAGCTGAAATTTACCCATGCAAAACTTTGGTGGCCTTTTACCATGGGCGATCCGAATCTTTATACGCTGGATTTGTCGTGCCGGGTTGATGATGAACTTTCCGACTCTGTTTCAAAACCGTTTGGGATACGAAAAGTTGAGAGCTATCTCAATGCCAACGGATCGAGGGTATATAAAATCAATGGTCGAGATATCCAAATCCGTGGCGGGGGCTGGGCCGACGATCTTTTACTGAGCGAGGATCCTGAAAATCTTAAAGCACAGGTGTTGTACACCAAACGGATGAATTTGAACTGCATCCGGTTGGAAGGAATTTGGGGCGAAAGTGAAACGCTTTTCAACCTTTGTGATCAATATGGCATTTTACTGATGACTGGCTGGAGCTGCCAGTGGGAGTGGAAAGATTATGTCGGAAAAGAGTGCGACGATTTTGGAGGCATCCATACTCCTGAAGAAATTAGTTTGGTAACCAGTTATCTGAACGATCAGGTTCTCTGGTTGCGCAACCACCCCAGTGTTTTTGTTTGGGTGCTGGGTAGCGACAAAATGCCTCGTCCCGATCTGGAGAAAAGTTACCTTGCTACGTTGTCGAGAATCGATCCAACAAGACCAACCCTGATGGCTTGTTCATCGAGGCAAAGTGAAATAACCGGCAAAACCGGGGTAAAAATGAATGGACCGTATGATTATGTTTCACCAAATTACTGGTATATCGATACCGTTTACGGTGGTGCCTTTGGTTTTAATACCGAAACCGGTCCCGGACCGCAGATCCCACCGGTTGAATCGCTCCGGAAAATGTTTCCCGAAAATAAGCTGTGGCCAGTGAATGAGTTGTGGAATTTTCATTCAGGAAGGGGGGAGTTTAAAACCATTGATAATTATTTGAATGCGTTGAATAAACGGTACGGGGAGTCATCAACCATCGACGAATTTGTGCAGAAGGCTCAGCTGGCCAACTACGAGGCGATAAAGGCAATGTTTGAAGCTTTTGTGGTGAACAAAGCAAAAGCCGGGGGAGTTGTACAGTGGATGCTCAACGCTCCGTGGCCAAAACTTTACTGGCAGCTTTACGATTATTACCTGATGCCCAACAGCGCTTTTTTTGGGACTCAAGCTGCACTAAACCCGTTGAACCTGATTTATAATTACGGAGATAGATGCATTTATATTTCAAACGATTATAGCCATTCTTTCGATAATCTTACGGCGGACATCAAAGTGTTCAGTTTGAATTCGAAGGAAATTTTCAATAGGAAAATGGTATTGAATGTCGATCGTTACATCTCGCAGAAGCTATTGGATTTGCCTGGTTCTGTGTTTGCTGAACCTGTTTGTTTTGTCGATTTGCGGATAAGCTCTTCCGAAGGGAAAGAATTGTCGCACAACTTTTATTGGTTGTCGTCGAAAAACGATGTGCCCGATTTTGGTAAGTCGGAGTGGTACATTACTCCATTGAAGGAATTCGCCGATTTCAAACCTTTGTCGGGTATGCCCAACGCGGAGGTTCAATCGGCGTATGAAGTCATGGAGCAGGGAGATCAAACCGAGATAAAGGTTCATTTGAAAAACAATTCTGAGCAGATCGCTTTTTTCATCGAGTTAAAAGCCAAGGCTGTTGACAATGAACCCGTTCTGCCGGTGTATTGGAGCGAGAACTATATCTCTCTTCTTCCGGGTGAAGAGCGGAATCTTACCGTTACAATGAATACCAACGATTTAAAAGGGAAACAGCCATTTGTTGAGGTAAAAGGGGTTAATGTAAAGTAGGAAATTTATCGGTTCATCCACTCCCAATCTTCTTTGGGAGTCCTTGCTTTCAGTATATTTTCGGGTGTGTATTGTTTTGCTTCTTTCGTGGTTAGCTGCTGGCTCCAGCCGATGCGTTTATCGGTGTTAGAACCTGGCCCGTAATTTTGGTATTCGGCATAATAGGTGGTTTGCTTATCATCGGCATTGCTCCACGCTGCCCAACTTTCGGGGAGAATGTGGCTTCCCAGTTCGCATTCGATAAAAACGGTCTTGGCAAATTTTCGCCAGGGACGGCCCAGATAGACCGAATCGACCTCGTTGGAAGCAGTGAGCTTACAATGGCGGAACACATAACCAAAAGGAGTTCCTTCGGGTGTACTGGCGGCGGTAATGTATGAATTGCTTTTGCTGTGGATGGTACAGTTGTCGAAAAGGGCTGTGGCAGCGCCAAAAATAAAATCGGTAGTTCCTTCGATGTAGCAATCTTTGTAGTATTGGCGGCAGTTCATCCCCGCAGCATAAAGCGCATCCTGGTTCCCGAGTATCCGAATGTGGCGGAAAACACAACGGTCAGCGTCAACATGTAACGCAACGGCTTGTCCGACGGGGCCGGCACTATTTTCGATGGTCAGGTTTTTGGCCATGAAATCGTTTCCTTCAACCATCAGGGTGTAGGTGTAAAACGTGCTGTTGCGGCCGAGGTTTATCTTGTCAAAATAGTCGTTCCAGGTGATGAGGGTGCTGTCGGCGCTTTCACCAATCAAGGAAAGGTTGTTGTTCCATGAGTGCACTTTCACCTTTTCATTGTAAACGCCATTCTTGATGAAAATGGTGATGCGTTGCGGCGGAAAAGCTTTGGAGGCATCGATGGCCTGTTGGATGGTTACGAAATCGCCACATCCATCTTTGGCGACTACCATACGGTATTTGTCTTCAGCAAAAGTGATGGTATAGAGGAAAATGAGAATCCCGGTTAAAAGCAAATTCTTATTCATAGCCGAATTGTTTTTTTAAAAATTGATCGATGAAATTTACGGTCTGCGAAAACCACGGGTCGAAAAGCCAGAAGGTGTGTGGCGTGTCGGGTATTGTATGAACTTCGGAATAGATTCCCAATGAATCGAGGCGGGCAATTAAATCATCGCGGCCAGCATGGAACCGAGGGTATTGACTGTTGATGAAAAGCACCGGAGGAAATGTTTTCCCGGCATGGGAGAGGGCCGAGGCTTCATTCCACAGATCTGGTTTCTCTTTAGAAAAACCAAACCACAGGGTGGCAGACGATGGTTTCCCAGGTTGATCGACACCTTCGCCCGACTCGGGATGAATAAAAGCCAGCACACCGTCGATGTCGATTAACGCCTGAACGTCGCTCGAAAATTCCGGATAGCGGGTAGAATCTACAAACAACGATGAACCGTTGGTTGAACCGATCAGTGCGGCTAACTGTCCTCCGGACGAAGAGCCTTCAATCGCTATTTTATCTGGATTGATATGGAGTTCTGCTGCATTTTTTCGTAACCAGCGAATGGCCGTTTTTACGTCGATAACGGCAGCCGGATACTGAACTTCCATCGAAAGCCGGTATTCTACGGTGGCGGTAACATATCCCTTTTCGGCAAAGTAGGCGGCCATTGGGGCGTCCATGCTTCGGTTGCCCGAGCGCCAGCCTCCACCATGAACGAACAGAATAGCCGGTCTGGGCTCGTTCCGGTTTGCCGGCGAATAAATGTCGATGTGCAATTCCCTTCCCTGATAGTCGGCATAAACCAAATTCTCTTTTACGGTGACCGACGAGGGGATTTCCGCTTTTGCCGGTTGAATGAACGGGTAGTTCCTGACTTCTTTCCGATAGGCTGAATTTAAGGTAAACGAGGTGTCAACAGGAAATGAGCTAGTCGTTTGTGAAAAACAAACCGCTATTTTCAGTATTAAGGCTAATAATATGAACAGTAAATCTCTCATTAAATTTCTGGTCATTCTTTCCTCTGTGTGCCTCTGTGTCTTCTCTGTTCACTCTGAGTAATGAGAACTATTCAACCCTGAACCAGTCGAAGTCGGCATAACCCGAATCGTTGGTAGGAGTGGTTTTCAGGGCAAAAATGCCCAACTTGGCGCCAATCCACATCCCGGCGCGGGCTTTAAATGTTTTGCCGATGGATTTGAATTTCTTTCCGTCTTCGCTATACGAAAACTGGCACATTCCTCCGCTTTTTACCGCTACTTTCATGTAAATAACCGGGACAGAGATCTCCTGTTTTTCCGATTGAACTTCCTGCTCTTTCCGGGCATTGGTGCAACTATTGAAGGTGATATACCGCTTCTCGTCCCAATATTCAACGGCAAGGTAACCGTAATCTTCGCCCATCACGATTAATCCGGCACGGTCGCCTTCTAATTTAGGATGAAGTTCGAAGCGGGTTGTTGCTGAAAATTGTTCAGCCGGGAATTTTTGGAGGAGCAGGTTGGGAATATCCCACATGTTCAATGGGTTGTTTTCAATCAACATGCAGTTCATCCGAAGGAATCCGTAGGTTGAAGGAAAGCACCATTCGGGTTGTGGGGTTATTGGCCACTGCCATTGCAAGCCCATCTCGGGCGCATTGAATTCGTCGGAAACAGGAATTGGGGCAACGTTGGATGGTTTCGATACGTTCGGTTTCTTATAAGTAATTACCGGTTCGCCAATACCATCGTTGTTGGTGTCGACGCCCATCATGGGCCAGTCGTTGACCCATTGAACCGGCTGTAAGTGCAGGATTCGGCCATATTCGTATTTATCCTGAAAATGGATAAACCACGATTCTCCCGACTCCAGTTCAACCAGTCCGCCCTGGTGCGGTCCATTGATCGGGCTGTCGCCTTGGTGCAAAACGATTTTTTCTTCGTAAGGACCGTAAACGTTTTTCGAGCGCAAGGCCAGCTGCCATCCGGGTTTAACCCCGCCAGCCGGAGCCAGTATGTAGTAATAACCGTTTCGCTTGTACATTTTAGGGCCTTCAACGGTAGTGTGGTTATCATTCCCATCGAATACCAGTTTGCAGGTTTTGTTCACCGACATGCCATCGGGTGCCATTTCGTTGATGACCAAAATACTTTTCACACCGGCACGGCTACCGGCAAAGGCGTGAACCAAATAGGCATTGCCATCTTCGTCCCAGAATGGGCAGGTGTCGATCCATCCTTTGGCTGCCTGTATCAGGTGAGGTTCGCTCCAGGGACCTTCGGGGCGGGTGGCTTTAATTACATATACACCATTGTCGGGGTCACCCCAGTAGATGTAAAATTCGCCGTTATGAAACCGGATGGCAGGCGCCCAAACATAGTTGCCATGCTGTGGCTTGCTGGTTTTCTCTTCGACGTACATTTTTGACAACGCATACCCAATAAGTTCCCAGTTGACCAGATCGGTTGAGTGCAGGATGGGCAAGCCGGGGATGCAGTTGAAGCTGGAAGCGGTCATGTAAAAATCGTCGCCCACACGGATCACATCGGGGTCGGAATAGTCGGCATGGATGATGGGATTTGTAAAAGTACCATCGCCGTTGTCGGCATTCCAGTAGCCATTTCTTAATACTTGGGAAAACCCTGGGGCAGAAATTATTAGTAGTGCCAATGCAAGAATGGTGGAGAAACCTTTCAGTGTGTTGTTGCTTTTGTTGATCCGATTTTGATTTTGCTTTGTTCCCATGATTTAACTTTCTATGAGGTAGAACGAAAAGACCATTTCAGAGAATTTAGGGGTGTAGATATTTTTCCAGTTCCAAATGCTGCTCTTTTACCCCTTCAACAAACAGTGAAGCCATCGCTTTGGCTCCTTTTTCTGAAAAATGGGTATTGTCGGTTTTTCCTTCCGGGACCGAGGGATAAACTCCGGGAGGAACTTGCAGATAAAGAGGAAGTGAACTTTCTTCACCCAATTCTGAAACCAGTTTCTCGCTTTTTTGCTGCATATCGATTAGTGGTACATTCAGTTCTTTGGCCACTTCACGCAGGTACCCTGGATAATCTCCGTGGGTGTCGACCAATTTGCCGTCCACAAAGTTACGGCGCACCACCGAGGTGCATAAAATGGGTTTAACCCCTTTATTAAGTGCTTCTTTTACAAATTTTTTCAGGTTGTACCGAAATTCCTCCGGTGTGGCATACCGGGTTGTTTTCGTTTCCACTTCGTCGTTATGGCCAAACTGGATAACCAGAAAATCGCCGGGTTTGAGTTTTGCGCAGAGGCTGTCCCAACGCCCTTCGTAAATAAACGACCGGGTGCTGCGGCCATTTTTTGCATGATTTTCGATATGAATTTGCGTGCTATCGAAAAATAGAGGAAGTAGTTGTCCCCAGCCTCGTTCCGGGTAGGTAAGATCGGGCTTATCGGCCATGGTCGAGTCACCCATCAAATAAAGGGTGTGGTTTTCTTTTTTTGAAAAGGAACAAAAGAGAAGAATAGCCACAACAAACAACACGGTGTATTTCATTTTCATCTTTTTTTAGAAAGTAGAAGGGCTGCTATCTCGCGGTAGCAGCACCTTTCTGCTTTCAAAATTCAACCTAACGAATCATTGAATGATAAAAATCTAATATTTTGAATCAGGATCATTTAACAACAAAAGCTGACTTTTGATGTATGCTTTGTATTGGTCGATGGTTGTGACAGGGTGGGCTTCGAGTTCCCAGGTTGCACCAAAGTACCAGGTTGCCTGATTGTTCTCGGGTTTCAATACAACGGCATAATTTAAGTCGTCAGTTTTGAAATCAACAATCGAAGAGTTTTTTACAAAAATTACCAGTCCCAGATTGTCTTTGTTCAGGCTTTGTTTTCCCCAGTCGCCAAAAGCGGTCCAGTTGCCTTCGGTGATTTTTACGTATTCACAGGTGGTGTCTTTGATGATCCCGGTACAGATATTGGCCGGAGCTTTATCGAAAACCAATACTTCTTTGGTCAGGCGGGTGTTGGCATCGATGGTGAGGAATGAGGTCATGTTCGTTTTGAAATCGTTGGTTTTCCAGCCATAGTAATTGGTTTGGATTGCTGCTCGCAACGGACCTTTCGATAAAATTTTGCAGATGACACTGTCGGTTACCGCAACCCTTTCGGCCGATTTGCCATTCCAGTAAGCAATAGAACCGATGCCCAGGGTGGCGCCAACTTTGAAATTGTCCATTCCCCAATCCTGCATGTTGTGGTACGATTCATAGCCATCCTGTCCGACCCCTTCGAGGATCATTTTTTCGGTTTTCTTCCCATAAACGTCATTGGCATTTCTCCAGTCGAGGTAAAAACGGTATCCTACCAGATTCGACTCCCATCCCGGGCCTTCGTATTTGATGTAGAATGAGTGGTCGGTGCATTCGCTGGGAACCCTGATGGAATCGACTTCGATGAATGGACCGCCATCCACATATTTGCGGTCAACAAATTTGCCTCCCGTTTTGTGCCACAATTCGGCATGGGCCATCGGTTCAAATTCAAGGGCCGGTTTGATTCCTGGAGTAAATGTAAAGGTTGATTTATTGTCTATTGCAGGATAAATCAACAAGGAATGTGTTTTTGAAACCGGATCGAAGAAGAGTTGAGAAGGAATCTCCTTCTGGTTTTGTTTTATTTGGAATGGAGACGAAATGGCTGCTTTGAGCAACTGGTCGTTTTCGATATTCTTAAACTCAAAAACCCTCCCATCAGAAACCGATGTATTGAATTTCACTTTCAGGGTGTTTTGCTCGGCTGCACAACCCGAAAAAAATGCAATGCCGATAAGTAACCCAAGCATTTTTACTGATCTTTTCATAATTAATTATTTTATGGTCGAAAATTGATGAGGATCTGAAATGTCTGATCGATTCCATTTCCCCATTCAAATTTAAATGATAATTGCCCTTTATTTCTCTATTTGCACAAACTGTTCATGTAAATTTCAACGTTTGTATATTGATTTCCTTTCGTGATTTGATTCCCGTCTGACGGATCCTGGGGATTTAGTTTCTGCTGGATTTCCCATTCGTCGGGCATTCCATCGCTGTCGGAGTCGGGCAGGGCAGGAGCTGTTTTCAACGAGGGCCATCCACCAGCATCTTTTTGGCTGTCGATGATGCCGTTGTTCCCAAAGGTATATCGGTTGTTTTTGACTTCATCAACGATTCGTCGGTCAATGGAGTCGCGAAAGAGTGAAGTACCGGCTTTTTCCAGTACAAGCGAATAGGCTTCTTCTGAAGTGGTGGGGGCAAGGTTGCTGATGTTGACGGGTTGGTTGCTGATGAACTCCTGTGGTAAGAAATATTCTTCATCAATGGCCCGGTAATTATCAGACGAAAGGGTTGGGTCTCCTTCGATGAAATTAGAATTGAAATAGTAGGTACTATAAGGTTCCCATGGCTCCAGTATCCGTTTTGAACTATTTTCACTGGTAGCTGGTCCAGGTTTGAAATAGTTCCCGATGATGGAATAGGCACCTTCTTCTCCTCCGTAAATACATTTCATTTTCCAGTTAAAGATCACGTTGTTTATCAACTCGGTTTTTTCGATCTCAGGATGTTTATGATAGCGGCTTCCATTGAGCCGGGGATTGCGACTGTTGTGATGAGCCAGCAAATTGTGGTGAAAGGTTGCGTTTTCCCCTCCCCAGATGCCACCATACCCGTGTTCTCCTTTGTGGTGAACCGAGTTGTTCAGGCTTTCGCTAACGATGCACCATTGAAGGGTAAAATCGGTGTTGTCGTAACACGAGCAGGTTTCGTCGGTGCTCCAGCTCATGCTGCAATGGTCGACGATTACGTTGTAGCAGTTTCTGACAGTGAGCGCATCGATCTCTTCACCGCCGATATCGCCGGGGCGAAGCCTGAGGTATCGAATGATGATATTGTCGCCGCCTTTTATCTCAATACCGGAGCCCGCAATGCAAATTCCTTCACCGGGAGCACTTTGACCGGCAATCGTAATGTAGCTGTGCAGAACTTCGATTTTTGATTTCAGAAAAATGGTGCCGGACACCGAAAACAGAATAGTGGTTGGCTCTTTCTGTTTTTTTAATGCGGAACGCAGGCTTCCCTCTCCATTGTCGTTTAGATTGGTTACATAAATAATTTTACCTCCCCTGCCACCGGTGGAGAATCGGCCACAACCTTCCGCTTCGGGAAAAGCAAGAGGCTGGGATTTTATGGTATGGGATAAGAGCATGATGAAAGAAAAGAAGATCACTCTTTTAATTGATGCCATCCTGAAATATTGGTTTTTAATGCTTATCGGTTTAATTCGATGGCTGCCAAAATGAATGGGCCAACACCTTTGCTGTCGTTGTCAACCACTTTTTCGGTTACATAGTATTCGTAACTTCCATCGCGGTAAGGGTTTCCTCCCAGACCGCAACCTCCGCACACATTCTTAAGAACCAGATTGTCGTTTGAATCCTTGACGATCAGGTTTTTGATTACCGAATCGAATTTTTCGTTGGCAATCTGCAGGTATTTTTTCTTGATGTACCCTTTGTTGGCCGCTTTTGCCATCGCATAAATATACATGCAGGTGCCCGACGCTTCAATGTAATTTCCTTTGCGGTTTCCCTGATCGAGAACCTGGTACCATAAGCCGGTTTCTTTATCTGCAACTTTTAAAAGTGCGTCCAATGTGGTGTTTAATAGGGTGATAATTTTTGCTCTGTCAGGGTGGTTTTCGGGAAGGTAATCGAGAACGTCGACGATAGCCATCACATACCAACCCATGGAGCGGCTCCAGAAGTTGGGCGATTGACCTGTTTCAGGGTTTGCCCATCGTTCTTTTTTACTCTCGTCCCAGGCATGATACAGAAGAGCTGTTTTGGGATCGACTGTTTTGTCATAGATCAGGGTGATTTGGTGGGTAACCACGTCGAACCACTCCGGTTTGTTATATTCACGGGCATATTGTGCCAGGAAGGGCGATCCCATATAAATGCCATCGAGCCACATTTGGTTGGGATAAACTTTTTTGTGCCAATATCCGCCACTATTGGTTTTGGGATGGTTTTCCATTTGTTTTACAAAAAGCTGGATCGCTTTGTTGTATTTTTCGTCGCCGGTGCGTTTGTAGAGCGTGAACAGGTTCTTCGCCGGATTGATGCGGTCAAGATTATATTCTTCGGGATTATATCCTTTCACCGTTCCATCATCGTTGATGAAATAGTCGACGTAAGTTTTCATGTAATTAGAGTATTTTTGATCGACAACCCCCAGTTTGTCGATCGCCATCGAAAGCATGGCTACGTCGTACTGCCACTTGATTTTGTCGCGACCCTCATAATAGATTAGCGAATCGTGCAGGTTCATTACCGAATTGGCCATCTTGACCGACCATTTGGGTTCATCGGTTTTTTCGGATGGATTTTTACCCGAGTTGGGGTTACAGGCGACAAACACCAGTAATAGTAAAAAAGAGGCAATCCACTTCATTTGTAAAATGATTTGTTTATGAAAGAATACCGTTTAAATGTTTTTATTGATCAAAAATGAATCAAAGAAAAGAGGAAGAGGTTGTATTCGTCAACCCCTTCCTTGTGGTAGATTATCTGATGAAAGCAATTTTGCTTGTTACAAAAGAACCATCCGACATGGTTTTCTTTACAATGTTTACGCCTTTAACCGGAGCGTTTAATTTAGCGCCTTGAAGGTTAAAATATTCAGTTTTAACCACGGTTTTTGAAGCATTGAGCGAGTTAATCCCTACGTTCGATTTTGGAATCACATAAGTTACGGTTTTCGCAGTTGTATCAGCTACCGTAAATTCTGGGTCAGGACTGCTTGGACCCCATTTGCCATTAATATTAAAGCCCCATTTCCAGGTAACATCAGCTTTTACAACAAGTTCGAGAGCAACACTCCAAATGTGGTCTCCTGCGGTGGCATCACCATGGGTGCCATCGTCGTAAAGCGAGGTGTGTTCGGCACCACCGTTCCATTGTGAATCATATACACCGGTTGCGGTAAACCAGCTGCCTTTAAGTTTGAAATCGGTTCCTGTTTTATTGGCTGAATCATCAACAACGAAAGTAACTGTTGCCGTAGAATCTACAGGTGTTGGTACTACACTACTACCTTCATCTATTGTCAAATTAGTTGCACCAATCAGTTCAACTTTTTCAGTACCTGTTGTACTGAAATAAAAACCTGAACAGGTTAATTTTGAACCATTAGCGTTAACAATGTAGGAACAATCTTTGAAAACAGGGAATTTGATATAACCCATACCACCAGCACCAATTTGGGTAAGTGTATTTGCTGCAAGAAAATCTTTATATCCTGTAACATATTTTTCTGGCCATTGAATGGTGTCACCTTCCGGGATATAATTGAATTCACCTTCACCTGCGATGGTCAATTTAAAAACTGAACCAAGGAAGGTGTTTGTGGTGTTCATTGCAAAGTCATATCCCATAGCTGAACCATTTTCAAATACAGTATAAGCTTTGTGCGATGAAGCTTTGTGTAAAATATAGATAAACCCATCGGCACGAACGTCGAGTTTTAATGCAGCCCCACCAACAGGAGGTACTAATGTATTACATGGAACTCCACCATTGGCATCTTTGGGGTTAGTGGCACCCTGAATACCATTAGAGAATTCGTTGCCATCAACAGAAATAGCTGTGAAATCGTTGGCAACGATAGAAGTCGATTTGTAGTTATCGTCAAAAGCGATTGACATGGTAACACTTGCAGTTTGCGCAACAATCGTACCCGCAGTTAAAGGACTTGCTGTACTTGTAACTCCCAGTGCGAGAGTATCGATTTTACCAACTTCACCGGCTGATAATGATAAGCCTGCCATTAAGGCGGCTATAAAAAGTAAATTTTTTTTCATAGTTTTATTTATTTAAGATGAAACATTTATAATTTTAATTGCATAGAAAATATATTATTCATTATGATCGTGTTGTGATAATGTAGATTATTTATAGGTAGGTCGATCCGTTTAGACCTACCTATAAATGAACACAATTTATTTTTTAGTTCCCGAGAATGAAAAATTGAATGTCTTTGTAAATCTTCCCGATTTTACGCTCTTCGAATATTGAATATTGGCTTTATTCTCCGAAGAAACCCGGCCAAAGAAAGCAGCTTCAAAGCCATTCCCGTTACTATTATTTAAAAAAGCGTAATTGTCCGCATTTGTATGAGATACATTAGCCGTACTTGTCAGGTTTATTTTTAAAGCTGAACACACTGCCGTTACTTGGGTGAGGTAATCTCCTTCGATTTTTGAGAAGGTAAGAGTACCTTCGCCCCGTGTCGTATCTCCTTCCAATGCCTGTATCCATTCTCCGGTATATTCTCCAACAATACCTTCGCCAGCTGTCTGGTCAAAAGTTATCTCTTCAACATCGCCCGAACATGCTGCTAAGAGGCACCCTAAGGCAATGACAGCCATTGTTATATATCTTATTTTTTTCATTTTAAAATTATTTAACTTAATTAAACGATAAGATTAATATCCAGGATTCTGGTCTTCATTTGTCATACCAGTATTGGCCGCTATCTCATTAGCCGGTATTGGCCGATACCATTTTACATTACCCGAAGCATCGCTCATGCTGGCCATACTCGTCACTTTAGGATTGAATTCTACATTGTACCGAACTAGCTGACGAGTACGTCGAAGATCCATCCAGCGCTGATTTTCGGCGTAAAGCTCACGAGCACGTTCATCAAGAATAAGGTCTAATTCAGTTATGTTGCCAAATGTTGCTGAACGGGAATAACGAGGATCGTAATCGCCCAATGAACCTAATGAGGTAGCACCCGAACGAGTACGGACCGCATTGATGTCGTTCAGCCAGGTACCATCGCCCGACATATATTTAGCCTCGGCACGAACCAGATAAAGGTCGCTCAGGTGGAGCAAAACGATATCGCGGTAGCAGTTTTTTTGCGAGTTCGACTGAGTTGTGGCGGCATCATCCCATTTGCGGACGCATGGTGCAGAATTAATATTCAACAGATAATCGCTATAGTTAGGCGTTGTTTTCGTATAATTACCGTCTTTATCAAAACTCCAGATAGTAAGTTTGTCGCCCATCAGGAAAGCTTTCGGATTATTGATGTTATCCCCCTGAGCGAATTGAGCCTTATGTTCCAAAACATAAGCATCCACTTGTGAAACTGTCATATAAGAAGGAGCATACCAAAATGCAATGGGTAAATTACTGTGATCGGAAACATTATAATAAGCAAAGTATCCGGCTGTGCCCCATTCGGCAGTGACCCCGGAGGCAATTTTTGCGTTGTACATAAATTGCATAAAAGTACCGTCATAACGTTCGTCGCCTTTATCCCACAAATACAAAACTTTAGAAGAAGGAACTTTCATTGATGAAGAAGCTTTCATACCCGTTGCAGCTTCTTCTCCGTAGTATGAACTAAATTGATTTTGCAATCCATGGCCTCCATCTGAAGCATCACCGGTATATCCGGCACGGTCATATTGAATAGAGAAAATTTCCTCACCATTCCCTTCGTTAAATGGAGACCATTTATCGGCAAAAGAGATCCCCAAAGAGGTTGTAGCCCCCATATTAATAGCCTTGTCGGCCCAGCTTACAGCAGCCTTAAAATAGGTATCATCGGTTTTGCTGTAAGTTCCGGAGGCTGCATTGGTTAATGTTGTCCCCAAGTCCCAACCTGCTGCTAAGTTTATTTTGGCCAGCAAAGCAGCTACCGCACGTTGGCTAACAACGCCTGTGTGATCTTCTACTGCCAAACGACCATCAGTTACAAGCGGGGTAAGATCTTCGATCAGGAAGTCGTAAATTTCTTTCAAACCGGTACGCGGATAACTGCGTTCAGCATCGTTCACATAGTGCTTAATCAACGGCACTCCACCAAATTGTTGGGTAAGCAGGTAGTAACAATATGCACGAAGAAATTTCATCTCAGGAGCATAACTCGAATTTTCACCACTATACTGTATGGTAGCGTTTGCCCAGCGAATAGCAGCATAGCAATTTGTGTAATATTTCAAAACATCGCCATTTGAAGACGTCAGCGAATAGTCGCCAAAAGCGCCAACATCGTTACCACGGGAGGCCAGTGTAAGATCGGTTCCCCATTCATAAATGTCGGTAGTATTAAAGTCTGCATTATTTACCAACTTCCTGATAGAATTATAAGCAGTGATCCTTAGTTCAGAAGCATCTTTGCCAAAATATCCATCGGCTATTTGTCCGCCCTGAGCCTTATTCTCTGCAACTAAAAAATCAGAGCAACTGCTCAGAGAGGTCGCGCCCATCATTGCAATAGCGGAGATTAATATTATTTTTTTCATTGTTGTATCTATTTTATATTTTATAATAGTTGTCGTCTCAATTTTAGCATCCTTCCTGTGGGATGACCATTTTAGAAACGTTCAATTAAAATTTTATGCTCGCTCCGAACTGATAAGTAATGGTACTTGGCCCATCGTTCTTTAATTCGGTATCAGCCCATTCCGGGTCGAAGCCTTTATAGCTGGTAAAAACGAACGGATTGGTAACGGTGCAGTATAACCGAACATTCTGCATGTCGATCTTGCTTAGCCAGCTTTTTGGAAATGTATACCCCAATGTAATGTTTTTTACCTTAATATAAGAAGCATCAACATACCTGTTTGTATTACTTAACCATTTGTCGGTTCCTACGCCACCATTGGTTCCACCGTTATTAGGGAATGGGTATTTTCCATAATGGGTCGATTCCTGATATTTTGGATTAATATAGGTACCATCGGTAGCAACGCCATCGCAGTCGATCAAAGTACCGGCTGGTATATAATAATCGACATTTAGTTTTTCTCGTCCTCGATCACTCCAGTTAAGATATTCACTCAGGAAGTTAGAAATTACGGTATAGTTTTGCTTCGTATAAAGGCTAGCCGACAGATCCCATCCTTTATAGGAAAGCATTGTACTGAAGCTACCTGTCCATGCCGGTGTTGTGGTATAATATTTACCATCCTCTTCATCAGTGTATTTTCCATCGCCATTCCGATCCACAATAATTGGCTGGCCTTCCGTCATCTTATAGCAAGTATAATAATAATCGTATTCCTTTATGGTTGTACCGGGAATCAATCCTTTGATTTTGGCAATTTCGTTATCAGGTACAATCATATCCTTATCGCTTATTATCCCCTTCCATTCGTATCCGCGAAAAGTGTGGATTGGACGACCAATAAATAGGTTGCTGTTCGGGAGATCTTCACCGGTACCCATTATTTCACGTATTTCATTATTGTTTGTTGCGAATGAGAAGGATGTTTCCCAACGAAAATTTTTCTTGTCGATATTGACTGTGGTTAACGACAACTCAACACCCTGGTTGCGAACTTCCCCAATATTTGTAGTCATTTTGCCACCTCCAGCTTCGTAAGGAAGATCTACCGAATACAACAAGTCTTTTGATGTTTTTTGATAGATGTCGATGGTTCCTGAAATCCGGTTTTTCAAAAAGCCATAGTCAATACCAAAGTTTAACTCGTTAGATGTTTCCCATGATATTCCAGCGTTAACAATTTCGCTTGGATAAAAACCATTGTAATAAGTGCTGCCAAATGGATAATAAATTGGACCCGATACGGTTTGTTGAGTAGCATAATTACCTATTCCTGCATTGTTACCGGTGATACCGTAGCTAAGACGAAGTTTTAAATTGCTCAACCAATCGGTTTTCATCCATTCTTCTTCAGAAGCACGCCATGCAAGAGCCACCGATGGGAATGAACCCCAGCGATTCTCTTTGGCAAATTTTGAAGAGCCATCCCATCGAACCGTTGCCGTCAACATATATTTATCCATTAACGTGTAGTTTGCCCTGAAAGCATAAGAGATCATACTGCTTTCAGAAAACGAGGTTGGGTTATAATCATCGCTCTCTGTGTTCATCGTACCCGAACCAAGGTTATACCAGTTGCTACCATCCATAACACCGTTTGCAATCAAAAATCCTTCCTCCGAGTTGCCATAAGTCATCGAGTATAATCCCATCAGATTCAAAGAGTGGATATCTCCAAACTTGGTGACGTAGTTTAATACATTATCCCAAGTGTATGAAAAGGAACGCTTACTCTCATAAGTAGCTGTATTGGGATCGGTAGGACTTTCGACAGAAGTGTAAAAATCACCTTCCCGATAAAAAGTAAAGTTAGGAGCAAAGGTTGATTTAATGCTCATCCCCTTCATCGGTTTTATGTCAATATAAAAGTTGCCTAACATTCGGTAAGTTTCTCTCTCTTTTGTCTCGGATTGCATATAAAGTAATGGGCTACGTTGGTCGGAGAACTGATAGGCAGAAGAGGAACCCATGGCAACATAATTACCCGGTTTTTCGTTTAAATTTCCATTAGCATCATAAGGTATCATGAATGGGTTCATACGATAAGCATATTGAACGGCTGTGTTACATGCGTATTCATTTTCGATATAAGCCATATTAAAACTGAAACCTGATGATAAATATTTATTGATTGTAGCATCCACGCTACCTTTAAAATTGAACCGATCTTGTGTATCGCCTTTATAAACGCCGTCTTCTTTATTATAACCAACACCCATGTGGTAACTTACATTTTGAGAACTTCCACTAACGGCCAGATAATGATTTTGTTGTGTTCCATTTTGAGTAACAAGACTTGGCCAGTCATAGGTATTGCCCTCTGCTAAAAGTGTTTTTAAGCGATATTCTTGCATATCACTATTATAAAGTAAACATTGTTCCAATGAACCCATTTGGTAGATGGGATTACCATTGGTTGCATTACCTCCGGCATACGTGAGGAATTTCAAAAAACGGTAGTTGTAAAATT
>DAOQAB010000054.1:0-24263 GCA_035353695.1 Prolixibacteraceae bacterium
CGCTGGTGGGGAAGATGAGGTTCAGCAGGATCCGGATGGTGGTCGATTTTCCGGCGCCATTCGGTCCGATGAATCCAAAGATCTCTCCCTCTTCGATTTGAAGATTGACCTTTTCGATTCCCCTGGCTTTCCCATAACTCTTTGAAAGATTGGTGATGTTGATAACAGTTGTGTTCATAGGCGAATCAGTAATGTGCTGCTTTCAGAAAAAATAAAGAAAAGGTTTTGTTATAGTTATTTTTCTAAATATGATTCTCAAATGTACTAAAATGGAATTAATTATTTGGAGAATGGAGTTTTTAAATAGTTATAAATCAGCAAAAGTTAATATCATATCATGATTTATTAAAAGAGAGAATGAGATGACTACTTAAAATTTGAGTGGAATTTTGGGGTCGTGAGTTGCGGACAGCCATCAATGGAAGAGCAATTGTTTATGGCATCCATTTTATATTTATTTAGAATAGATCATGGAAAGTGAGATCAAATTCTTTTAATTTGTCATTTCAAAGATTAGATAAGTATCAAAAAAGGGCAATACTTCATTTAAAAATCTCCCGTCGTCGGTAACTATTTTATTTGTATGTGCTCCGATATACTCCTCGGCATAATGATTGATCCCCAATTTCTCAAGCTTTTGACTGAATATTTTACAAGTTATCGGGATATGTGAAAATTCATCATTTCTGCCCCAGTCGAGTTTTAAAGCTTTTAATTTTCTCAAATTATCAATATTTCTGTCAATCATCTGAATGGGCAAATTCTTGTTCCATAAATCTAAAATTTCCTTGTTAATAATTAACTTATCGCCTGAATAGTTAAATGGCAATTCGGTATAAAATGGAGGCTTATCAAGATTTGGAGAAAATGCCCTGCCCAGAGCAACAACAACATGGGTTTCAAATAGGGGTTCATTCTTCAAATCGTTGAGGGTTTTTAATTGCGATGCTTTTTTGTAACAATCGGCTGTTGATCCAAACTCGTTGGCAAGATCGAGAATTGCAGGTGAAAGGGCATAAACAGTAGAAAATACGTCGGGATACATCATTCCAATCTTTATGGCACCATACCCTCCCATGGAAACACCGCACAACCCCCTGCTTTCTTTATTGGAAATGGTACGGTAATTCTTGTCGATATAAGTAACCAGCTCTTTAGCAGTAAAATCAGACCACATTCCGGTTATTGGTGAATTGGTATAAAAACTTCCGCCAACGGAGGTACATTCGTTTGGAACAACAATGATTACAGGTCGTATTTTCCCTGTTGAAATAGCTTTGTCAAAAAGTTTGTTCAGGTAGATCATATTGAAATCGAGGCTGTCGTTCCAATCAAATCCATCGAGGTAATAAATGACCGGGTATTTAGCGGTTGTTGTATCATAGTCGGGAGGAAGATAAACAGATACTCTCCTTGTAGGATTTTCTCCTACTTTATTTTGTAAATACTGAGATGTAATTCTTTCAATATTTACTTTCCCTGCAGGATATTGTACTTGACCGAAGCATAAAGCAGGAATCAGGATCAGGATTGTCAAAAACTTTTTCATCTTCGATTTTATAAGAACGTAAAACAAGTAGTAAACAGAGATATAAAGATAGTTTTTTTTATTTTCTTATTTACAGGTTGGATTCGACAAAAAAGGAAACTTAAAAGAAGATATACCAATTCGTGTTTTCTATAGGTTGAACCTATCTGAAAAAATAGATTCTGTTTTTTTCCTTTTCGATGATCAGATAAAATTTGTTGTGTGCGATAAAAACAAATTTGTTATCGATTAAATCTTTGGGATGCATAAACCATTCCGGAAGCAGGGGGCTTTTGATCTCTTTAATCCTTTTAATCATTGAATCTTTCTCCACAACAGAATATCCTGCTATGATCGAATCATAGTTCTGCCTGTTTTTGAAATCGAATTTACCAAATAGATGTTTGTTATTAACATCGTATGTTTCACGAATATCTAAGGCGTCGTGGTTTAACATCTCAGGAAACCAACCGTTTTGGATAAATTCATAGTTGCTTAATTCCTCATAGGAATGAAAATCGATATGCGGACTTTCATTACAGGAAAAAATAGGAAGCCAGGCTGCAAGAAATAAACCAATTATGCAATTTCTTGCCCATGTGATAAGTATCTTTTGCCTGCTCAATGCTTTTTATTCTAGTTGCTGATTTGCTTGGTTTTGAGTTTATTGTTTGATATTATAAGCGATTAATGCCCTGCATGTCGCAAATAAAGAACTCCGTTTTTAATAACCGGATGGGCAAAATGTTCTTTAGTCCCTTTATCGCATTTGAATTTGCTGACAATCTCCATATTTGTCCCGTTTAATCGGATAAGGTTTACATTTCCGTTGTCGGAATAACAATACAACATATTGTCGGCATAAATGATTCCTCCTTTGTTCAATCTGATCGAATCGGTTACTTGTCCGGTATTGGTATCGATGCATTTCAATTTTTGGGAATTGTCGGGGCTGAAAATATGATCACCAATTTTTACAAATCCAAGGAAAACATTTTTAATGTCATTATTGCGCCAAACATCTTTAATGCTATTTCCATTTGCTGATAATTCCAGTTTTACAGCGCCATTTCCTTCACCTGAAATATAATAGATCGATCCATTGTCGAAAATGGGAGTATTGCAATGTTGATGGTAAAAGTGATATGCTTGCCGTTGCGACCATAGTAATTCCCCTGTCTTGCAATCAAATCCAAGTAAATAATGCCCCGAAAAGTTTACAAGAATATTTCTGGATGGAAGGTTGATAATCATTGGAGAACAGTATGTGGCTGAATCAGAAAAAGCTTTTGCTGTCCAAACGGTTTTTCCGGTGAACCTGTCTAATGCTGCAACATTGGTTGTTATACCACCAGGAAGACAATAAACATTTTTATCGTCGACGACCAACGATTCACAATAACCATGCTGATCTTTCACTCCATTGAAATCGTGGATCATATCAACCGACCAAATCTCCTTGCCAGTTTGTTTTTCGAGGCAGGCGATCCTGCCATTTGCCGATGACACATATATGAAATCTTTTAAGACCGTAGGCGCTGATCGTGAACCAGGGAAATTGGCAGAATATTCTCTGCCCGTAAACTCGTTGCCATTAGGGGTTTTCCAAACTATTTTTCCGTTCAAATCAATAGCAAAAGTGTAGCTTAAACTATCAACTTTACCATTAACATAGATCATGTCATCCGTAACGGTTGGCGAACCGAATCCATCACCAATATCTTCGTTTACCCAACGTATTTCAGGTCCATTTTCGGGCCAGCTTTTTAATAAATTTTGTTCGTTATAAACACCGTCACGATTTATACCTCTCCATTGAGCAATTTCCTGAGCATTAACGTAGTGGAAAACAAAAAGTAAAATAGTAACAAAAATTGGCTTAAGGTTCTTCATGTCAATTTGTTTTTTTTCATAAAATTCAGGGAATAATAATAATCATTTTTTCTATGAACCCAGAATTCAGTGGCTTATTTGGAAAATATTTGTCTGAGTTTATGGTGTGATTATTTAATTGAACCTTTTGATAATGCCAATGAACAAACCGTATTAAGTGATACTTTATTGATTGATTTTATGCGTCTTATTGTATCTAAACTTCTTCTTTCAGAGGTGATTGATGAGGAGCATGAGATTGCCGATAAAATTCTTTGAAAAAAGAGTTGTCGTTTTTGGTGAAGCACTTTGATCAAAAAAAATCCGCAACGCCGAAGCGCTACGGATTCTAAAAAGATAGTAGGTTTATTTAATTATCCCAGTTCAACGATCACCGAGTGGGTTGTCCCGGCGTCAAAAATGGGTAATATGTTCGAGTTTTGTACTTTTCCATCCACGGTTACTTTGGCAACCCCTTTGTTGATGTGTTTGTCGTTTACCACTTTAATCTGGTAAACAGCGCCACGGAATTTGCGGGTAACTTCGTATTCATCCCACTCCTTTGGGATACAGGGATCGACTTTGATGCCATCGTAATCGGGCTGTATTCCCAAAATAAACTGGCTGATGGCATAGAAATTCCAGGAAGCAGTTCCTGTGAGCCATGAGTTTTTGGCTTCGCCCGGACGGAACGAATCTTTACCGGCAACCATCTGTGCATAGACATACGGTTCGGTTTTGTGAAGCTCGCTCACCTCCTCGAGATAGGACGGGCAAATCTTTTTGTAATAATCCCAGGCATAATCGCCACGGCCAATCACGGTTTCACCAATGATGATCCATGGGTTGTTGTGGCAGAAAATACCGGCGTTTTCTTTGTATCCGGCAGGATAGCTCGAAATTTCGCCGTATTCAATGTAGTATTTGGTAAATGCAGGATTGTTCAGCACAATTCCAAACGGGGTATCCATGCGTTCTTTCACCGAGTTGAGGGCACGTTCGCAAAGGCCTTCTTCCTTGCCAATTCCGGCCATGGTACACCATCCGTTCGATTCGATGAATATCTTGCCCTCTTCGTTTTCGTCGCTGCCGATTTTGCGTCCAAAATAGTCGTACGCGCGGATGAACCATTCGCCATCCCAGCCGTGTTGCTTCACTGCATCGATCATTTGGTCCACTGCGCGTTGGGCACGGGCTGCTTCGCCGGTTTTCCCCAGCTTTTTACACAGATCGACGTAATCCTGTCCGTAGATAACAAACAAACCGGCAATCATCAGCGATTCAGCTTTCGAGCCTTCGGTTTTGTTTTCGGTGGTCTGGAACGATTCGTTTGGATCGTTCGAGAAGCAGTTGAGGTTGAGGCAGTCGTTCCAGTCGGCACGACCGATCATCGGAAGTCCGTGAGGTCCGAGATTGTTAACCACATGGTCGAACGAAACGGTGAGGTGATCGAACAGGGTACGTGCCACGCTCATATCGTTGTCGAAAGGCACCATCTCATCGAGAATGGAGAAGTCGCCCGATTCTTTGATATAGCTGATGGTCCCGAGGATCAACCACATGGGGTCGTCGTTAAATCCGCCGCCGATGTCGTTGTTGCCGCGTTTGGTCAGTGGTTGGTATTGATGGTAGCAACCTCCGTCGGGGAACTGGGTTGAAGCAATGTCGATAATTCGTTCGCGGGCACGTTCGGGGATCTGGTGCACGAAACCGATCAAATCCTGGTTCGAATCGCGGAAGCCCATTCCACGGCCAATGCCGCTTTCGAAGAACGAAGCCGAGCGCGAGAAACAGAAGGTGATCATGCACTGGTACTGGTTCCAGATGTTTACCATGCGGTCGAGCTTGTCGTTGCCCGAATTGACGCTATAAATACTTAGTAGATTGTCCCAATAGTTTCGAAGTTCCGCAAAGGCTGCATCCACTTTTTCAGCCGTATCGAATTTGGCAATGGTTGCTTTTGCTTTGGTTTTGTTGATCACACCTTTCGATTCCCATTTTTCCTCTTCTGCATTTTCTACATAACCCAGAAGGAAGACATATTCTTTCGATTCACCGGGCTGAAGTTCAACCTCGATGCAGTGTGACGCAATGGGCGACCATCCGTGTGCAACAGTGTTGGTAGGTTCACCAGCGGCAACAACTTGAGGTTCCTCAAAACCATTGTACAATCCGAAGAATGTTTCGCGGTCGGTGTCAAAGCCTTTGATTGGTGTATTCACAGAATAGTAAGCATAATGGTCGCGGCGTTCTTTGTATTCGGTTTTATGGTAAATCACCGAACCTTCAATTTCCACTTCACCGGTAGAGAAATTCCGCTGGAAGTTTTCCATGTCGGAAGCAGCATTCCACAAACACCATTCGGCGAACGAGAAAACTTTTATTTTTTTAACCTCTTTGGTATTATTGGTCAGCGTGAGTTTTTGAACTTCGGCCCATGTTTTCAAGGGTACAAAGAACAAAACCTTTGCGGAAATGCCATCTTTCACTCCCTGAATGGAGGTGTAATTCATTCCGTGACGGCATTCGTAACTGTCGAGTGGGGTTTTGCAGGGTTTCCAACCGGGAGACCAGATGGTGTCGCCATCTTTGATATAGAAATAGCGACCGCCACTGTCCATTGGAACGTTGTTGTAGCGATAGCGGGTAATTCTCCGGAATTTAGCATCTTTATAGAAAGAGTAACCTCCTGCAGTGTTCGAAATCAAAGAGAAGAAATCTTCTGTTCCCAGATAGTTGATCCATGGCCACGGTGTTTGTGGGTTGGTGATCACATATTCCCTTTGTTTATCATCGAAAAAACCAAACTTCATAATTTCCTATTTATTCTGTTATTGTTATCTTTTTTAATTTTCCAACATGGCCTGTTCTTTGGCCCTCCTGTTGTTCAATTCAATGGTGATTTCATCCATTTTTTTCTGGTTTAGCGGGTAAAGCGTCATAACACCAGCTGCAATCAGTGCGATGATGGTTGGAATCCAACTCATCAGCATGATAATGCCCGGTACTGCACCCTGAATCGATAGCATATCCTGACCGTTGTAATGGTAGGCAGCCAGAACGAACCCGATGATGGCGCCCGCAATGCCTCCTCCAAATTTGGTCGCAAACGATCCGGCAGAATAGACAAGACCGGTAGCCCTACGCCCGTTTGTGTATTCGGAATAGTCGGCAGCGTCGCCCAGCATGGCAAAGAATAGGGTGGGGAATATGGCGGCTCCAAATTCCGAAATAATACCAATCACGAAGATTGGGATTAAGTTGGAGGGCGAGCAGAACATAAGCATCGCATTGACTACTCCGGAGAATATGAGTGCCATGATAAAGAGTTTTCGTTTCCCATAACGGATTCCCAGCGGGGTTGTGATCATTGCTCCGGCAATGGATGCCAGCATGAGGCATACCATGTAGGTGCCAGCCATTAACTGATTGTGCAGGTAATGGGAGAAGTAGATTACTGTAATGCCTTGTTTTATTGAATTGTAGATATTGAAAAGCAGTCCAATGAAAAGCAAAACCAGCCATGGACGGTTCCGGATCAGATCCTTCAGGTCCCTGCCCAAATTGGTTTTTTGTGCTTTTGGCGGCTGAACCCGTTCTTTGGTCGTGAAAAATGTCAACAACATGAAGAAGGCCAGGAAAATCGACAGCAGGTAAATGGAGTTGCTGTAGCCTCTTTTCTGGTCGATGATGTTGATCTTTTTCGGAGTTAAATTTTCTTCTCCGGTTACGATAAACGAGTAGGCTTTGTTGGCTTCCATTGAGAAGCTTTTGCCCTGCGTGGGAATGTTCTGGGTACTGTCGGCAACGGCCTCAGCCCATGAGAACATAGCAATACCATCTTTTGTTTTGATGTTCACATTCTGGACATTCTCGGGAGCCGTAACGGTTACTTCGTATTTTTTTGCTTCCAGTTGGCTTACATCAATGGTTGGATTGATATTCCCAAAATGCGCAACCAACAGTAACAAGGCACCCTGCACCAGCATTCCGCCGGTAAATGCACCCACCATGCGGTAGGAACCGAGGCTGGTCCGTTCTTTGTCGTTGGGTGTCATTACAGCCATTAATGCGCCATACGGGATATTGTTCGCCGTGTAGATGAAGAAGAATATCAGGTAAGTCGCGTAGGCATAAACAATTTTTCCTGTCGGGCCAAGGTCGGGCGTAGTAAACAACAATGAAAGTGTAATACCCAATGGAACAGCGGTCCATAAAATCCAGGGACGGAACTTTCCGTATTTTGAATTCGTCCGGTCGCAGATGATCCCCATGATGATATCGATGATTCCGTCGCTAAAGCGGGCGATCAGCATCAAAAGCCCGGCAGCAGCGGGCGACAAACCAAAAACGTCGGTGTAGAAAACTAACAGAAATGTGGCGACACCTCTCCATGCAATGTTTGCTGCTCCATCTCCTAAGGCGTAACCAATTTTTTCGGTGATCTTTAACTTTCCACTGATGCTACTCATTCAAAAAAAGGATTTTAAAGGGTAAAACTTTCATGGCTTACTTAATTAATTGACTGGGTTTAAAAATTGACTGGGTTATTAAAAATAAAACTAGGTTATTAATTGACTGGGTTATATAATAAAATCAAAACGTTCTCTTTTGGTTCTCTCGTATACATCTTTGCTGAAGAGGAAGAGCTGGGCCGGCTTGTGTTTTACTCCTATCTGCTTTTCGTTCAATGGTATGATGTACTTGAGTTGCAGTACTTTCTTTCTGAAATTACGGCGATCGAGGTTGGTCCCCAGGATCGATTCGTATAATTTCTGCAAAAGGGAGATGGTAAATTTCTCCGGCAGAAGTTCAAAGCCCACAGGCTCATAGCGCAATTTATCCCGAAGCTTTTCCAGTGCTTTATTGATGATTTCCAGATGGTCAAACGCTAAATCGGGGAGATCGCTGATGGGAAACCATTTAACGTTTCTTTCTTTGAGGGAGAGTGTTACTGTAGTGTTGTCGATCAGCGAATAGTATCCTACGGTTACAATTCGGTTGCTGAAACCCGACTGATGATCCATCCAGAGCTGATCTTTCGGGCTATTTACCCGGTCGACCCGGCCAAATGCATAAAACTGTTCGAGGTAAATGTTGTCAAGACCCGATACTTTTTTGAGGATTCGGGCTGCGGCTGTGTCGAAATCTTCATCTTCAAAGATGTGGTAACCGGTCAGGGTCCAGTCATCGATCAGCACTTCATCGGTTTTTTCATCTACCAGCTTGCGTTCGGCTAAAAGAACGTTTAGCTGATTGAAGTCGAACCCGAAGATGACACAGTCGACAGAGATATTTGGTACAATTTTTTGCATTTAGATTTAGTTAGGTCGTATTTAAATAGTGTGTATCAAATACGCACTGTAAATATAGATTTTTTTTTAGATAATTACATAGAAAGTGTAAAAAATACTCTATGTTTTTTGATTTGTTGTGCAATTATCAGAAAATCAAATTTATTATTTCTAATTATTTTGATTTTTTTTGAATATTCGAGTGATTCTATTCGAAAAAAAAGAATAAATGCACTGTTTGAACCTCTTTTTTTATTCAATGCAGTGTATATTTTACGCTTTATAATGCAGCCTGCTGTTGGATGGAGCAACTTTGGGACGGTTCTTTTAGCACAGTGTGCATGTAGTAATCGGGTTGAATATGTTTCGCTATTCCGTAGATTTGCAGAAGAATTTTACGTTGGGAAAATCATTTTTGAAAGTTGTGATGAATAATTGTGCGATAAAAATATTGGTGACCCGGGAATTTCCTTCCATTGGGATTGATTTGTTGAAGAAAGAAGGTTTCTCTGTGACGGAGTGGCGGGCTGAACAGCCAATGACCTGGCAGGAGATGGTTGATGAGGCCAAAAAGCATCAGGCTTTGTTTTGTACCCTTACCGATCGGATTGATGCCCGTTTCCTGAATGAATGCCGCCATTTGGATATTGTTTCACAGTTTGGCGTGGGATACGATAATATAAACATTGCTGAAGCTACCCGGTTGGGTATTCCGGTTGGAAATACGCCCGGCGTGCTGAGTGAAGCCACTGCCGATATTGCTTTTGGCCTGATGATTGCCACTTCGAGGAAGATGTTCTGGTTGCACCAATCGATTCTTCGGGGAGATTGGAAGTATTTTACCCCGAATGCTCATTTGGGGATTTCTCTGGCCGGTAAAACCCTCGGAATTTTCGGACTTGGGCGTATTGGTTACGAGATGGCTAAACGTTGCCGGGGTGCATACAACATGGATATTATCTATTGTAACCGTCACCGGAACCTGAAGGCTGAAACTGATTTTGGCGCCCGGCTGGTGAGCTTTGATGAACTGTTAAAACAGAGCGATGTGCTTTCGGTTCATTGTGCGCTCACTGATGAGACCAACGGATTATTCAACCGGGATGCTTTCGTGAAAATGAAAAAGTCGGCAATTTTTATCAATACGGCTCGTGGAGCTGTTCACAACGAAGCCGATTTGACCGAAGCGCTCCAAAACGGGGAAATTTGGGGCGCTGGTCTCGATGTGACCAACCCGGAACCCATGGGAATGGATAACCATTTATTGAAAATGGAGAATGTTTGTGTTTTGCCGCATGTGGGTTCAGGCAACGAAGAGACCCGTGGAAAGATGTCGATATTGGCTGCTGAGAACATTATTGGGTTTTACCGCGATGGAAAGGTGCCACATCTGGTGAACCCGGAAGCATTGGGTCAATAATGAAAATCTATGCCGATTAACTTTATTGTTCGAATATTTTTACTTGAGTATTTTATAAACGGCGACTTTTGGTGTCATTGATTGCTTTTTGTATATTTGTGTGGTTAAAAATGAAATAGTTATGGATAGAGTGACATTGAAATCTTTAATCTATGAAAAGCTTGATGCCCTTGATGAACAGGGATTGTTGGAGGTAAATGAAATGGTTACTACTTACTTGAAAAATTCCACGACACCAGAGCATTGGGATGAATTATCCATTGCTCAACAGAAAGGTATTCTTCAAGCCATTGAAAGTATTAAAAATGGAAAGGGTATAAAACATGAAGAGATCATGAAGAAGTACCGTCAAAAATATACCATAAAATGAATCAGATCATTTGGGCTCCCGAAGCTGAAGATGATTTTTCTAAAATCCTGTCTTATTTAAATGATAAGTGGGAGGAAAAAGTTGCTTTAAATTTCGTTAATCAAGTTGATGATGTTTTAATACAAATCAAAAATAATCCTTCCCAATTTCCTCTTTTTTTAAGTTCTCAAAATATACATCGCTGTGTAATAAACAAGCAGAACACCATTTTCTACAGGATTGAAAACCATTCAATTTTTATTCTTCGATTATTTGACACAAGACAAAATCCTGATAAATTGGAAATTTGATCTATCCTTCAGATTCTGTGTTAAATATGAAACAATATTTTTGTGAAATTTGTGTCATTCGTGGACAAACAGCCTTAAAACTCCGACGTGAAATGGAACTTAATCTCCTTGAAATCCTGCTGGGCCATTTGTAAAATAAATTGTGAGTCGGCCATAAAGACGTCGCGACCTTGTTTGTCGGCTGCCATCTTCTGGTATTTCCGTTGTTTAAACTCCTTCAGCAGGCTTTGGTTTTCGCTTTCAATCCAGCAGGCTTTGTACATCGAAATGGGCTCGAAACGGCATTTGGCGCCGTATTCGTGTTCCAGACGGAACTGGATTACTTCGAACTGAAGCTGTCCCACACAACCAATAATTTTCCGGTTGTTGAACTGGCTGGTGAAAAGCTGGGCAACTCCTTCGTCCATCAATTGGTCGATCCCCTTTTCGAGTTGTTTCGACTTCATTGGGTCGGCATTTTCGATGTAACGGAACATTTCGGGCGAGAAACTGGGCAGACCTTTGTAGTGGAGCCCTTCGCCTTCGCTGAGGGTATCACCAATAATAAAGTTGCCGGTGTCGGGCACGCCGACGATGTCGCCGGGATACGCTTCATCGATCACCTCTTTCTTGGCGGCCATAAAGGCTGTTGGCGATGAAATGCGGAATGACTTTCCCAACCGGGTATGGAAGTATGGCTTGTTCCTTTCAAATTTACCGGAGCACACCTTCACAAAAGCGATGCGGCTACGGTGATTGGGATCGATGTTGGCGTGGATTTTAAATACAAACCCCGAAAAAGCTTCTTCATACGGGTCGACCAACCGTTCCTGTGCATGGCGGGGACGTGGGGTTGGGGCAATCTTTAAAAAAGCGTCGAGCAGTTCCTGGACGCCAAAGTTGTATAAGGCGCTGCCAAAAAATACCGGGGCAAGATTACCGGCAAGGTATTCATTGACCTCGAATTCGGGATATACACCCAGCAGTAGCTCCAGCTCTTCGCGCAGGATATGGGCATCTTTGCCAATATGTTTCTCCAGTTCGGGGTCGTTGATGTCTTCGAATTTAATGCCCGGATCGATCTCCTGTACGTTGGGATTAAATAGTTGCAGGCTGGAATTGAAAATGTTGTAGACCCCTTTGAAATCGGGGCCGCTGTTGATGGGCCAGCTTAACGGACGAGTGGCAATCTGAAGCTGCTTCTCGATGTCTTCGAGCAGCATAAAAGTATCTCCCGACGGGCGGTCCATTTTGTTGATGAATACAATAACCGGGGTTTTGCGCATACGGCACACTTCCATCAGTTTTTCCGTTTGCGGTTCCACTCCTTTGGCTGCGTCGATTACAATGATTACGCTATCAACGGCGGTTAAGGTACGGAACGTATCTTCCTGAAAGTCCTGGTGACCGGGAGTGTCGAGAATGTTGACCTTGTAGCCGTTGTAGTCGAAAGCCATGACAGAAGTGGCAACTGAAATACCACGCTGGCGTTCGATTTCCATGAAGTCGGAAGTGGCTGTTTTCTTGATTTTGTTGCTTTTTACCGCACCGGCTATATGAATGGCCCCTCCGAAAAGCAGTAACTTTTCGGTGAGGGTGGTTTTCCCGGCATCGGGGTGACTTACAATGGCAAACGTCTTTCTTCTTTCAATCTCGCTTTGAAAACTCATCATCAACATTTTTAAAATGTGCGCAAAAGTAATGTTTTGAATTGAATTTCTGTCCCGATCATCGATCGAACATCGAGAATCGAACATCCTGTATCTGGATCGAATATCCAGATCCGGCTTACATATCCATCGGGCTGATCAATCCAAACAAATTCTCCTCTTTTTTGCGTTTGATGCCTGTTTTTACGTCGATGATTTCAAGGAAAGAGGCTTTTCCTCTGATTCCATAACTGCTCCCTACGTAAACGATCTGGTCGTCGATTGAGATGCATTCATTTTTCACGAGGCTTTTCAATGCCGATTCAATGGTTTTATCCCGGTTTTTCCTGGGCTCAATGAGCGAAGGGAAAACCCCATACGAGAGGGCCAGTTCGCGCATTACGCGAGGACGGTAGCATTTGGCATAAACGGGCATTTCGCCACGGAATGCAGCAATATGGCGGGCATTATGCCCCGAAAGGGTGTCGGTTACAATGGCGGTTGTATTCATTTCTGAGGAAGCTTTTATCGCCATTGAAGCCAGAAAAGAGGATGTGTCGTAGTTAATCGGAGGCTCAATGTCGTTTCGGCGGTCTTTGTTTTTTTCTACTTCGAGGGCAACTTTTGCCATAACCGTAACTGCTTCCACCCCATATTTACCGCTGGCAGTTTCCCCGCTGAGCATGATGGCATCGCAACGGTTGTAAACCGCACTGGCAATGTCGCTGATCTCGGCCCTGGTTGGACGTGGGTGTTCAATCATGGAGTGGAGCATTTGAGTGGCCATGATGACCGGTTTCGCTTTTTCAACACATTTTTTGATCAACAGTCTTGATAAAGTGGGTATTTTTTCGGCAGGCACTTCAATTCCAAGGTCTCCGCGGGCAATCATTATTCCATAGGCATGATCGATAATCTCATCAATTTTGTCGACCCCTTCCTGGTTTTCAATTTTCGCAATAATCCGAATCGGGCTAGAATGTTCATCCAGGATCCGCTGGATGTCGAATATGTCTTCTTTGTTGCGGACAAAAGAGTGGGCAATAAATTCAATCTTGTTTTCGATGGCAAACAGGATGAAATCTTTGTCTTTTTCGGTTAGCGAAGGAAGCTTGATACTTACTTTCGGGACATTGATGCTTTTTTTATTTTTGATTACCCCGTTGTTGGTTACTTCGGTGTAAAGGAATATTTTATCCTTATCTTTTACCTCCAGTTCAATTTCCCCATCATCGATCAGTAACATGGAACCAACCGGAATATCGTTCACGAAATTGACATAGTTTACATGTAAACAGCCGGTTTGAGAAAGATCGCCGGTAACTTTGATTTTGTCGCCAATGGTTACATTCATCTCCTTCTCCATGTTGCAGGTCCTGACTTCAGGGCCTTTGGTGTCGATCAGAATTGCAATTTTATCGGAAACAGAACGTACATTGTTCATGATTTTGGTAGCTCCTTCGCGGGTGATATGCGCCGTGTTCATTCTCACCACGTTCATTCCCTGATCGAACAATGCTTTAATGTATTCAGGTTCACACATCCAGTCGGAAATGGTTGCTACTATTTTTGTTTTCTTCATGTCCATAAAATCAAAATTTTTAATTCAAGTTTAAGATGCTTCAAAAATCGATGACAAAATCTTTTCTGTTTTTCAAAATCGGGTGCAAAACTAATTGTTCGCCGGAACCGACCTTAAAGTTAATCATTTGATTTCATCAAAAATAATAAACCCTTAAGTTTCCAATTTGTTAATTAAGTAATCAAAAAAAAATAAAATGGAAAAAATTACACTTACAACACCGGCGCTTCTTTTTTCAGCCGTTTCGTTGATATTGCTGGCCTATACCAACCGTTTTCTGGCTTATGCCCAGGTGGTTCGGAATTTGTACGAGAAGTTTAAAGAAAATCCCGATTCGGTATTGCAGGCACAGATCAACAACCTTCGAAAGAGGCTTTACCTTACCCGTACTATGCAGATTTTGGGCGTATTGAGTTTGTTTTTTTGTGTTATTTCGATGTTTTTGATCTATATTGGTCAGAACGATATGGGTTCATGGATCTTTGGAATTGGATTGCTTTTGCTGATTATTTCGCTGGGATATTCGGCATGGGAAATTCATATTTCGGTTAAAGCGCTCGAATTACACCTGAAAAACATGGAAAAAGTATAAAACCGATAATTTTGACTAAAATTTTAGAAATGGCTTCAGTTGTAAAAAATAATTTTCCGGTACAGGGAATGAGTTGTGCTTCGTGTGCGCTTAGTGTGGAAAGTATGCTCAACAGCCAGCAAGGGGTGAAAAGTGCCGTAGTCAATTTTGCCGCTTCAACGGTTTGGGTTGAATACGAAGAACAGGTGATCGATACTCAACGGTTACGTGAAGCGGTTCAGTCAATAGGCTACGATTTGATCACCAACGAAGTGGATTTTAAAAAGCAGGATGAATTCAAACGGCATGAGATAACGGTGCTGAAGCAGAAAACCATTTTTGCGGCTCTTCTGGCTTTGCCGGTAGTGGTTATAGGTATGTTTTTAATGGATATGCCTTATGCCAGCTGGATCATGTTTCTTCTTTCAACTCCGGTTGTTTTCTGGTTTGGCCGGGGCTTTTACGTTACGGCATTCAAACAACTGAAACACGGGAAGACCAACATGGATACCCTGGTGGCGATGAGCACCGGGATCGCCTATTTTTTTAGCCTTTTTAATACTTTGTTTCCTCATTATTTGATGACTGAAGCCGGTCATGCTCCGGTTTATTTTGAAGCTTCGTCAGTTATTATTGTCTTTATTTTACTGGGAAGGCTTTTGGAAGAGAAAGCCAAGGCAAATACTTCATCGGCCATTAAAAAGCTGATGGGACTTGCTCCCGATACGGTTACGCTGATTGGCGATGATGGAGCAGAAATGGTTCTGCCGGTTTCAGTAGTTCAGGTTGGAAACCTTTTGCGGGTGAAGCCAGGCGATCGGATTCCGGTTGACGGAGTGGTTGCAGAGGGAAGTTCTTTTGTGGATGAGAGCTCCATTACCGGTGAACCCGTTCCGTCGGAGAAGATGGAGGGAAGCACCGTGTTTGCCGGAACTATCAATCAGAAAGGAAGTTTTTCGATGGAAGCCCGAAAAGTTGGCAGCGAAACGTTGCTGGCCCGCATCATTCGCATGGTGCAGGAGGCTCAGGGAAGCAAACCACCGGTTCAGAAGCTGGTCGATAAAGTGGCATCGGTTTTTGTGCCGGTCGTGATGATATTATCGGTTATTACTTTTATTGTATGGATGGTTTTTGGAAAGGAAAATGTGTTGCCCCATGCGCTGCTGGCAATGGTTTCGGTATTGATAATTGCCTGTCCGTGTGCGCTGGGTTTGGCTACACCCACAGCTATCATGGTCGGAATTGGCCGGGGAGCAGAATCGGGTATCCTGATCAAAGATGCAGATGGGCTTGAGCTGGCCCACACCATCGATACCCTGGTGCTCGATAAAACAGGAACCATTACAGAAGGGAAACCGGTGGTGACCGATTGGTTTTGGCGGTCAGAAAATCCTGACGAAATGAAGCCTGTGTTGCTAGGAATTGAAATACGCTCGGAACACCCGCTGGCAGAATCGATTGTGGCTGAGTTACAGAATCAGTCGGTTGTGCCTGTTGCGGTAAAAGGTTTCAGAAGTAAAACCGGCAGGGGAGTTACGGCAACCTTTCAGGATGAAAAATATGTGATTGGTAATGAGTTGATGATGAGCGAATCGGGGGTTGAAATATCGTTCGAAGAGCGGGCGATGGTCGATGAACTGCAGAAGCAGGCCAAAACGGTACTGTATTTTGGTTCGGGGAACCGGGTTCTTGCCATTATTGCCATTACCGATCCGGTCAAACCAACTTCGAAGATTGCTATCCGGAAGCTGAAAGAGAAAGGTATCGAAGTGTACATGCTGACCGGAGACAATGAACAGACAGCCCGTTCAGTTGCTATACAGACAGGAATTCTTCATTACAAAGCCGGATTGTTGCCCGCAGAGAAGGCTGCGTTTATTCAAGAATTGCAGGCACAAAAGAGAATCGTCGCAATGGCCGGCGATGGAATTAACGATTCGCAGGCGATGGCCCAGGCCGATGTGAGTATCGCCATGGGTAGTGGCGCCGATATTGCTATGGATGTGGCAAAAATGACCTTTGTTTCTTCCAGCTTGGAATCGATTTTATCGGCTATGGCACTTTCAACGAACACCATCCGGACGGTCAGGCAGAATTTGTTCTGGGCTTTTATTTATAACCTGATCGCCATACCAGTTGCGGCAGGGGTTTTGTTCCCGTTTACCGGTTTTATGCTCAATCCGATGATTGCCGGAGCAGTTATGGCCATGAGCTCGGTGTCGGTAGTGAGCAACAGCCTGCGTTTGAAGTATATTAAACTTGATAAATGAATTAAAACAAAAGAATATGAGTACATTAAAATTTAAAACCAATATTCATTGCGGTGGTTGTATTGCCAAGGTTACTCCGCAGCTTAATCAGATTGAAGGGATTGATCGCTGGGATGTTGATCTGACTGATCCGTTAAAAGTATTAACGGTTGAAGCCGACGATATTGAACCCGAAACCATTGAGGATGCATTGAAACGGGTAGGCTATAGTGCGACATTCATGAAAGATTGAGCCGCAATAAGATTGAAATTGAGGTAAAAATGAAGAGCAGGAACCCATAGCGATCGGTTTCTGCTCTTTGTTATGTTGTGCCTGATTATGGAATGATTGAAGGAGACACCTGCATGGCAGCAGCAAGTTTCATGGCCGCATCCCTGCCGATAAACATTTCCGTGATCCGCATGGCAAACTCAAAAGCTACGCCAGGACCTTTCCCTGTTACAATGTTCCCATCGATTTCTATGCTGTTGCCGGTTACGATCGCTCCCCAAAGATCTTTTTCGTACCCCGGATAACAGGTGGCCCTTTTGCTTTTCAACAGGTTGTTGTGTCCCAGTATCAGAGGGGCTGCACAGATGGCTGCCAGATTTTTCCCTTTCTGGTTGTGTTCGAGAATCTTCTTTTGTAACCCTTTGTGGGCATCGAGGTTTGAAGCGCCGGGCATTCCTCCGGGAAGGAACAACAGATCGGCATTGCTGTAATCGGCTTCTTCAAACAGCAGGTCGGCAACAATGGGAATAGCATGGGCGCCGGTAACTACTTTATTGCCGGTAACCGAAACCAGCTGAACCTGAAAACCTGCTCTTTTCCATATATCCACAGGAATAATTACTTCCATCTCTTCAAAACCCGTAGCAAGGTGAACCATAATTTTTTTCATATTCTATATTTTAGCCAGATAAAGATACAAAAAAAGAGTAAAACAGTATATTCGGTGTAAATAGAATATGTTTTGTTTTAATCTTTTTATTCCAGTTTGTATTCTTTCTTTAAAAGTTTCAGTAACGAAATGCTTTGTTTCTGATAATCCTTCATCCAACCGATCTCATTTTCCATCAGGGACTGGAATAACAGGGTGCGATTAAAGAACTCTTTGTACCGGCGTTGATCAAACGTATAAGTTGGCTTTTTGTTAGTCATAGCTCCAAAGTCCATGGCGGCAATTTCAAGCAGGAGAGTCTCCTGAAGGAAATTCATCATGAATTTTTGTTGCTCCACATGCGATTCGAACGTGGAGTAATAGCCAATGATGCTGTCTGAAACCTGTTTGTTGCCAATGAGCCTCATTTCGCTTGAATTTTTGAGCTGGGTAATGGTAATCTCATCGGGCGAAAACGAAATCAAAGTATTGATATGGGTCATGGTGAGACGATACATTTGATGAAGATCAATTTTCGGAACCGGAGTCTTGAGTAATGTTACCAGACTGTCAATTCCTTTCACTTGATTCTCACAGGTCATGATAATCTCACGAATGCTGGTGGTATCCTGAGTTGCGTTTTTTGCAAGGCTTTCAATTTTATTTAAATCGGCTTAAAATTTCATAATTTTTTGGTTTGAAACAAGCCCGTTGTTTTTAAAAATCGAAACAAAATAGATTCCCTTTTCCAGAGTGGCCGGTAGGTTGAGATGAATGGCCTGATGTTCGTTGCTGTTTACGGTGTTTGTTGTTTCAAAACATGTTCGCCCGCAGAGATCGTTCACTTCGATGCGGATGGTGGCGGTTTCATCGGTCGTTACCGAAAGAATGAGATGCTCGCTGAACGGGTTCGGATAAAGGGTTGCCGAAATGTTGCAGTTTTTCACGATGGATGTTCCTGCAGGGTATCTCCGGATGGCATCAATGTTGTTGTCGATCCATGTCATCCTTTTTTCCATCCAGGTTTGCCATTTCTCAATTTCTTCAGGGTAGGTTGTCCCTACATTTTTTTTGGTTCCATTCGTGTATTTATACTGAAAGATCGGCCAAATCTTGTAGTTCCATTCAATCTCAGGAGTAAACGAATCGACCAGTTCGTTGATGTATTGGTTCAGTGTGTCGGTATGTAAAATTCCCTTTCGGTATGAATGCCATTTCCTGGCTAACTGAGTTGCAAAAGTACTGTCCTGAAGCATCCGGGGAATGTCAATTCGTGTGCGGCTATCGAACATCCAGTTGGAAGTGGGAAGATCCTGCCACTGCGAATAGCCCAGCGAGAATTCATAATCCCACAAAGGCCCGAATTGGATGTGCCGGTCAACATCATCTCGGTCTTTGTACATGTAAAAGCTGTAGAAATAGGCGTCGATATTTCCGGTAAGTTCGTTGATGATCATGTAGTCGATCAGCGATTCGGTATCGATGTAGTTGCGATAACCGCTACCAGGATCTTTAAAGTTGCTGCTGATGAGTGCCGTTTCCCATTCATCGAAAACGTTGTGGATGTAATCAGATTGCTGGGCAGTAATTTCATCTTCTTTCGGATAGAGAATCTCCAGCTCTGTCATATCCTTGTCGTAGCGGAACAGGTAACCACCGGTAAGGTCAATCTCTGAGTTGTCTTTTGGTTCCAGTTTCTTAATATCAACCCGGTTTTTGTCCCGTTTGATCTGTTCGGTTAGCATGTACAATCCCACATCGCGGCCATTGATGATCACTTCACAGGGTTTTATCCGGGGTTCATAATGTCCCATTTTGCGGCCCAGCGAATAGACAAAATAGTTGCGCAACAGGCTTTTGTCATAGAAAGGGGCAATCAGTACCCAATCGTTCTCAGGGGGCATTCCCAATAACGATACGTTGTTGTTATTCCCCAGCGAATCCTGTAATTCGATTTTATAGGGTGATTTTGGGTAATCTTTGGAAGTTTGTCCGTGAAATTTCAGGTTGATCCGCCCATGGTAATCGGTATAACGATTGGTAAGCTTGTTGTATTTTCCTTCGCCGTTGTTGATGATCCCCATGGTGGCGATGGTGCCGGCACTTCTGCAACCATATTCGTCGGTTTCGATAACCATAATTGGAAAAGGAAGGGAATCGAGTTTCACAGGGGCCGTAAACCTGCTTGGATAGTCATAGAGATTGTAACTGAAATTTTTGTTCAGGAATTGATAATCGAACAACTCAAAAAAGAGATCGGAACCACCAATGGTATCGTTGTGAACCTCGAAAGAGAGAATATTGGAGGTGTCGAGCTGGCAGGCTGTCAGTTGTAACGTGTCGATGTAATATCCATAAACCGGACGAGATCCAATGTTGCTGGTCTGTTCGTGCGAGCGGTTGGTCGTAGTTAAGTTATTGGGTTTTTTTATGCTGTCGGCTATGTTTATGCGGAGAATTTCAACGCCGTTCAAATAAGCGATGAAGCCATCGTCGAAAAAAGGGTAAATCACCAACGGGCACTTTTTATTCACCAGTGCCTGCGAAACTTTTAGTGGGTAACGCAGATAGAAGGTGTTGGTGGTATCGACAGAAATTCCATAAGTGGTATCTTCGCCATAATGGATACTCACAGAGCCATTTCCCCATAACGAATCGTTAAACCCCTTTAACTGCCATCCGTCGGTAGGTTCGGTTTTCTGTACAAAGTATTTGAATTCATCGGCATAACAACGAATGTTGCCAATAAACACAGCGATAATAATCAACGCAATTGCTGTGTTGAATCGTTGCTTTTGGGTGTGGGCTTCTATTCTTTCCATTAACGATAAACGGGTATCAATCTTTTTGGATCACCATTGTTCACAGGTACCATAAAGTGATTCAAAAGGCTAAAATTATCATAATTTTTTAATTTATATTCTCTATTGCCTGGTAAATTTGGCAAAATTCCCTGTTATACTGCCAATAACAGATTTCCACCATTATCACCTCCTAGTTGCCTGTTGCCAATTGGTATGATTACATCGGGGAGTCTACTATTGCCGGTGCAATTATGGACAGATTATCAGTAAATGCACATCGCTACGACCTAAAAGGACAATCACTAAGAAAAAAATAATCAATAATTAGACTATAATTTATCTGGCAAATCCATCTTTTAACATTTGGTCCAGTTTGCTACGGAATCTTCACTATTTGCTTTTAAATTTGAACTACTCAACTGTTCCTGTTTTTTACCTTGCGTTCTTTATCTCATACTACAAATCCAAAAAACCAAAACCAAATCTCAAAATCTTTTCATTTTCAAAATTTTGTTTACTAAAGAAGATTACTTACTTTTCGACAACCTAAAAGATTGAAAAGTAAAATAATCGACAAGCCAATAACTCTTTCTGAATACAAGCAACAAAAATCGGTATATCAGAAATGAACCATTAAAAATTGACCACAATGACAAAAAGCTTTTATGAATGTCTTCTGCAATTGGTAGTTGTGCTTCCTTTGATTTTATTCTTTCTTAAAAAGTATGATCAGGAAAATAGTAAAAAGAATGAATCATGAAGAATCTTGCTTGCTCGCCAAAAAACAATGTATCCTTCTGTACCTGTGCAGTGATCGTTATATTATCGCTTTTGTCTGGTTCATGTAATCAGTCGGATGAAACCATTGATCCCACCCGTATTCCTGTTTTCCACGGGATGGATCTGAACGGGACCAACACCGGCGTTCCTGCCCGTCAGGTTCTCTCTGAGGTAACCGCTACAATCGAGGTCACCGAATCGTGGATCGCCACATCAAACAATGGCAACCGCTATCTTGAAAATAAAAATTTTACAAACAATGCCCGATTGGAGATTAAGACCAGCGACTTTACCGTGCGTTACTGCAAGTTTAATGGACGGAGTGGTGGGGCGGTCGATTATGGCCTCTCAAACGTTCTATTTGAGTATTGCGAATTTGATGGGCAGCACCTGAATACCGGTGGCGACTGTGCGCTGGGTATTGGCGGACTGACTGCCCGCAGGCTTCATATCCATAGATGGCCACGGGCTTTTTGGTTTGGTTGGGGAAATGTCAGAATCGAAGAGTGTTACATTCACGACGAGACTGCCGATGGGGGCGATGCTCACCTCGAGAATATCTATGTTGCAGGCGGCGCTAACATGGCTTTTATCCGAAATAAACTGATCTCAAACGAAATTCATATCAATGGGGACTCCCGGATGATGACTTCCGCCTCGCTCGCTATCTACAACGAAAATTACTCGGTTGGAGAACCCTATCCGGCCTTTCCTGCATTAGACAATATTACGGTAACGGATAATTATTTCGAGAGCGATGGTTATTACGCCATGTATTGTGGCGCATTGGCAGCGAAAAACGGCGCGTATGCAAAGAACATGTCCGTTACGGGTAATGTTTTTGGCCGCCAGCTGCATCGTTGGTGTGGGGTTGGTGGGGCTGCTGTTTGTTTCGACCCAAGCCAGCCAGGAAACATATGGACCAATAATACATGGGGGGCCAAAGGTCCTTACTGGGAGAGTGGCGATCCGGCAGAAGGTGATCATATTTCAGAACCCAACATCCAATAATGAAGAAAGCCGACTGAAAAAAGAATCCTGATTGCCTCTTCATTTCAATCTCCAAAAGCTCTGCAGATGATAAATCTTAATGATAAAAATCAGGTTGATAAATCCTGATTAACAGGGTGGTGCTATTGAAACATTTTCTATTTTTGGATGGTACACTTAATTAATTACCATGATAAACCATCAATTCCGAATCGTCCCGATAATTTTGGTTATGGCGGTCGTTACCACCGCGATAAGTTGTTCCAACCCGTCGAAAAAACAGGCTGTTGACAAGGTTGAAAAGCAGCTTTATCTGCCCGATACGATTTATCTGGTATCGCCCGATAACGATTTCAACAATCCTGACAGTTCCTATTGTTACCAGCGCATGGTGCAGAGCGATAACATTGCGCTGTTCTGGCACAAAGAGTATGGCACCGATCCCATGGCCAATGCGGATGAGAAGCGCCGGTTTGATCCCCAATTTGCCCTTCGGGAGTGCGAACGCTTTTATACGTTTTATGTCGATTCTATGAAGATGGTGCAAAAAGGCCATTCCTATTCCGATCAATATAAACTGCTGATTTTTGTTTTTGGGGGCAACGAGGGTACGGCGTTTGGTGGTGGCGCCAGCGATTCAGTTGGTATTTTATGGACACCGGCTGTCCGGATCCATCAGCCACCTTATGGTGCGTTGGCTCACGAGATGGCCCATTGCTTTCAGTATCTTTCGGCCGCAGACAACCACGGCATTGGTCCCGAAGGCGCAATTATGGAGATGTCGGCACAATACCTGTTGTGGCAGGTTTACCCCGATTGGATGACGTTCGAAAATTATCACCTGACCGCTTTTATGAAAGGGACCCATTATGCTTTTCTCCATCCGCAAAACATGTATCATTCGCCTTATGTGCTCGAATATTGGGGCGATCGGCATGGTTGTGAATATTTTGGCGATTTGTGCCGGGCCACCCTTAAGGGTGAAGATCCGGTAGCGACCTATAAGCGGGTGTATCACCTCACCCAGGATCAGTTTAACGATGAACTGTTTGATGCTTCGCGTCGGTTTATTACCTGGGACCTGAAACGGGTACAAAAGCAGGCAGCCCGTTATGCCAATCAGCATCTTTGTAAAGTAGTCGATGCAGGAAATGGCTGGTACCGTATCGATTCGGCTAATTGTCCCCAGAATTACGGCTACAATGGCATCCGGTTGCAGGTTCCTGCTGCAGGTACCATAGTGAAGCTCGATTTTAAAGGGATTGCAGGCGACAAGCATTATCAGGCTGTCAAAACCGATAAAGCAGGCTGGCGTTATGGCTTTGTTGCTTCGCTTACCGACAGCAGCCGCGTTTATGGCGAAATAGGCCGCGACCAACAAGGCTCTCTATCGTTTACGGTTCCCAACCATACGGCTTTTTTATGGCTGGTGGTTAGTGGTGCCCCTACTGAGCATTGGCCTGTTGTGATGCGCTGGGGGCCGCCATCGCCCAACGATGAACCCGATGCCGAATGGCCTTACCAGTTTAAACTGACCGGCGCATCGGTTGATGACTCGGTATGGAAATAGCCGGGAAAATTTAAACACAAAGACTCTTTGGCACGATGAGCATGACTGAAGAACTGAGGAACTGAATGAATGAAACAAACGAAAAATATTCATCATCTCCAAGGTATTTTTGGGGTAGAACCGACGCAAACATCAGAACCCATTACTCCAGCGGAGTAAAATATGAATAGCCCCGTTCACGATAACGATCCGAATTAACCCGGTTGACTTATAAACAAATAATCTTTGATCATTCCAGACAAATCAATGTGAAACACTTTTTGAAAAGAGATTTATTACGATAACACCTGTTATGATTAAAATAAGACCAATTATTGCCGGTAAATCCAGTTTTTGTTTAAACAGAAGATAGGAAACCAACGCAATTAAAACGGTTCCTATGCCCGAAAAAGATGGATACGATACCACCCGCGAAATTAAAGCGATCGATTCAG
>DAOQAB010000055.1:0-9145 GCA_035353695.1 Prolixibacteraceae bacterium
TTTAGCTGTGGCGCCCTTAGCTACCGGAATCCCGACCCGCGTCACCCCTACCTGATGATCCAAAAAATGTACGATACCGCCCGAAAGGGAATTGCCTTTACCGCACTCGACCAGGAGGTGTTCCCTCCCCATTCGCTGCTGGTTGGCCTCCACAAGATACGTACGCTGGGCTTCTGCAAAAGCCTTTCTCCGGAAGCAAAACTGATTGACGGCTATCTGCCCGATGATTTTACGATGGTAATTCCCAAACGATGATAAACCAACTGGAACAACCGATCGACTGGTTCTCAGCAGTCATCGAAACGGCCATTCAACTCTATTTTCAGCAGGAGTGCCCGGTTTCGTCGATCGAAGAGCTTGGAATTCCTGAAGAGGATTATTTCGGTGAGTTTATCGCGGGTGAAGCACTTTCGCTTTCCGAAAGGATTGTGCTGATGCTGGCCATTGTGCCTCACATACGGCCACAACTGCTCGATACGTTTTTTATCCAGAACAAAAACCTCGATCGCCCGTTTACCGAATTTGGCGGCTGGAAAGGAAATACCCACGGCGGTTTTTTGCCAACCGGCGAAACAGCTTCGTTTATCTACGCAGGGCTGGATATCGGAAAGCGGATCGAACTCATCAAGCTGTTCGACCCGGAACACCGTTTTGCCCGTCAGAACATTCTCCGGATTGAAAAAACCGAAAACGGGGAGCCGTTCCTCAGCGGGGTGCTGCAACTCTATCCCGAGTTTCTGACCCTTATCACAACCGGACAAGTACACAAACCCGACTACTCCATTCTGTTTCCGGCCAAGCGTATTACCACCCTTCTGGAGTGGGACGATCTGGTTCTCCCCTATCAAACCTTGTCAACGCTCGACGATATCAATACCTGGATACAACATTCGGAACAGATCACAAGCGATTCCCAGTTAAGAAGATACATCACCCCGGGCTACCGGGCGTTGTTTTACGGGCCTCCGGGAACTGGGAAAACCCTCACGGCTTCGCTCATCGGGAAGAAAAACAACCGCGATGTGTACCGGATCGACCTCTCGATGCTGGTGTCGAAATACATTGGTGAAACGGAAAAAAACCTGGCCAATGTGTTCGACCGCGCTTCAAACAAGGAGTGGATCCTCTTTTTCGACGAGGCCGATGCCCTCTTTGGCAAGCGTACCCAAACCAACACGTCGAACGACCGCTATGCCAACCAGGAGGTTGCCTACCTGCTTCAACGGATTGAAGATTTCCCGGGCATTGTACTACTGGCCACCAACCTGAAGACCAACCTCGACGACGCTTTTCTCCGGAGGTTCCAGTCGTCGGTTTCGTTCCCCATGCCCGATCCGCAACAACGGCTGCAACTTTGGGAAAACATGCTCCCCGACCGGTGGCTCAATCGTTCGAATGCCAACCTGAAAAAAATTGCCGACGACTACGAGCTGGCGGGTGGTTCCATAGCCAACATCATCCGATACACCGCATTAAAACTCATTCAAAAAAACAGCAACACAATCGATCATGAACAACTATTGGAAGGAATCAGGAAAGAACTTAGTAAAGATGGTAAAATTGCCTAAGCTTGTCTTGCCCGTTATACTGGCCGGTCTGTTTTTGCTCTGCACTTCGCTCGACGACCTCAACGACAAAGGAGGTGCAAACATCAATTCACTCATCAACCTGAACAAAGGAATGCAGGCCTTTGGCTTCAGAACACAGGAACAGTGGAGAACCCTCTCGAAGCAATGGATACAACCTTACTATCCTCAACCCTTTACGCCCGGGCTTTACGGTTACTACCCCTACATGATTTATCCCTACTGGCAGGGCGACCTCTACAAAGAATACCATTTCGACCACATCAAAAGGTTGGGATACCTGGGCTATATGCTCGACCCAAACACCGGCAGACCGGCACTCACCTACTCGTGGACCGTAAACAACATCACCGAGACCGCAAAAATGTTCGATATCCCAGTTGATCTGGTTCTCTATTGTACCGGCAAATACGAAACCGATGTCTTCCTCTCGTCACAAAGCGCCAGAGATACCTGCATTAAACAGATCATCTCGTACGTCACCGAACGAAGGTCGAGGTTTAAATCAGTCGATCCTTATGTCGACAGCCTTTTTAACGCCGACGGGATCAATATTTTCTTTCCCGACTTTAGTTTTGAGAAAAGACGGGAATTTGGCCTTTTCATCAACGATCTGTTCTGGAAATACCGTTATGGCAATAACTCCAGAAAACTGATCCTGACTTTTCCCCTCCGTGATGCCATCAACTACCAATACATTGAAGGATTGAAAAAATACGTCGACGAAGTCTACTTTGCCGATTACGACTACCGAGGGATCATCAGGGACACTACCCAAACGCTCTATTACTGGCGCAACTTCCAAAAGCAGGATGATAGTCTCTCCCTGCTGAAAGGGATGATTAACGAAATCCGTTTGGCTCAATTGTACAACCCATTAAAAACAAAAGAACAAGACAATTCATCCATTGAAGAAGAGTGGATGAAATACCTTTTTGCCATTGGCGCTATCTTTTTGATTTTTCTTATCGCTACGCTACTTACTTTATTCTGGGCCCGATTCAACCAGTTTGTCACCGAAAACCGATCGATTGTTTTCCTGGTCGGCGCCCTGTTGCTCATCGAAGCTTTCTTCCTGTTCATCTTTATGGTTGAAAAGATGAACTACGACACCTGGCTGATAAACACCGACAACCCGGGAGCAAAACTTTTTCTTTCGATACCGCTCCTGCTGATTGTGGTCTTTCCGGTCATCAAGCTGCTACAGGGGCAGAAACACCTTCCCTGATTTCCCGATTTTTGAAAGTTTGTATCCCCTTTTGCTTTTCTCTTCTGAATTTTCTTCCTTTGGGTAGCATAAATGTAGTATACCCATGATTCACGAACGGTTTCCGTCAAGGTTATTGGAAAATGCAGTCGAAGAGTTTGCCAAACTTCCGGGGATTGGCCGCAAAACAGCGTTGCGGTTGGTGCTTCATATTCTCCGTCAGGAAGAGAGTGAAGCCGAAGATTTTGGCAATGCCATTATCCAGCTGCGGAAAGAGGTAAAACACTGCAAAATTTGCCATAACATTTCCGACACCGACACCTGCACCATCTGTTCAAACCCGTCGCGCGACGATTCGGTGATCTGCGTGGTAGAAAGCATCCGTGATGTGATGTCGATCGAAAACACGAACCAGTTCAGGGGACGTTACCATGTGCTGGGAGGAATTATTTCGCCCATGGATGGCATCGGACCCAATAATCTCGAAATCGATTCGTTAGTCCGAAGGGTAAATGCGGGAGACATTGCTGAAGTGATCCTTGCGCTGAGCACAACCATGGAAGGTGATACAACCAATTTCTACATTTACAAAAAACTAAAGGAGAGCAACATTAAAATAACGACCATCGCACGGGGCATCTCCATCGGAGGTGAAATTGAATACACCGATGAACTCACCCTCGGTCGGTCGATCATTAACCGGTTAAACTACAGCGACACGTTAAACTAATACGATGAAACTTTCGGTTGTAATTGTAAACTATAATGTGAAACATTTTCTTGAACAGTGCCTGCACTCGGTCGAGAAAGCTTCACGTACCATTGAAACCGAAGTTTTTGTGGTGGACAATAATTCGGTCGACGGATCGAAGGGAATGCTGATCAGCAAATTTCCACAGGTAAAACTAATTCTGAACGAAAAGAATGTGGGGTTTGCAAAAGCCAATAACCAGGCGATGCGGCTTGCCACCGGTGATTACATCCTATTGCTCAACCCCGACACCGTGGTCGAGGAAGATACGTTTGAAAAAGTAATTGCGTTCATGAATGCCCATCCCGAAGCTGGTGGTTTGGGTGTAAAAATGATCGACGGGAAGGGCAAATTCCTGCCCGAATCGAAACGGGGACTGCCCACTCCCTGGGTTGCTTTTTACAAAATCTTCGGATTGTCGAGGCTTTTCCCCCGTTCCAAAGTCTTTGGCCGTTACCACCTGACCTACCTCGACAAAAACGAAACCCACGAAATTGATGTGCTGGCCGGAGCTTTCATGCTCATGCGCAAAGAGGCACTCGACAAAGTTGGCCTGCTCGACGAAGACTTTTTTATGTACGGCGAGGACATTGACCTTTCGTACCGGATTACGTTGGGTGGGTATAAGAACTACTACTATCCCGGCACGACCATCATCCATTACAAAGGCGAAAGCACCAAAAAAGGGAGCCTCAACTATGTACGGATGTTCTACAATGCCATGATCATTTTTGCCAACAAACACTTTTCGAAACAATATGCCGGCTTTTTTGCCTTCTTTATCCATCTGGCAATCTACTTCAGGGCGGCATTGGCAACCACGTCACGAATAGTTAAAAAATTGTGGCTGCCATTGCTCGATTTTATCTTCATCTTTCTAGGTTTCTTCTGGTTATTACCGGTATGGGAAAACCTGAAATACGGCCCCGACTATTATCCCGATACTTTTATCTACGTTGGAATTCCGGCGTATATTCTGGTTTGGCTTATTTCCACCTACTACTCCGGAGGTTATGAAAAACCAGTAAGCCTGTTCCGCATTTTCAAAGGAATTATTTCGGGAACATTCATTATCCTAATTATTTATTCGCTGTTGCCCAATAGTGCCCGTTTTTCCCGGGCTGTCATTCTGCTGGGAGCTGTGGTTGCCTATCTGGCAGTGGTCTTAATCCGTCTGTTTTTACACTTCGGAATACGAAAAGATTTTACACTGGGGGCACAAAAGCCCAAACGGATAGCTATTGTGGGATTCAGGGAGGAAGCCCTCCGGGTGGAAGGAATGCTGGGACAAACCGGCGTTGCAAACAACCTGCTGGGGTACATTTCGCCAGTTCAAACCGAAGAGGATGAAGCCTATATTGGTTCAGCCGGACAAATTGATGAAATTGTCCGGATCAACAACATTGAAGAGCTGATTTTCTGTTCAGCCGATATAAGTTCTCAGATGGTAATCAAAACGATGCTCAACCTTTCGGGGTTCAACCTCGAATACAAGATTGCCCCGCCGGGAAGCGTTTCCATCATTGGCAGCAATTCGATCGACACGGCGGGCGATTTGTATGTGGTCAATGTTAATGCAATCACCCGGGAGAAAAACCGCCGGAACAAACGGTTGTTCGACATTGTGGTATCGCTGGTCTTGCTCATCTCCAGCCCTTTCACCGTATGGTTTATCAGCCGGAAAGGAGGCTTTTTCCATAACATCTTCAAAGTCCTGGGGCACCGCTTCAGTTGGGTAGGATACCACAAAATCAATACGGAAATGTATCTGGGACTGCCGGTCATCAAACCCGGCATACTAAAAACAACCGACCGGATGGATGTGGAAGCAAAAAGCAACGAAGCCATCGACCGGGCCAACATGCTTTATGCCCGCGACTACAGCGTGTCGAAAGATTTTGAGATGGTGATGAAGGCATTCAAAAAGCTGGGACAGCTATGAATCCAATATCCAATGACCAAATAAGGCTCAGGGCGCTGGAACCCGACGATGTGGAACTTCTCTACCGTTGGGAAAACGATCCCACAACCTGGAAGGTGAGCAATATACATGCCCCGCTGTCGAAATACATGCTGGCCAGCTACATCAAATCATCCGGCAGCGATATTTGGGAAAGCAGGGAACTGCGCCTGATCATCGAAACCAGCGAAGGAAACCCGGTAGGTTCGGTCGAATTGTTCGATTTCGATCCATACCACTCGCGGGCTGGTGTCGGCATTCTGATTTTCGACCTGGAAGAACGGCGTAAAGGATTAGCATCCAACGCCATTTCACTTCTGTGCAACTATGCTTTTTCGGAACTGGGAATCTACCAGTTGTATGCCAATGTTTCCGAATCGAACCAGCCCAGCCTCGATCTTTTCAAAAAGCTGGGTTTTGTCCATACCGGCACCAAAACCGACTGGCTCCGAATACCCGGAACAGGATGGGAAAACGAGTTGCTGTTTCAGAAGAAATTAGGGTTAATGCACTAGTTGATTTTATATTCCTTGAATATTATTCTGAGTTTATTCTTTGACAACCATTAACAAAAAAAATGATTTCAACGTGCAAGAAGATAAACACTTGCACGTTGAAATCAAAACCAATATTACTCTTTCACAAATTTTTCTTTGTAGATAGAATAAGGTGTAATGATTTGTACCAAATAAATCCCCTTCTTTAATGCTGAAATATCAATAATCTCTTTTTTATTCTTTGACTTGATTGTTTTTAGTTTTCCTTTTCCCTCATGCCATATTTCAATTGTGTAACTGTTGTCATTAACCAATGACTTGGTCTGTTCGCTGACAACTACTTCTTCCGGCTCAAGCAAGGTAGCTGAAACTACTTCACCCGGGGCGATTTGCTCAATTGTCAGGTTTGTACTTACCGGGTTAGGAGACATCGCATAACCTGCCACACAAACGACCTCGATCGTTCTACTGGTATAACTACTTCCGCAACTGTTCGATGCGGTACAGGTTATATCAGAATCACCACACCCCCTCCCCTGGGCTTTAAACGTACTTGAAGTAGTGCTGCCAGAGGGGAACAATCCACCAGTAGCTTCCCATGAATAGGTATTGATTCCCTGTGACTGAGCTTCACCAATGGTGTATTGACCGGTTTTATTTTGCAAAATAATTGGAGGACCTGAAATCGTTAGGTTATTAGGAGCTCCAACCCACATGCTTTTTGTCTTGCTTACCTGTTGGTTTACTATTGTTGTATAAACCAGTGTTATTACACCAGTTCCAACAGCTCCTGTCGCAGACCTGACCGTGACCGATGTATTATTTTGAGAAACGATGCTCAGGTTTGAATTAACACTCCATTGACTAGTCGCATTAATTGGCAAATTGCTGATAGTGTAAGTATGGTTAGAACCCGAGCAAATAAGCGTTGAACTTCCACTGATAGTTACCGGATTGTTAGGGTCTTCGGGAAGAAATACCAAACTATAACTCGCAGATTGAGTTTTCCCACCGGCCGACATAGTACACGTTACCGTGCCATTGTAGCAATTGGGGATTACAGTTGCCTGATTGGTGTTTGTGGGGCCGCTAAATGAACCGGCACCGCTGATGCTCCAGTTATAACTAGCCCATGTGTAGGAAGGTACGCTAAATGTTATTGGGCGGGTATCGCCTTGAACTAACTTATTTTGTGTTGTACCTTTTGTAACGCTAAAACTTGGAATGGTCCGGTTAATGGTAATGGTACGCATTGCGCTGTTACCACTATTCCAACACTTATCATTTATTCCATACACTTTTATCTCACCCCCATTTGTTGCATGGGTTGTAACGGTAATACTATAAACCAGTCCTCAAATAGAGATCATGCTTTAATCATCATTGAGGCTTTGTTGTAACGGTAATACTATAAACCAGTCCTGTTGTAATTGGGCGAACACCGTCACTGACGGTCGAGTTTAGTTTCCAACCCGAAGGTATTATCCATGAATATCTATTAACATCAGATCCATCGGGATATTTCATCCAACTATTCAGTGGATCCAAACTGTATGTTTTCTGATATTCGCCCATTGGTATCGAAATTTCCCCAATTAAAGCACTTGGCGTTTTATGTGTAATGGAATTGATTGTTACAGATAAATCTCTTGAAAATGATTGATTATTATCTGTATAATTAACGGTTAATTTGCCAGAGCCAACTCCTTCTTTCCATCTGATTCTAACAGTAGGAATAGTATTAATTTGACCAACAATCTCTCCTTGAGCAGGATCAACAGTCCAAGAACCATTTCCTGAAGGGTAATACAAATCCCAATCGCTCTGATTTGGGTCATAAATCCTTAATGAATATTCTATTTCCTGATTAGGACATACAACATTGGTGTCATCTGGTTTAATCTTAATGGTTTGACCAAAAGATATACTAATGCTAAAATAAGCATAATTGCTATAAATAGTTTTCTCATAATTAAAATCTGTAATTTAGGTTAATAAATTTGATTGGCATAAATAGAAAATGGTAGAACGCCTCATAATGAGGCTTATTTATTGGTACTCCATTCTCATAAATAATGTTAGGATATATTAAGTCTATTCCAAACTTCGCTCTGGTTTCAAGCTCAAGACTAAAATTCTTATAGAATTGATACTTTATACCCAATGAGTAACAGGCAAAAAAAGTATTATAGAGTGGTTTCCCATTACTAGAAAAAAAATTTTCTATATCTGCCGCTTGGTAAAGTTTTACTTTATCATTTAGCCTATAGTACCAAGTATGGCCAATTTCGAAATTATATCTTGAAGTGATATTAAAACCAGAAGCTCCAGCCTTATAAAAATCTGTTTTTGCAATTATCAAAGAAGCTCTAACTGCCTGGCATTGGTCTTTGCCGTAAAAATACTTCACCTGAAGGTTGTCGAATTTTAGGGTAAGGCTGTCGACCATAGGTATCAGGTTGGTACCTACCTCAATGCGTTCCCAAAATTTTGGAAGAGATTTGGTTTGCGAGTAACTTGTGAGCATGGCCAATAGCCCTACCCACAAAAGAATAATTGGTTTTCTTTTAATCATTATTTATAGGGATTTAAGATTAAATAGTGTAAAAATTGATCTGAATTCCCTGCAACAACCAATCGGCCATTACAGGGATTACCCAATCCAGTTGCGTGGAGGTATTACACGAATATTATGGCAATGATTATTTGTACTGTGAAACAAACCAATAAAAAAAGCATCTTTAGGGAATCCTATAGATGCAATATGGTGATGAGAAACAGGGGTATTCGTCAAAATCATTTTTATGTCCAAGCATGGTTTTACATAACAAATGTAAAATTAAAAAAACATAAAAAAAATTTATTGCCTCTTTAATTTCATTTTATGTGATAAACCACCTGTTTAATCACAATATCATGCTGTAAGGATTGGTCTATTACATTTCTTCAATCGGTTTTAAATCCATATGGAACATCCTCCGCACAAAATGTCACAAGCCCAGAAAACTGGGCTTTGTCCATACTGACACCAAAACCGACTGGCTCAGAATACCCGGCGCTGGATGGGAAAACGAGTTGATTCTTCAGAAGAAATTGTAAAAAAAATCCCCACAACGTGAGGATTCTATATCAATCGTTTTTTTC
>DAOQAB010000055.1:9245-23980 GCA_035353695.1 Prolixibacteraceae bacterium
ATTGGGTTTTACCTTTCGCTGAGTAAACGAAGAAGCCAATGAAGTAACCATGGTTACCCCTGCCGATGGGCCATCCTTCGGAATGGCCCCTTCGGGCACATGGACGTGTACATTCCAGTTCGAAAACACTTCCGGACTCAGATCAAGAAAACCGGCATGGGCTTTCAGGTATTCCAATGCCAGCATCGCCGACTCTTTCATCACATCGCCCAGGTTTCCGGTAAGGGTCAATTGCCCCTTCCCTTTGCTCAAACTCGATTCTACATACAGGATTTCCCCGCCCACAGCAGTCCAGGCCAATCCGGTAACAACCCCGGCAAATTCGTTCCCCTGGTATATCTCGGCTGAAAAACGGGGGATTCCAAGGTAATCCTGAACCGAATCGACCGTAATTTCTTTTTCAAATTTCTCTTCAAAAGCGATCTTGCGGGCAACCCGGCGAATCAATTTGGCCAGCTGCTTATCGAGCTCCCTGACACCCGATTCCCGTGTGTAATTCTGGATAATATACTCAAAAACCCCTTCGCCAATCACCAGTTGACTCTCATCGAGCCCGTGGTTCTGAAGCTGTCGTGGCATCAGGTGCCTTTTCGCAATTTCAACTTTCTCTTCTACCAGATAGCCGCTTACTTCAATCAGCTCCATACGGTCGCGCAGTGGCTGACTGATGCTATTCAGCGTGTTTGCCGTAGCAATAAACATCACTTTCGACAAGTCGTATTCTATTTCGAGGTAGTTGTCGTGGAATTCATAATTCTGCTCGGGATCGAGCACTTCGAGCAACGCCGAAGCCGGATCCCCATGATAATCGTTCGAAACCTTGTCTATCTCATCGAGGATAAAAACCGGGTTCGAGGTTTTTGCTTTCTTGATGTTTTGAATAATCCGTCCAGGCATGGCTCCGATGTATGTTTTCCGGTGCCCGCGAATTTCCGATTCGTCGTGCAAGCCACCCAGACTCATTCGCACATAATTGCGCCCCAACGCCTTGGCAACTGATTTCCCCAGTGAAGTTTTTCCGACTCCCGGAGGGCCATACAGACAGATAATGGGCGATTTCATGTCGTTTTTCAATTTCAATACGGCCAGGTGTTCCAGGATTCTCTCCTTCACCAGTTCCAATCCGTAATGATCTTCTTCCAGCACCTGCTCGGCATGTTTCATATCGAAATTGTCGTCCGAATATTCATTCCAGGGCAGATCGAGCAACATCTGAACATACGATAACTGGATCGAGTATTCACCGGCAGCCGGGTTCATCCGCAATAGTTTATCCACTTCACGATTAAACACATCGGCAACCTCTTTCGACCATTTCTTTTCGGCTGCTTTGGCTTTCAGTTCTTCAACATCCTTTTCAATTGGATTTCCACCCAGTTCATCCTGAATGGTTTTCATCTGCTGGTGCAACAGGTATTCGCGCTGTTGCTGGTCCATATCGGTTTTTACTTTCGACTGGATATCCCGCTTCAGTTCAAGCATCTGCAACTCCCTCACCAAATAAGAGATCGCCTGAATTCCACGGTCCTTTAGGTTGTCGATCTGTAACAATCCCTGCTTCTCTTCAACTTTAATCTCCGCATTGGAACAGATGAAATTGATCAGAAAGACCGGGTTCTCGATATTCCGGACCGCAAAAGTTGCCTCGGGCGGCATACTGCCCGAATTTTTGGCAATATTAATCGCAACATCCTTAAGAGACTCAACAATGGCCGAGAACTCTTTGGTGTCATCATAGGTCTGCATATCGACCAACGCCTGAAAACGAGCCAGATGATACGGATCTTCTTCGAGCATTTCGAGGATCCGGAACCGCTGTTTTCCCTGAATGATTACCGTGGTCGTTCCATCGGGCATCTCCAATATTTTCAAGATCTTGGCGATGGTGCCAATTTCATACAGATCTTCGGTGTTGGGTTCGTCAATGTCGGGGTCCCGTTGGGCCAGGGTTCCTAAAACCCCATCGGCCCGATACACATCCCTGATCAGTTTTAACGACTTGGGCCGGCCTACCGAAATGGGTAAAATAACTCCCGGAAACAAAACAGTATTGCGCAAAGGCAAAATTGGCAGGGCTGCCGGGACATTATCAATCACCAGTTCATCTTCACCCCCATCGGCTATGATTGGAATAAAATCGGAATCATCACCACCCATTCCAGTGAAAATAAAACTCTTTGTACTTTTTATGCTGTTCTCTGCCATAATCTCATAATCATTTTTTTGCTGACAAACTGTCTTGGTTACATAAACAAATAAGTAGCCCTACGGTTTGACAATCGCTGTGCCAAAATCAAATTTGCCCCAATAATAGTAAATATTGAAAGAAAAAAGGAAGGATCCTATTTGCGGATCAGATTCAGATAGGAATAGTTCAAGTTATTTTTTTCATCACAATGATCTTCCCTGCTCTCCTCAACCCACTCGGAGTAATCGATTTCCGGAAAGTAAATATCGGCCTCAACCGATTGATGTACCAGGGTAAGATAAAGTTTGCCGGCCAGAGGATAAAACTGACGATAAATCATACCACCTCCGATGATGAATGCTTCCTCTTCATCTTTTACCATTTCCATTGCCCCGCTAATCGAAGAAGTCATCTCACAACCATCAAATGAATCGCCTGGGATATCAGAAATTACAATATTCCGACGGTTTTTCAGCGGACCGGAAGGTAACGACAAAAAGGTATTCCTGCCCATAATAACGGTCTTCCCAATCGTAATTTGCTTGAACCTTTTCAAATCGTTGGGAAGATGAAAGAGCAGATCGTTATTCTTGCCAATGGCAAAATTCTCGGCAATGGCTACGATGATAGAGATATTATGATGGGTCATTTCTGAAATTTGGAATTTGTGATTTGGAATTTGTGATTTTATACCGCCACTTCACCTTTGATATGCGGGTGCGACTGGTAGTTGATCAGTTCAAAATCTTCGTATTTGAAATCGAAGATGCTTTTCACCTCCGGATTGATCTTCATTTGTGGCAACGGATACGGTTCGCGGGTAAGCTGAAGTTTCACCTGCTCAATGTGGTTGGTGTAGATGTGCAAATCGCCAAAGGTATGGACAAATTCACCCGGCTCCAATCCGGTAACCTGCGCCATCATCATGGTCAACAACGCATAAGAGGCAATATTAAAAGGCACCCCGATAAACGAATCGGCACTTCGCTGGTAGAGCTGACAGGAAAGTTTTCCCTGTGACACATAAAACTGGAAAAAAGCATGGCAGGGTGGCAGGTTCATGTTGGGCAAATCGGCCACATTCCACGAATTGACAATAATGCGCCTCGAATCGGGATCGTTCTTTATCAAATTAACGGCATTGGTAATCTGATCGACTGAACCGCCATTATAATCAGGCCACGAACGCCATTGATAACCATAGATATGACCCAGGTTTCCTTCTTCATCGGCCCATTCATTCCAGATGCGCACCCCGTGATCCTGCAAATATTTCGCATTGGTGTCGCCATTCAGAAACCACAGCAGTTCATATATAATTGATTTCAAATGTAGCTTCTTGGTGGTAACCACCGGAAAACCATCCTGCAAATTAAAACGCATTTGATAGCCAAAAGTAGAAATCGTACCGGTACCGGTACGATCTTTTTTTTCAACACCGTGATCGAGAATGTGCTGTAATAAGCTTAAATATTGTTTCATCTAATCAAATTCTAGTGAACCACACTTCCCTTCATTTTATCAGGGTTGTGTTTATATTTGAAAAAGAACGGGAATAAAATACCCAGCAAAAGTGCATAAGCAGCAAAAGAGAACCAAATGCTTGGCCAATTCTTCACTCCATCAACAGTAAAGTGATCGACGACCCAACCACTGAGTAACCCGCCTATAATTGTTCCAATTCCATTGGTCATAATCATAAACAAACCCTGCGCACTCGACCGTATCGATTTGTTGATTTCCATTTCAACAAAAAGAGAACCTGAAATATTGAAGAAGTCAAAAGCCATCCCATAAATAATCATCGACAAAATCAGCAATACGAAACCACTACCGGGATTGCCCAAACCAAAAAGCCCAAAGCGAAGAACCCATGCAAACATACTGATAAGCATAACGTTTCTGATTCCAAACTTTTTCATAAAGAAAGGAATGGCTAAAATAAACAGGGTCTCTGATATCTGAGAAATCGACATCAGTATTCCCGGATGGGTTACCGCAAAAGATGAAGCATAATTCGTCTTGAAGTCTAATAAAAAGGGCTGTCCAAATGTATTGGTGATTTGCAAAGCAGCACCCAAAAGCATGGAGAAAACAAAGAATATTGCCATTTTGGGATTTTTGAAGAGTACTAATGCATCCAACCCGAGGGCTGACACGATCGTTTTCTTTCTTTGCGATTTATCGGGCTTGCATTGCGGCAGGAACAAGGTATAAACACCCAGAAGCAACGAAGCAACGGCACTCAAATAAAATTGTCCAGGGCCTTCTTTCAACCCAAATAAATCAACAATCCACATAGCCACAATAAAACCAACGGTTCCCCATACCCGGATCGGCGGAAATTCTTTAACCACATCATGACCTCTTTTTTCCAGCAAATAATAGGCAACCGAATTATTCAACGCAATGGTGGGCATGTATGCCATGGCATAAAAGAGCATGATCCAATACAAAACATCATAATTGGTTACTGTAGAAGCCCAAAAGAATAATCCGGCACCAATAAGATGGCAGACACCTAAAACTTTTTCGGCATTAAACCACCGGTCAGCAACAATTCCCAGCAAACCGGGCATGAACAATGAAGCAATACCTGCCGTAGCATAAATACTTCCAACCTGGAAACCAGTAAAACCCAAATTATTAATTAAATAACCGCTCAATGAAATTAACCAGCAGCCCCAGATAAAGAACTGCAAAAAGTTCATAATGGTCAAACGACTCTTAATACCCATAATGTATCCTTTTTAAAAAAATGTAATGGAATTTTAGTTACCCTCTTTCCTTCGTGAAATTTCGTCCCTGATTTCAGATGCCAACTCATATTTTTCATCATGAATGGCCTCCTGAAGCATTTTTTCAAGTTCTTTCTGCGAGTAAAACTGATATTTCCCTTTAGGATTATCGTTCTGATCGGCTTCATCAGGAACCGCATCTTCTTCCAGGTTGTCCGAAACTTCAATTACAATACCGGCTTTTGAAAGAATCTCTTCGGAAGTATAAATCGGGCATTTAAAACGCAATGCCAACGCAACCGCATCCGAGGTTCTGGAATCGATGGCTATGTGGGTACCATTCTGCTCACAAATCAATTCGGAAAAGAAAATTCCCTCTTCAAGCTTATAGATAATCACTTCGATCAGTTCAATCTGAAAAGCCTGCGCCATATTTTTGAACAAATCATGGGTGAGCGGACGCGGAGGGTGCAATCCTTCAAGCTGAATGGCAATCGATTGTGCCTCAACAGGGCCAATAATTATCGGAATCCTTCTGTCGCCCTCATCCTCGGCCAAAACCAACGCATACGCTCCGGTCTGGGTTTGGCTCACAGAAAGCCCTAACACATTTAATTTAATTTTGAACATAAAATTCTTTTGTGGATGCAACAAAAACAAAGATAAAAATTGTTTTGGCTTTGAATGGCATATTTTTTTTAATTCAAAAGCGGAAGGTAAAGTACAATAAAAATGAAAGAATTTTAGATCCATTTATTTGGCATTCATTCAAAAATATCTACTTTTGCACTCCGAAAGTTTTTGCGCAGGCTCAAAAAGCAAAGAACTGAATATCTTTCGCCTGCCAGAGGTAATGAATAAATAATGAACTATGTTTGCAATTGTTGATTTTGGCGGGTTCCAATACAAAGTAGAAAAAGACTGCAAAGTTATTGTGAACCGCATTGAAAATGAAGTAGGAAGTTCCTTCGAAATGGGAAAAGTTCTCTTGATCGACAACGACGGTGCCGTAAAAGTAGGTGCACCGGTGATTGAAGGAGCGAAAGTTACAGCGAAAGTATTGGAACACGGCAGAGGTGAAACCCTGGTCGTTTTCAAGAAAAAACGCAGAAAAGGTTACAGAGTAAGAAATGGCCACCGCCAGTATGTAACCAAAATTCAAATTGAAGAAATTGTTGGATAATAAAAAAAATTAAGATACCATGGCTCATAAGAAAGGTGTAGGTAGTTCAAAGAACGGCCGCGAATCAGAAAGCAAACGATTAGGCGTTAAAATATGGGGTGGACAAGATGCAGTAGCAGGAAATATCCTTGTACGTCAACGTGGTACACAACATCACCCGGGTGAAAATGTGGGAATTGGCAGAGACCATACTCTTTTCGCTTTAACAGACGGAACGGTTGTTTTCAAAAGAGGACAGAAAAACAGATCTTTTATTTCTGTTTTACCAAAAGCTGAAAATTAATCAGTACAATCGATATAGACTAAAAGCCTTCTTTTCCGGAAGGCTTTTTTTTGCTCCCTGCCACCCCCAATGCAACCCTCGCCTTCATTGGCTGTCATTACGGATAAAATATTTAGCTATGAAAACACAAATTTTATTCGTAATCCTATTTACACTATTCACCATTCGATCGTTCGCACAGGCCGACAGTATCAAGGCCGATTTCAAAACAGTACCCATCCAGTTTACGCTTCTCACGCCTCCTTTCAGCACCAACGGGATATACTTTTACAATACCATCAACGATGTTTCACTGAATACATTCATTGGCGTTGGAGCTGCAACAAACTATCTTGAACTGGGCGGCTTTATAAACATTAACCGTCTATATGCAAACGGTTTACAACTCTCAGGTTTTGCCAACATCAACGGGTTTGACCGGAAAGCATCCAGTTTCCGATCAGAAGGGGTTCAGTTGTCGGGGTTTGCCAATTTCAATGGCAACGACTATACCGGCGTACAAGGATCGGGGTTTATAAATACCAACAGGGACTTTGAGGGAATTCAGGCTTCCGGATTTCTAAACCTGAACCGCAATGTAAAGAATTCATTGCAGGTCGCCGGGTTTGCCAACATCAATAAACAAACCGACAAATCCTTCCAGGCTGCTGGCTTTGCCAATCTCTCGACGCAGGGAAGTACCCGGTTTCAGGCCTCGGGATTTTTGAATACTGCTGCCGAAATCAATGGAATCCAGGCCAGTGGGTTTGCCAATCTCTCAAAGAATCTCACCGGAGTGCAGGGAAGTGGCTTTATGAACCTTGCCCGCGACGTAAAAGGTCTCCAGGGAAGCGGGTTTGCCAATGTCGCCCACGATGTGGAAGGTTTACAGGCTTCGGGGTTCATCAACATTGCCCACAAGGTAAAGGGGGTTCAGGCTGCCGGGTTCATCAACATTTGTGACTCAATCGATGGAATACCGATTGGTTTTATCAGCATTGTGAAAAAAGGCGGTTACCGCAACTTCGAAGTCTCCACTTCAGAATGGAGCCCGGTTCAGTTAACCTATCGCATGGGAATTGAAAAATTCTATAGCATTTATACCCTCAGCAAACTGGATGGCGATTGGGACCGGTATGCATTAGGTTTTGGTTTTGGACACAATCACAACATCTTCAATAAGACCGATCTGAATATCGAGTTGGTTCACCACGAAGAGTTTCTCATTCGCCCTCATGCGTTTGGGCAGGAACGTGAGAACAGCATCTCCCAGTTAAAGTTGGGTATCCGCCGGAATTTGTTCAAAAATATCTGGATCAATGCAGGGCCAACATTCAACATGGCATGGGCCTACCGGTTCAAAGGATCAGTTCAACCCGAAGGAGAAGACCTTCAACCCTATCTCTGGAACGTTGATGCAAAAGTTAACAGCCATTACCCCAATTGGAACAGCCGTTTCTGGGTTGGATTTCATGCCGGTATCAGTATCAATTAATCTACCATATTACCCGTTCCCTTTTTCACAATCCGTTCCCGTCAAGTTCTCGGGAGCGGATTTTCTTTATAGGAAAGAATCGAACTATCGGCCCTTTGCTATTTGAATTTTGAAATTTGAGATTTGGAACTTGGATTTTGGTTTTTTGTTTCCCTATACCTGAAACCTTCGCAAGCTGAAATAGAATGTACTGCCTTCGTTCAATTTGCTTTCGGCACGGAATATTCCTCCGTTTTTCTCAATAAAATCGCGACAAAGCAGTAACCCTAAACCACTACCCTGTTCCCGGTCGGTGCCAAAAGTCGTCGTTATTTCCTTGCTATTGATCAAATTCCGAAGGTTTTCCTCACTGATTCCCATTCCATTATCCTTCACCCCAAATTCAACCATTTCCTTTTCGCTTCGGGAAAATACAACGACCTCCCCTTCAAAATTGGTAAACTTAATAGCGTTACTGATTAAATTACGGAAAATGGTGCGGACCATATTTACATCGCCAAAAGCCAGGGTTGAATCTTCAATTTTATTAACGACCGTGATTCTTTTCTTTTCGTAAGTTGGCTTCAATAAATTCATTACTTCATCAACAACGGGTGCAACCAGGAACAGTTGGGGCTCATAAACAATCAACCCCCGCTGGCTGCGGGTCCAGTTCAATAAATTATCGATGAGATAGAAGGTCGATTTGGTAATCTCCGAAAAGGTCTCAAAGATTTTATTTCTCTTTTCGGCATCAAACCGTTCGGGATGAACAGTCAACAGATCAATCATATTCTTAATATTACCCAGCGGACTGCGCAAATCGTGTGAAATAATTGAGAAGAGCTTATCTTTCGAAGCATTCATCTGTTTCAGCTCTTCTTTCTGCTCTTCAAGCAATTCAGCCTGTTTCTCAATTTCGTTCTTCTGCTTCAGCAAAATTTCACTTTTTTGCTCTATTTCATCCTTTTGTGTCTTCAGTTCTTCGTTCTTCAAAAGGATTTCGCGGGTTCGCATCTGGACAATTTTCTCCAGCTCGTTCTTCTGCTCCTGAAGCTGCTGAAGTCTTAACCGATAAAATACGTAGGTTATAACCAAAAACAGTACAATCACAATCAGATAAAACCAGATGGTATCGGTAAACCGCGGTTTGATCGTGAATGCATATTCGGTCCCCTTATCGTTCCAGATCTGGTCGTTGTTACAGGCAATTACCTGAAACTTATAATTTCCATGCGGCAAATTGGTATAAGAAACCGAACGGATATTTTCGGTCTCGGTCCATTCGGTCTCAAGCCCTTCCAGCCGGTATTTGAATTTCACCTTATCGGCTTCGTACAAACAAAGAGCCGTATAACCAAAGGTATAACGAAGATTTCCGGGCTTAAAAACATGCTCATTCCAGACATCGGCATACCGGTTGTCAACTTTTAAGTTTTCAACCACAACCGGTGGAATATAGTTATTATACATCACATTGACCGGATCGATCTCCGCAATGCCATCCAGTGTGGGGAAGAAAATTTTCCCATCGTGGCATTTTAAGGATTGTGCGGTCGGATTACATTCCGATTGCTTCATCCCATCATACTTATTCAGCAACGAGCACTTCACCATCGATATTTTACCTTCCGAAAATTCAACCAGTTCTTTCTTTGAAACTTTCATGATCCCCTCACTAAAAGGCAACCACAAAAAACCGTAGCTGTCTTCCACCACATCGTAGGGAGAATTATCCAAGAGCCCGTTTTTAGAAGTAATGCAGAAAAAATGGTTTTGCCTCAACAACCACAGCCCATTGTTGGTTGCAAGCCAAATCATCCCTTCCTGATCAATATTGATATTGAATACGATATCGCTGTAAAAACCATCGGATGAACCGAACTTTTTAACTTCACCATTCGAAGAAATCCGGTTCAGACCACCAATTCCTTCACTTGTTCCAACCCAGATATTTCCGTTACCATCCTCTTTGATCGACATAATCAGGTTTGAATTCAACCCGTTTGTCGCATCAAAAACCCTGACGTTCCGATCTTTATCCATTCGGATAACTCCGCTGTTCCGGGTACCAATCCAAATATTTCCTTCCGAATCTTCGTAAGTGAGCCTGATTTTTGAACTCAAAAAACCATTTCGCTCCGAATACAGAAATTCGTTGCCGCCAGGTTCAATCTTTAGCAGACCGGTGTAGGTACTGATCCAGATATTTTTCCGGGAATCGACCATGATATGGCGGATCCGGTCGCCGGCAAGATTGGTTTTGGTCTTAAATGGTTTGATGTTCCCATTTTCGATTTTCACCAGACTCCCATTATCAAAACCTACCAGGTAAGTTGACGGACCGATTTCACCAATCGTATTGACCACCTTCTCGGGCAGCCCGCCTGCATACGAATAGTTGGTAAATTTCCCATCCCTAATCCGGGTTAAACCACCTTTGTATTGGGTCATCCAGAAATTACCTTCAAAATCGAACAGAAAATCAATGATAAAATTATTCGATAAACCACTTTCGGTTGTCAAAAATTCCAGCTTGTCGGTAATAACATTCTGACGGTAAAGGCCATTGATCGTTCCGATCCACAAATTACCAAACCTGTCTTTCAAAATATCATTGACCGTACTGGTAATTTCGGGAAAAACGCGTTGAAATTTGAATCCATCGTAAAAAAATATGCCCGAGCTGGTACCAATCCAAACTTTATGATCATTCTCGATATAAAGCGAATACAACCATTCATTCTTCAAATAATCGGGCAAATCGACCGAACTTAGCATTCCGTTCTCATACTTGAAGAGCCCCTCACCCAATGTTGCAAACCAAATAGTTCCATTCGAACTCTGAACAATGGAACGGACTTCGACATTGGCCAGTGACTTTTTATAATCGAGAAAATGGAATTTGCCATTTTCGAAATAGAACCATCCATGCCCGGGAGATGCCGACCAAATGCGGTCCTTATCGTCAATCAACAATGCCCGGTAAAGATGCAACATATTGAGCTCGGCACCGTAGGCTGTGAATTTTCCGTTTTTATAGGATACCAAGCCGCTTCCCTGCGTTGTCATCCACAGATTTTCCCGGCTATCTTCGCCAAGGTTCCGGATAACATTACTCTGAAAAACAGAAGTATTGGCCGTGTTGAAAATGGTAAACCGGTTCCCGTCGAAACGGATTAAACCCGAATAACCCGAAATCCACAAATAGCCGTCGTGGGTTTGATAAAGATGAAGCAATGAATTACTCGGCAGGCCATTTTCTGTTGTCCAATGGCTGAAATTGTATTGGGATAAGTTCTTCTCAGGATCGAGATAATAGGTCGGTTTCTGACCAAAACCTGCGCCAGATACGAGTAAAAAAAGAAGTATGACCAACGAATTCCTCATTCTTTCTTTTTGATCCTTTTCAGTTGTAAATGTAATACATTTAGTAAAATAAAAGAGTTCCCCCATCAACAAATTGGTTTCATTGATTAAAAAATAATACCGGATAAAAAACACCCAGCACCGGAAGAAATAACGAAATCAGAACTTATCTTTGAGTAGTTGGATAAAGAAACAAAAAGTATGGATTTACCATTAAAATTACCGGAAATTACCAGCGTAGATGAAAAGCTGAATGTCATTCATCAACTTTCGCACAAAGATCCGCTCCTTCCGATTGTCAAAGAAAAATTTCAGCTCGAAATCAATCATCATCTCAGTTCATTGAAGGGATATGCCAAAACTTCATCCCTCGAAGTACTGATGAAGAAATCGACCGACAGCGAGGAACTGAAACAAGCCTATCTATCGATGGGTAAAGAACTTGCTGTCACCAAATTCATTTTCGACATGTCGGCCCGAAATCTTTCGACCCGGATGATCCTTCTTCTGGCAGAAATTCTCTTCGCAGAAACATCCTACCGGCAGAAAGAAATTTTCATTCTGAACATCAACGGCGACCGGCAACCAACGCCCAAACCGGCAATGATCCCCGAGGAGATGGAAAAGCTGATCGACTGGTACAACACGGCAGTGAAAGAAAAGCAGTTCCATCCCATTTCGCTGGCATCGGCGCTACACTATCAGCTCACGTCCATTCGGCCTTTTGAAGACTGGAACGGACGTATTGCCCGGCTCATCCTCAATGTGGCACTAATGAAACAAGGCTATCTTCCCATCCTGATTGGCTCCGAAGAGCGGTCGGTTTATTATGAAAACCTTGAAAAAGCAGATAAAGGATCGATCGAACCGCTCATCCGGTTTATTGCCAGCAAAGAGATGAAAACCATCGATGAGTTTATGGCCAGCCCTGAATACCTTTCGATCCAGGCTAAATTTGAACTCGAAAAACAGCTAAATAAAATTGGCAACGGTGAAAAATGCATTGTACTCACCGAAGACAGTGCCACCGATAACCTGCTGGCTATCCTGCTCGAATCATCGGGCTTCCGGATGGATGAAACCAACATCATTTCGTACGAAGGGTGTTCCAAAATCAGCTCGGCCAACCTGTTTTCCATTTTCGTAAAAGAGAAAATGCCCCATGTAAAAATACTGGTCCACCGTGACCGCGATTACCTGACAGACTCTGAGATTGATATGCAGCGAAATACGTTCCAGCGCATCGACACCCATTTCTTTGTTACAAAAGGGACCGACATCGAAAGTTACTTTCTGAACAGCAAACACATCAACTTCTGCCATCCATCAATCAATGAAACCACTGCCCAGCGGCTGATCGATGAATCGATGGAAGAGGTTTACCCAAAATCGGTCGACTATCTCCGGAAAAAAGAGTTCGGAGGAAACCACCCGGAGCTATATACCCATCTGAATTCAGCCATTGAAGAACTGGTTCGTAACAACCTGCGCCGTTTTACCCACGGAAAAACGACGTTGAAGGTTCTTCAATACCGGGTACAGGAATTGGCCCACGAAAAAGTGAACCTTGAACAACCATCATCTCATCTGTACGTTAAAGAATTGAACAAAATTGCCCGGCTGATCTGGGATTTACCGAATGACACAAAAAAATGAACATCCGCAACGTTGAAATTACCGATGCAGAAGTAATTGCTGCCATCTACAATTATTACATCGAAAATACCACCATTACTTTTGAAGAAGAGAACGTTTCGGTATCCGAAATGGCATCGAGGATTGGAGCTATTTCGTCGAAATATCCCTACTTAGTTTGCGAAGATGCGGGGAAAGTGATTGGATATGCTTATGCCACCCAATGGAAAACCCGATCGGCATACCAATTTTCAACAGAAGGAACCATTTATCTCGACCACAACAAAACAGGGGAAGGTGCTGGCAGTAAGTTATACTCTGCACTGATCGATGAAATCAAAAAAACCAACCTGCATGTGCTGGTTGGAGGCATTGCCCTGCCCAACGCGGCAAGCGTTGCCCTGCACGAAAAATTCGGGTTCAAAAATGTTGCCCGTTTTGAAGAAATTGGTTTTAAAAAAGGGAAATGGATCGATGTGGGATACTGGGAATTAAAGCTGAAATAACCGACGGTTACTTGCCTGATTCATTTTTCAGATATTCAGCGGCAATCTCCAGCTCGGCATACCACTCTTCACCATACTTCCGGATCAGTGGTTCTTTTAAAAACCGATAGAGCGGAAGTTGATTTTTTCTTCCACAGCTCCTGCCGGGACCACAAATAGGAATTTGCTGGTAATTTACCGCATCATACGTGTTGTATTCTGTTATTCTTATGGGGAAAAGATGGCAGGATACCGGCTTCCAAAAAGGGATCTCCCCATTGAGGAAAGCCTTTTCAATGGCGCATTTTGTGATGCCGCTCTCATCAACAAATGTATAAACACACTCCCGGCTATGAATGATTGGGGTTACCAGATCGCCGTCGCTGTCGATCATCGAAGTCCCCTGACGCTCAACCTCCTGCCGGTTCTTTCGTGAAAGATACTTTTCAAAAACAGGATAAAATGTTTCTATCTGGATGGCTTCTTCTTCGGTCAGCGGGGCCCCCGAATCGCCTTCCACACAGCAACTGCCCTTACAGATAGAAAGATCACACAAAAAATGGCTTTCAAAAATGTCGAGGCTAACAATGGCTTTTCCGATCTGAATCATAGCACAAGGTTACTGAAAAAGAATAACCCACACAAAATATTTTATCCGAAAATCCCCAAAGGGTCTTTACAAAATAAATACAAAATGTTAACTTGTATCGACCTAAATTCCATTCGATATGAAAAAAACAGAAAGCATCAATTACAAAGGAAAAAACATTCTCTATCTCGATTTCTCAAACATGAAAAATAAAGAAGAAATCATCTGTTTGGAAAAAGATGGCTCAACCCTGATCCGAAGCCAGAACTTAAATTCGGTTTATACATTGACAAACATGGATGGGATGTTTTTTAACAGTGACATCAAAAAGTTTTTTGAAGAGATGGTCAAACTCAACGCCCCTTATGTCAGAGCCGCGGCTGTTATCGGAATGTCAGGGCTGATCTCGGTAATGTATAATGCATTTGTATCGGTCACTGGCAGAAATATAAAATCCTTCCGCAACAAAGAAGACGCACTGGAATACCTAATTTCGAAATAAACAAAATCTTACACAAAAGAGCTGCGAGCCCGCGGGTTATTGCAGCTCTTTTGATTTCATTTAATCCACACCGACTTAATGTTACAAAACTCTTTGATGCCATAATGAGAGAGTTCACGCCCAAAGCCCGATTGCTTAATTCCGCCAAAAGGCAGCCGCGGATCCGATTTTACCAACCCGTTAATAAAAATGGCACCGGCTTCAATTTGCCTTGCCAGCTTCTCTCCCTTTTCCAAATCGTTGGTCCAGACAGCAGCCCCCAACCCGAACAAGCTATCGTTGGCAACCCGCACGGCTTCATTTTCATCGC
>DAOQAB010000056.1:0-23481 GCA_035353695.1 Prolixibacteraceae bacterium
ATAAGAGATTTAACACCCAGAATACTCCCAAAGTTATCGGAGCACTTTCTTCCGATGGCTTAGAGATAGGAGAGGCGATATACAAGAAGGCAATCGAAAAAATCCATTTAGTCAGTTCCCCCAGAGTTGCTGAAATGGTAAAAATTCTTGAAAACACTTACCGTTTGATAAACATCAGCCTGATTAACGAAATGGCTCTCCTTTGTGGGAAGATGGATATCGATATTTGGGAAGTGATTGAAGCTGCAAAGACGAAACCGTTTGGATTTCAGGCTTTTTATCCGGGGCCCGGAATTGGAGGGCATTGTATTCCGCTCGATCCGTTCTATTTGGAACATATTGCGAAAAAGTACAATTTTGATTTAAGTATGATTCATACCGCCGGGCATATCGACATGATGATGCCCCACCGGATGACCATCAAAATAACTTCCGCTTTGAACCGACAGAAGAAATCATTGAATGGTAGCAAAATATTATTTCTCGGAGTGGCCTATAAACCCGATATTGATGATGCAAGGGAATCACCAGCCCTGAAAATTATTGATGAAGTGGTGGGGAAAGGAGCCAATGTATCTTATCACGATCCCTATATTCCCGGAATTATTACCTCGGGAGGGCATACTTTCAAGTCGGTCGGACTTACCGATTTTCAGATACAAAAGGCCGATTGCGTGGTTATTACTACCCATCATTCTGTTTTTGATCCTGAGTTTATCGAGAAGAATTCCCAATTGGTAGTCGATTTACGGAACTTTATCAAAGATCCGTCGGAAAAGGTTTATAAACTTTAAATTTCTTTTTGGAGTGATATGATCCAATCAGAATAAACTAATTTTACCTCAAATATTGAAGAAATGAAAAATTTTGCATTGATAGGAGCGGCTGGTTTTGTGGCAGAAAGGCATCTGAAGGCGATCAGGGATACCAATAATTCGTTGCTGGTTGCTTCCGATAAGTTTGATGTCATGGGTAGAATGGATAGCTATTTTCCTAATGCAGAGTTTTTTCCTGAATTTGATGATTTTGAGGTCTATGTTAAAGAACAGCAGAAATCTGCTTCTCCGATTGAATATTGTAGTATATGTTCTCCCAACTACTTACATTGTCAGCACATTGAGTTTGCTTTGGAGAATGGGATGAATGCGATTTGTGAAAAACCACTGGTTGTTTATCCCTCGGAAATTAAACGGTTGGAAAAAATTCAGAATGAGACCGGCTATAAAATACATACCATTTTACAACTTAGGCTTCATCCGGTGATCATTGCTTTAAAGGAAAAAGTTAAAACTTATCCAGAAGATAAAATTTTTGATATCAACCTTACTTATATTACCTCCCGGGGGAAATGGTATTTCAAAAGCTGGAAAGGCGATGTTACTAAGTCGGGTGGGGTTGCTGCCAATATTGGGATCCATTTTTTCGATATGCTGAACTGGATTTTTGGTCCCATCCAAACCAATGTGGTGAACATGTACGAACCACATAAAGCATCGGGTTTTCTTACCTTGGAACGGGCCAGGGTTAGGTGGTACCTGAGCCTCGATTATGACGACATACCGGAACAAGCCAGAAAGAAAGGTTCCCGGACCTATCGTTCAATTTCGGTTGAAGGAGAGGAATTGGAATTCAGCGAAGGTTTTACCAATCTGCATACTTCGGTCTACCGTGAGATTCTAACCAATGGAGGATTTGGCCTTGATGAGGCGAAAGAATGTATATACCTGACACATGAAATCCGTAATTCAGTGCCCATTGGCTTAAAAGGTGATTATCACCCTTTTTTGAAAAAGAAAGAATAAGCTATTCTGCTGGAATTAATTTATTCAGCTGGTTATAAAATTTATCACATTCTGTCAGCAGGTCGTGCGTAATCGATTTATAATGGGCTTTAACCAGTTTGGGATTGTCTTTCCCGTCAGGATGATTGACCCGGCTAATTAAATCCTTATATAAAGAAGAGATTCCGGCAATAATTTCAACTACTTCAGGTTTGTTGCTTTCATCGGTTATTTCGGATACTTGAAGTGCATCGAGCACAATATATTCACACAAGTAGCTGATATCCTTTTTGATGTCTCTTTTTGTAGCCATATCAATTTTTTGGGCTAAGGTATTAATTATTTTCCAGATTTTTTTTCCTCTTTTTTCGATTCATCCACGATCTTTTTGGGTTTGATTGGTTGGGATTTTATTTCCCAGTTTTCTTTTATTTCCCAGTTCGATTTTACGTTGATGACTTTAGGAAAATAGAAAACAGGCTCAGACTGAAGTTTCATCGTTAGGTTACCCGTATCCCATTTCCCATTCAGATTGATGTCGTTAAAAAATTTCAGGACATATTTATCCGGTTTCAAATAGTCAAATGTAATTGTTCGCTGAAGCGTGTCCGCATCAGCCGCACGAACAATCTCTTCTTTATCTCCTTTTTCCTGATATTTAATCAACTGTAGTTTCCCTTTTCCCGGGACACCCTTGAGCGACAAGATGATTGAACCATAAAAATCGGCTTTTTGTGTCGAAAATTTCGATTGGAACCCAGCGTTTGGAATTCCGCTCATGGTGCAAATGGCCGATGAATCAATCGAAAGCAGGTATTTTGTATTCTCCGCCAGAGTAACAGACAGCTGGTACTTCCTTTTTGATCCGGGAACAGACAGGAGGCCAAAGTCGATTTCTTTTTTGGTCGAATCATTTATGATCTCATAAAATCCGATCTTTTGTTTCTCCATATCCTTAAGGGGTGAAGGAGCTTCCAGGATAATTTTTTTATTTAAATCGAAGTTGGAGGAAACAAGGTTTGAAGAGAAGTTGAAATAGTTGCTGTTGACCGGTTTTAAGTCTTTCTTTTTATCTTTTAGGTTTATCTGCCTGTTGAAAAGCATTTTAATGGTGTCGGTTCTGGCTTTGAAGTTGCCAAGGGTGTCGGTCGCCAGATAGTTAACTCCCAAAAAAATTGTGTCGGTTTTTGCTAGTAAGGAGTCAACGATGAAAACAGAAACGGTATCGAGATTGGCGCTGTATTCTATTTCATTCCAGTTTTTTTCCCCGATGTGTTTTACCAGATCAACCCGAAAAGAATCAACGGATTCGTTGAATGCGATGAGACATTTGTCTTCGGTTTCTCTTTTGGAAGATACAATGTATTGATTGTATGTTTTTTCCTGAAAAAGGAGAATCGTTACATCTTTAGGAAAAAATTCCGTAAAGCCGGATACCGAGTCTTTGCCGTTCGTGGTATCGGTTTGGGCGATGTAACGAGCTGATGGGGTAATCATTGAATCGCAAAAAGCAATTGATTCAGTGGGTTGGGAATAGAATAAGTTTTTGTCAATATCGGTTAGTCCATAAAGCTTGTAATGATCAGGAGGAAGGTTGTCGAAGAGAAAAAAACCTTCGTCGTTTGAGCGGGCAATGAAATCGGGCTTTAGACTTTGAAAGACAGAGTCATTATCGAAAGTGTAGAGGGTAACCAAGGTGTTCGGAACCGGCAGATGGGTGAACGCATCGAGTACATAGCCTCCAATTTGAAGCGAATCGAGTTGATTGCCGGTTGAAAAGAGAATCCTTAGTCCTTTTAGAACATTCCCTTCAGTGTAATCCTTAATGCCATTTTGAAAATCGACCGAGTAGGTTCTATCCGGAATCAAATCTTCGGGGATCTTTACGATAACTGATTTGCCAGAAGTTTTGATTTCAGGTTTCTTGGCAAGTGGAGGTGAAATAATCAAACTGTTAGAAAGATCACTGGCAACCACATACTCGTTGAATGTGAGAACAATTTCTTTTCCGTCATACATTTTCTGACCGGAAGCAGGAATGCTCGTTATTACAACGGGAGGGATTGAATCTCGGGGACCTCCTGATGGGCCAACTCCTTGATTGGCACATGAATTAAACAGAAACAAAGATATCGAGACAGAAAAAGCAACAACGATCAACAGAATTTTGCTTTTTCTTGCTCCTTTATTCAAAACAGAGATGAATACTAGTAATTTACTAGAAAAAGTCATCATATTCAGGTTTTGTGCTTTCAGATCCGCCGTCGTTATTATCGCAATCAATATCTTCCATTCCGATAGGACGTTCAAACTGAAAATCCGATTTTATGTTCAAACTTTTATCGGCAAATACTTTTTTGAAGAAACGACCAAAGACAGGAAGTGCTGTGTTTGAGCCTTGCCCTCTTGATATATCCTCAAAATGGACACTTCGGTAGTTAGCGCCGGTCCAAACACCCGCAACCAATTCGGGCGTAAAACCGATAAACCAACCATCACTCTGATTCTGAGTCGTACCAGTTTTACCCGCAAATGGCGAGGTAAAGCCGCCATAATCCTTGTACGCATCGTAGGTCGTTGATAAGCGGATCCCGGTACCTTCTTTAACAACTCCCTGAAGCAGGTAGGTCATGAGATAGGCAGTTCTTTCGTCGATGGCATCCCGTTTTCTGGCCTGAAAAGTGGACAAAAGATTCCCGTTTTTGTCTTCAATGCGGGTTACGATGAGCGGTGTTGTGTAGATTCCTTTGTTGGCAAAAACGGAGTATGCAGCGACCATTTCGTACAAAGTAATTTCGGCTGTACCAAGAAACATGGATGGTACTGCCTGAATATCACTATAAACACCCATTTGGCGCATTACTGTTTTCATCGCTTCGGGGTTAAATTGTTTCATGATCCAGGCAGAGACCTGATTCACAGAGTTAGCGAGTCCCCAGCGGAGGCTAACCATTTGTCCATCGAAATCGGTTGGCGAAGAATTCTTTGCCGTCCAGGTAGAGCCATCGCCGAGAATGAACGTTTGTTCAATATTAGGAACTCTCTTACAGGGAGATATGCCGTTTTGCATTGCCAATGTATACAAAAATGGTTTGCAGGTTGAGCCCACCTGACGTTTGAATGAGGAGGAACGTACCATGTCGATTTCGGTAAATCCGTAGGCTGAACCACCAACCCATGCTTTAACTTCTCCGGATCGGGGATCCATGGCCATAAAAGAGGTACTGAGTAGTTTAAGGTAATATTTGATTGAATCGAGAGGAGAGAGGAGCGTGTCCTTATATCCATTCCAGGTATATACGTTCAGTATTTGAATTTTATTAAAATCGTGGAGAATTTCACTGCTATTGTAACCTTGTTTTTTCAGGTTTCGATAACGTTCGCTCCGTTTCATTTCGCTGTTCAAAACATTCTGGACTTGTTCGTCGGTCAAGTCGTTTGAAAATGGAGAATTTTTGAAGGCCCTTACATGTTGATTCAATTGGGGTTGAAGCCTTCTAAGGTGCTTTTCTACTGCATCTTCGGCGTATTGCTGCATCTTGTAATTAATGGTCGTATAAATCTTCAACCCATCTTTGTAAAGGTCGTACGGTTCTCCATCGGGTTTCAGGTTCTTATTGCACCATCCATAAAGAGGATCGGTTTCCCAGGCAATCGAGTCTTCGGTATATTTTTGCCTCGAACGGGGATTGTTATCATAGTCTGAGCGGTCGGGCTTTTGTGCAATCATGGTACGTTCGAGGTATTTTCTGAAATATGGAGCGATTCCTTTTTTAAGTCCTTCAGGATTAAAATCAATATTTAATGGAAGAATTTTTGCTCGGTCGTATTGTTGCTTGGTGATGTATTTATTTTTCAGCATTTGACCCAGAACAACATTTCTTCGTTGTAGGGCCCGGTCTTTAAATCGAGTAGGATTGTACAGGAACGGATTCTTCAGCATTCCTACCAAAAGGGCTGCTTGCTCTATCGTAAGGGAATCGGGAGTGGTGTTAAAATAGGTTTTTGAAGCCACTTCGACACCAAAAGCACCATTAATGAACTCAAATTTATTGAGATACATGGTTATAATTTCTTCTTTGGTATAGCTTCTTTCAAGTTTTACCGCGATGACCCATTCCCTGAATTTTCGGAGAACTAACTTGATCCCTGAATTACTTTCACGAGGGAAAAGCAACTTTGCCAATTGCTGGGTAATGGTACTTCCCCCGCCTTCATTGGTGCGGGTAACAATTCCTTTAACCGCACGGCCAAAGCTTTTTAGATCGACACCAGAATGTTTGTAAAAGCGCTCGTCTTCAGTTGCAATCAATGCATGAACCAAATTGGGGCTGAGATCTTTGAAGTTCGCTAACGTTCGGTTTTCTTCTTTATAGTATTTCCCGAGGGTTTGATTGTCGACTGTAATTATTTGAGAGGCAACCAGGCTTTTGGGATTTTCAAGATCTTCGAAAGAAGGCATGTAACCAAGCACGCCATGATAGATTAGCCAGAAAAAAATGATGGTTAACATCACCAATGAACCTACTCCTATCCAAAGTATCCGTATAAATTTTTGTTTTGATTTATTTTCAGGTACCATCTTTGATAAAAATTTTGGCAAAGATAATTATTTATAAAGTGAAAGTTTTTATTCAAACAAGAAGTTCATTCCAAAAGTGAAATCCTTTTTTTCCGGCTTCAAATTTCAACCATATTATTATATTGTATGCTGAGAGATGTTTTTTTGGGATTAAATTGAAATGAGTTCAATGAAAATTTTGATCATAGCTTCCAATTTTCTTTAATTTGCACTTTATTTTGAAAAAGGTTTTTTAGTTATTACCAATTAGAAACGGATCTTGTTCACTATTCATCGATGAAATGGCATGATTCATTTGAGGAAAAACTGATTTATGGTAGAAAATTTAGTGATTGTCGAGTCTCCAGCAAAGGCTAAAACGATAGAGAAATTTTTGGGAAAGGAATTCTTGGTTAAGTCTAGCTTTGGCCATATAAGGGATCTCGATAAAAAAGGGTTTGGCGTGGATGTCGAAAACAACTTCAAACCCAATTATATTATCTCCGAAGACAAAAAATCAATAGTCAAAGAATTAAAGACATTAGCAAACGAGGCCAAGATGGTATGGCTCGCATCTGATGAGGACCGTGAAGGGGAGGCTATTGCCTGGCATTTGAAGGAAGTGCTGGAACTTGATCCTGAAAAATCGAAACGAATTGTTTTTCATGAAATTACTAAGGAAGCTATATTGGGAGCCATTCAAACTCCCCGCTCCCTTGATATAAACCTGGTTGATGCACAGCAGGCCAGGCGAGTGCTCGATCGTTTGGTTGGGTTTGAAGTTTCTCCGGTTTTGTGGAAAAAAGTGAAGCCTCAGCTCTCTGCTGGAAGGGTTCAATCGGTTGCCGTTCGGTTGATTGTAGACCGCGAAAGGGAGATCACCGCTTTTAAAGCGGTTTCTTCGTTTAGGGTAAATGCGATTTTTCTTGTCACAGATGCAGCCGGTAAAACCACCGAATTAAAGGCTGAACTTTCCAAACGTTTTGATACAAAAGAAGAAGCATTTGCATTCCTTGAAAAATGTAAAGATGCGACATTCACCGTTGATGATGTTGTAAAGAAACCTTCAAAAAGAGCTCCGGCTCCACCATTTACAACTTCAACATTGCAACAGGAAGCTAGTCGCAAGCTTGGTTTTTCGGTTTCCCAAACCATGTCGGTTGCTCAGCGCTTATACGAAGCCGGAAAAATAACCTATATGCGTACCGACTCCGTCAACCTGTCGAGCCTGGCATTAAATACTTCAAAAGCAAAAATTGAAGAGCTTTTTGGGGAGAAATATTCAAAAACCCGACAATATAAAACGACATCCAAAGGAGCACAGGAAGCTCACGAAGCGATTCGGCCAACCTATATTGATAAAGAAACAATTACTGGAACCAAGCAGGAACAAAAGCTCTATGAGTTAATCTGGAAAAGAACAGTAGCTTCGCAAATGAGCGATGCTCAGCTAGAGAAAACCACCATTACGATTGATATATCCACTGTCTCTGAAAAATTTATTGCTTCAGGAGAAGTGATTGTTTTTGATGGCTTTTTGAAAGTTTACTTTGAATCGTCTGATGATGAGGATGATAAGCAGAATGGTGATGTTTTGTTGCCTCCAATAAACGTGAAGGATGTTCTTGAACGCGGAGTCATAACAGCAGCACAACGGTTTACTCAAAAACCGGCTCGTTATACCGAAGCAACATTGGTAAAAAAACTTGAAGAACAGGGAATAGGGAGACCTTCGACCTATGCACCTATTATTACGACCATACAAAATCGGGGCTATGTTGTGAAAGACGACCGTCCTGGTAATGAACGGGAATTTGTTACGTTGACCCTTAAGTCGGGAAATATTAAAGAACAGGTTAAAACGGAGACTTATGGGTATGAAAAATCGAAGCTTTTCCCAACCGATATTGGAATGGTGGTCAATGATTTCCTGATGAGAAATTTTGATCAGATCATGGATTACAACTTTACGGCTAAAGTTGAGGCTCAATTTGACGAAATTGCTGAAGGTAAAAATCAGTGGGGCAACATGATAGGTGGATTTTATAAGCCTTTTCACTCTCTGGTTGAAGAATCGTTGCTGGTTTCAGAAAAGGCCAATGGAGAAAAAATTCTGGGCAATGATCCCGATTCAGGCAAACAGGTTTCCGTTAAGATCGGTCGGTTTGGTCCGTTGGTACAACTGGGTGAGACGAACGATGGAGAAAGTGGTGAAAAGCCAAAGTTTGCCAGTCTCCAGCCAGGACAACGAATTGAAACTATCACACTGGATCAAGCTCTTGAATTGTTCAAATTGCCCCGAAAGATCGGAATGTTTGAAGACAAAGAGATTTCCGTTGCGATTGGTCGGTTTGGACCCTATTTGCGCCATGATAATAAATTCATCTCGCTGGAGAAAACGGATGATCCTTTTACCGTAGATTTTGAAAGAGCTGTAGAACTCATCTTGAAAAAGAGAGATAAGGACGAAAAGGCCATTATTAAAACTTTCGAGCAAGACCCTGACCTAAAAATTATGAATGGCCGCTGGGGCGCTTATATTGCATACAAGAAGAATAATTATAAAATCCCCAAAGGGACAGCTGAGAATGAAATTACCTATGACGATTGTCTGAAAGTGATTGATCAAGCGGATAAAACAGTCAAAACCAAGAAAAAGAAGAAATAATTCAGGGGGTAATGGTAAGATCATTTTGGATAAATTGCAAATGGTAAAGGACAAACTCGACGAAATTCTCGGTTATTTTGATCCGGTTCAACTAACTGATTTTACTGATTCATCCTATTTGAATGATAGCGGATCGATTGGTTCTGGAATTTTGTGTAATAGCAGTGTAAAGCCTATTGCCCAAACCGAAAAATTTGAAATAGCCCTTGTGTTTGTCGATCCTGAATTGAATGAAATATCTCCATCAAAGAACCCGATACGGGAGGAATTTTACAAGTTGAAAAAAGTTTCCTATGGCCTTCGGATTGCTGATTTGGGAAATTTGCGGACGGGGAAAAATCTGGATGAAGCACAGTTTATTTTGCAGGAAGTTTGTGCTCTTTTATTCCAATTAAAGATCAACGTGGTGGTGGTTGGAGGACCACAATTGCTTACAACTGCTATTTTTAAGGCAATCAAGGAATTTGAAAATGATATAAATCTGGTACACATCGATTCCCGGATCGATTTGAGCGTTTCAGATGAATTGTGCTCAGAAGATTCGTACCTTGACAAAATCATTGCGAACGAAAATTCTCATTTATATAATATTTCATGTATAGGACATCAGGCCTATTTTGTCGATCCAAAACAAATTAACCGGTTAAATGAACTCTATTTTGAACATTACCGGCTTGGAGCGACGAGAGAGAAACTCGAAAATATCGAGCCAATACTGCGCGATGCCGATTTGGTGAGCTTCGACATAGGCGCAATTAAAGCAGGAGATGCTCCTGCCCGCAAAAATAGTTCCCCTAATGGATTTTTTGCTGACGAAGCCTGTCAATTAACCAGGTATATTGGGATTAGTGACCGGAATAGAGTATTGGGGATTTTTGAGATGGATCATCATCTCGATGATAATAACCAAACTGCGAAGCTAATTGCTCAAATGGTTTGGTATTATTTGGATGGCTTTATCAACCGTAAGCATGAATATCCCCAAACCACATTAGAAGATTGTATAAAATATATTGTAGAAATAGACGAAATAGAAATTCCAATCGTTTTTTATAAAAGTAATAAGACTCAGCGTTGGTGGATTGAAGTAAATAACTTGCCAGAAAGTATGTGTCATCGGGAGAATGTAACTGTCGCTTGCACCGAAACCGATTATTTTAAGGCATGTAGCAATGAAATTCCGGATCGTTGGTGGATAAATTTTAAAAAATTAAGATAATCGTTGCTGTTTGAAGTAATTATTTATTCGAATATCTTATTTTTGTTTTACAACGCACCCTGCGCAAAGGGAAATAAGCTTTTATGAAAAATTATTTTTCTTTTTTTATTTTGTTTATATTGGTTAATTTAGCAGCTAAAGCTCAAGATGAACCTTTGTTCAGTAATTATATGTTTTTACGGACAATTACCAATCCGAGTTTTGTTGGAGCTGAGAATACAATAAATGCAACTTTTTGTAACCGGACCATGTTTGCAGGGATAGAAGGGAAGCCGGTTACATCGACGTTTGGGGTTGAAACCCCTGTTGACTTATTTGGAAAGAGAACAGGTTTTGGTATCGCGATGATGAATGATAAGATTGGCTATCAAAAGGTTGTGAAAGTTGATTTTTCATTTGCATACCACCAAAATCTGAAAAACGGAACGCTGGGTTTGGGTTTCTCGTTGGGATTCAATAATTATAGTATTGAGCCGGGTACCTGGAATGAGGATATCTCTGGAGATGACGATTCTCATACTTGGGCCACATCGGGCGACCCTTTAATCCCTGATAAGTTTTCGGGAGGGCTTGATTTAGGAATAGGCTTTGGTGCATATTACGAAACACCACTTTACTATATTGGATTATCCGGGTCGAATTTGAACCGGGCGAATATTTCAAGTACGAAGGAAACGACAACTGAAACTAATTATTTGTATTACGATGCTGTGTACAAATTATCAGGGGCATACAATATTGAAATGCGAGATCCGTTATTTGACTTGCGGCCTTCATTTGTTTTAAGAACCGATTTGGCCGCATATATGCTTGATATGAACGCAACGATGTTTTATAAAAAAAGATACTGGGCTGGTTTTGGGTTAAGGGTATCTCCTAAGAATATTGCATCGTTTACTTTGCTGGGAGGAACTGAACTTGTAAATGGATTGAATGTAGGGTATGCATTGGATGTGAATACGAGTTATATGATTTATGGAGGTGCCACATCGCACGAAATAATCATTACTTACTCCTTTAATATTGATACGAAAAGAGACATGAAATATAAGAGTGTCAGGTACTTATAAGATCTGAATTTAACTGATATGAAAAAATACAAATTGATTATCTCGCTGTTGATCATTGTTATGATCGCAAGTTGCACCCAATCGGGAGAAAGTGGTGAGCTTTACGGGACAGGGAAGAGGGGAAGCTGGTTTGAACCTGTTCCTTTCGGGATGACCTTCGTTAAGCGTGGTTCAATACGGGTTGGTCCCAGTGATGAGGATCCGACACGGACAATTGATCCTACGAAAACGATCTCCATCGACGCTTTCTGGATGGACGATACCGAAATAACCAACAATGAATATCGGGTATTTGTAAATTGGGTCAAAGATTCAATGGCTCTCGATTTATTAAATAGAGCCGATGGAACAGCACAATCGCCTTATGCTATTTATGATGCAAATGGGAACTTTGTAAGCTTGGATTACAAAGCAAAAATCGATTGGGCCGATACTACGGTGTTGGGCGAGTTGTTCCTGCCTGCAGAAGAACGTTTTTTTGGTAAACGAGAAATAGATTCCCGAAAACTATTTTTTGAATATCAGTGGATCGATTATCAGAAGGCTGCCCAAAGAGCCAATAGCTTCAACTATAAAACCGGAAAATATGATGGAGGGATTAAAGACCGTTCCGATTTTATTGTAAGGGAAAGAGAACACATTTATCCCGATACTTTATGCTGGATCAGGGATTTTACCTATTCCTATAACGAGCCGTGGACCAGTATGTATTTTTGGCATCCGGGCTTTGATTATTATCCGGTTGTTGGCGTGAATTGGAAGCAGGCAAATGCTTTCTGCCAGTGGCGATCAAAAATGCAGGATATGGTTTATGGTGCCAATGGACAAGCAACGGTTATGGCTTACCGGTTGCCTACGGAATATGAATGGGAGTATGCAGCTCGAGGAGGCCTGCAGAATTCAATGTATCCCTGGGGTGGATATTATTCACGCAATCAAATGGGAGCTTTCATGGCCAACTATAAACCCATGCGAGGTAATTATATTTTGGATGGTGGTTTAGCGACAATGAAAGTTGCTAGTTATCCTCCAAATGATTTTGGTTTATACGATATGGCGGGTAATGTTGCAGAATGGACGATTACAGCATGGGATGTTTTATCCACAACTATGGTTAGCCAAATTAATCCGAATTTTCAATATCGTGCCGAAGATTCTGATCCTCCCGCTATGAAACGAAAAGTGATCAGAGGTGGATCTTGGAAAGATGTAGGTTATTTTATTCAGACTTCGTCCCGTACCTATGAATATCAGGATTCTGCAACATCGTTTATTGGTTTCAGGTGTGTGCGTTCATCGTTTGGCAATGAATTTTAAATTATAAATGGTTCAAATTTTTTTGATATGAATATTGGTGATTTTTTGCATACTAGAAAGTGGAGAACAATTCAGAATTACACTTATAGTTTTGGTGCTTCAGTAGTGTTGATAGGTGCTTTGGCTAAGCTTGAACACTGGCCAGCTGCAAGTGGATTTCTTATGACCGGAATGGGGATGGAGGCACTGATTTTCTTTATTTCTGCTTTTGAACCTTTAATGGAGAGCCCCGATTGGAAGAAAGTATATCCTCAATTACGGGAACCCGATGATTTGGAAGAGAAGAAAATCTTATACGCTGAAACAGATAAAAAACATCCTAACTTTTTTGGTGGTGGTGGTTCAGGTTCTGGCTCGGGTACCGGAGAAGGCTTCAGCGGTGGTGGTGGTGGATCCACGACTATTTCAATCAAGGATTTGCCTGCCGAACAGATCAAAAAGTTAAATGAGAGTTTTGATAAACTTTCAAAAGCTGCTGAAGGAATATCTGATCTGTCAAAAGCTACTGTTGAAACAAATGGTTTTGTTAAAAACCTTCAAGAAGCGTCAAAGTCTCTTAATCAAGTTGTAGAGTCGAATAAAAATATGTCGGGCGCTATTGCCGAGAATGTTCAGGAAATCTCTAATACATTTAAAACTGCCGCCCAAAAGATCAGTTCATCAAGCGACAAAGCTTCTGAAGGAATTGTTCAATCTTCAGTCGATTTAACAGCCTCAATAAAAACTACTGGAGAAACAATCAAAGTTTCTGCTGAAAAGGCTTCTACCAATATATCTCAAACGGTAAACGAGTTTTCTGCTTCGGTAAAAACGACTGCAGATGGTATGAAAAATACCGGTGAAAAATTTTCTTCCGACATTAAAGAGTCGAGTAAGGTTTTTGGTGAGCAGCTGCAAAAATCTGCATCAGAGCTCAACGAATCTTATCATAAGGTTGCTGATAGTATCTCCGGAGGTTTTAAAGGGTTGGAAAAAAGTTCCGCAAAGTATGTTGAAACCATTGAAAAATTAAATAAGAGTATGGGCGCTTTGAATGCAGCTTATGAGTTGCATCTTAAAGGAGCAGCAAAAATTGATGATGTAATGAAAGAGTATTCAACCAGCGTAGGGGAAATTGGAAAATTGCTTCATTCATCGGTTGAGGAAACGCGTAAATTTAATGATAGCACCAAAGAAATAAGTGAAAATATCCAGGCTTTGAATAAAGTATACGGCAGGATGCTTGGCGCTATTAATATTAAAAAGTAACGAGGGGATAGATTATGGGAGCTAAGAATTGTCCGGAGACCCCGAGGCAGAAAATGATCAACATGATGTATCTGGTGCTTACTGCCATGCTAGCACTGAATGTGTCGGTTGAGACATTAAATGCTTTTAAAGTCATTGATGCAAGTATGGTTAAAAGCTTGGATGGTTATACCAAGAAAAATAGTTCCATCCTGGAGGATTTTGAATGGCAGGTCAATAATGGGCAAAATAAGCAATTGGCAAGTGTTTATATTGAGAAGGCAAAAACGGTTCATTCAATTAGTGAATCGATTATTTCAATCATTGTTGGGCTTAAACAAGATATGGCAATACAAGCAGGAGCTGAAAAATTGAATCCAGGCGAAGAATTACCCTCTGAGTATCCTCATATCGTTACAAAAGATAACGACACGCTCATTCTTAAACGGCAGGACGATTTAAATGTGTCTCCATTGATAATGGTTGAAAGAGGAAAAGGAGAGGAATTGAAAGCCAAGATCCTTGAATACAAAGAACAAATGATAGCGATTATCAAAAATGATTCGCTCTTGAAGAACCGGTTCGGAGATAGTTTTTATGAAAATATCGAAAAAACCTTGGATGTATCTGATCCCGTAACGAGAGATAAAGATACCAATTCTAAAACCTGGGTTCAGTTAAGTTTTGGAAGTTCTCCGGTAATTGCCTCTATCACCCTGCTGGATAAAATGCAAAGTGATGTATGCTTTACCGAAAGCTCTGTATTGACCGCTTTGTATTCCGCGTTGAGCGAAGAAAGTTCTTTTGAAGCAAAGGTGATCCCTAAATCGACTTATGTTATATCTGGTTCTCAAAACTTTGAGGCTGAAATTTTCTTGTCGGCTGTGACCAATGTACCTGAAGCGAATGTTTATGTTAATGGAAGTTCTACTCCCATACCTTTACAAGGAGGGAAAGCAATTTTTAAGGCATCATCATCAGAACCAGGAAAGCATCAGTACCGGGGTGAAATCCGGTACATGTACGAAGGGAACCCTGCAAGTGCTCCATTTTCCGGCGAATATGAAGTTGCTGCTCCTACGGCAACCATTTCTCCATCCAAAATGAACGTATTGTACCGGGGAATTGAAAACCCGTTAGAAATCTCTGTGCCTGGTGTCTCAAGCAGTCAGGTACGTGCAACAATTGATAATGGTTCAATTGCCCAAGGTCAAAATCAGTGGGTGGCAAAGCCTACAAGCCTTAATACCAATACCAAGGTAACGGTATATGCTAACCTGGATGGGAAAGAAGTTCTTATGGGAGTTAAGACATTCAGGGTGAAAGATGTACCTCCACCTCTTGCTACGCTGGGTGTTTTTACATCGGGCGCAAACATTCCCCGGGCTTATTTGAATCCGTTACAGGTCAAAAATTTAACGGCTACGTTAGAAGATTTTCTTTTCGACCTGGAGTTTGAGGTGACTAGTTTTGATGTTTCTGTTCCTACCGGAGGGGGGATGACCGCTACTGCATCCTCTTCGAGTGAACTTTTTACGGCAGCTCAAAAGACTCTGCTCACAGGTGTTAAGAAAGGTGATAAAATCATTTTTGAAAATATTAAGGCAAGGATCAAAGGGAATAGTACCGTTACCAATGTCTCATTGTCACCGACTATTTATACAGTAAACTAAAAATGCAAAATCCATCTGATATGAAAAGTATAGTTAAAACTTTGATGTTAGTTTTATTACCCGTTCTGGGTTTTTCTCAGCAGGGTGGTAGTGTGAGGTTCACCGATAAATTTGGGCCTTTTTACAGCACTTATCAACAGGAAAATGATTTTGCTAAACGAAAAGCAATAGCATATCCTTATGTTCGGGAAGCAGATGTGATGTGGTCGAAAGTTGCTTGGGAAATCATTGATCTCCGGGAAAAAATGAATTTGCCGCTTTATTATCCGCTTGATACAATACATGGCCGGAAAAGTTTGATCATGGCTGTTACAGAAGGGATTAAAAATGGTTCTCTGTTTGCATTTAAACCACAATTTAAAAACAATGCATTTGAATTTGACCAGAATAACATTATTATACCCGATTCGTTGGCCGCTTTGGATGAGAATGTTATGCAATATTCTGGGGGTACAATTGACCAACGTTGGTTACCCGACGAAATCACTCAAATTCTGGTAAAGGAAGTATGGTATTTCGACAGAAAATCCTCTCAGTTAAATTGTGAAATCATTGGTTTGTGTTTTATCCGTGAGTATGATAAGATAACTGGAGCCCCAACAGCTAGTGGATTTCCGATGGATAGGAGAATGAATTATTTGTTCTGGATTTATTATCCGGATGCCCGAGAGTACCTGGCTACTATTCCGGTTTATAATCCAACGAATGATACTGAATTGTATAGTTTCGATGATTTGTTTGTAAACAGGAAATTCAAGGCCAATTTTGTAAGAGAAGCCAACGTTTATAACGATCGGTTGATCACGGATTATCTTTCTGGCCGTGAAGCTCAACTTGAATCAGATCGGATCAAAAAAGAGATATTCGATTACGAACAGGATTTGTGGGAAAATTAATCTGTAATTCAAGATATTGAACCGATTGAAGCCTTATGGATTTCCATAAGGCTTTTACATTATAAGGCAATAGAACATTTTTTTCAACGTTATTTGAGAAACGATTTTTGAGTGCGTAACATTTTTCTGAAATATTTTTCCTTGTTGCTTATCTCTCTCTTGTTTTTGGTTAGCTGCAAATCTGATTTGGTTTACTATGACTTGAGAGGGAAGAAACGGCCGGTTTGGTTTGAGCCTGTTCCTTATGGAATGGTTTATATCAAACAAGGATCGTATCAAATGGGGGGAGGTGATCAGGTGCTCGATCAACGCATCCAGAATGCCCGGAATGTATCGGTAAATTCGTTCTGGATGGATGAAACCGAAATAACCAACAGTGAATATCGTCAATACGTGAAATGGGTGGCTGATTCGGTTGCTGTTTCTTTAACCTTTAAAGATGGAATTGATTATTATAAGGCTGTCGATAAAGATAAACAACTTATTGACCCTCCAATGATTGATCGTGCTAAGGCGGCTACCATCTGGACCGATGATAAAACGGAAGTGACTGAGGCACTCAAACCGTTATTTTATCAGGGTAAAGAGCGGTTTGAAGGGAAACGAGAATTGGATTACCGGCAAATATTTTATGAATATTATGTCATCGATTTGAAGCAGGCAGCTCTTTTATCGAATAGTTTTGATTATGAAACACAAAAATATTCAGGGTCGGTTGTCGACCACAAAACGGGTAAAACAAATCCAATTAAAGATCGTTCATCTTTCATTATTAAAAACAGAGTGCCGGTTTATCCCGATACGTTGGTTTGGGTACGCGATTTTACCTATTCGTACAACGAACCCTGGACCCTTAAATATTTTTACCATCCGGCATTTAATGAATATCCGGTTGTTGGGGTAACCTGGGAGCAGGCCAATGCATTTTGTCATTGGCGAACCATGTTTCGTGATCAATTTTTAGCAGCATCGCACATTCAATCCATTCATCCTTATCGATTGCCTACTGAAGCAGAATGGGAATATGCCGCCCGAGGTGGAAAAGTGAATAATAAATATCCGTGGGGAAGTTACTACACAAGTACCCATAAGGGTTGTTACCTGGCCAATTTCAAGCCTTTACGTGGAAATTATATTGCTGATAGTTATTATTCAGCGAAGACAATGAAAGTTGGCAGCTTTGACCCCAATGGCTATGGGCTGTATGACATGGCCGGTAATGTTTCCGAATGGACCAGTACCGCATATGATCCATCAGGACATCAGATGGTTAGTACTTTTAATCCCGAATTTCAATACGATGCTTCCGATGATGACCCGCCGGCATTGAAACGGAAAGTGGTTCGCGGAGGATCGTGGAAAGACGTTTCTTATTACCTGCAAGTTTCGACCCGTGATTATGAATATCAGGATTCGGCTCGTTGTTTTGTCGGGTTCCGTTGTATTATGAATGCGTTGGAGGATGAGAGGGAATAGCCCTTGCTGTTAGTCGTTCTTTTTATGCAGGTGCATACTTTGGCGATTTTATTTCTTTTTTCGACTTTTCTTTTCAACCGACCATCCAAATTTCCCAATTTTCTTTCCAAGTCGATAATAGCTTCCGTGGTTGTATACCAATGGGTTGGCATCGGATAGATTGAATTTTCCGGTATTTGGATCAAGGTATTTTTCCGAAACGCTGATGTTTACCACTTCTGCAAGAAACATGTCGTGAGAACCGAGCGGAATAATCTCTTTCACCTTGCATTCAATGTTTACTGGTGACTCACAAACAATAGGGGCATTCACTATTTTAGCTTTGCCCGGGGTTAAGCCGGTCTCTTTCCACTTGTTGTATTTGCTGCCAGAACGGCAACCACACCAATCAGTCGCTTGGGCTAACTCTTCTGTTGTCAGATTGATCACAAACTCTTTGTTACGGCGGATGATGTCGTACGAATATCTTTCCGGGCGAACAGAGATGTAACATTGCGGAGGGTCGCTGCAAGTGGTGCCCGTCCAGGCAATGGTAATCAGATTATACTCTTCAGGGGTAGATCCGCAACTGACCAGAACAGCAGGAAGCGGATAAACCATTGTGCCGGGTTTGAAATCGATTCGTTCCATTTTATTTATTTTTTTCAAAGATAAAACAGGCGTGCTTTTAATGAATCGATTTTAAAAAAAAGATCCATTTTGCAGAATTGGGTTTAAATAAATGTTTATTGTATTTTTGAGGAAATATCTGAATGATGAACTATTATATTCCGTTTGCAGACCGTTACGAGAAAATGACCTACAATAGGTGTGGTAAGTCGGGGTTGAAATTGCCTTCGGTTTCATTAGGCCTCTGGCATAACTTTGGCGATGTCGATCCTTTTGTCGTGGGAAGGGAAGTTGTAACATATGCTTTCGATCGGGGTATTACTCATTTCGATTTGGCCAATAATTATGGACCACCTCCTGGTTCTGCGGAAGAAAATTTTGGCAGAATATTAAAAAAGGATTTAATGCCTTACCGTGATGAGCTTATCATTTCGACCAAAGCAGGTTATTGGATGTGGGACGGTCCTTATGGCGAATGGGGTTCAAGGAAATATTTGGTTTCGAGCCTCGATCAAAGTTTAAAGCGAATGGGATTGGAGTATGTTGATATTTTTTATCATCACCGGCCCGACCCAGAAACTCCGCTTGAAGAGACTATGATGGCTCTCGATCATGTTGTCCGGCAGGGGAAAGCATTGTATGTCGGAATTTCGAACTACTCTGCCAGCGATACACTTAAGGCGGCAGCTATTTTGAAAGAGCTTGGCACACCCTGTTTGATCAATCAGGTAAAATATTCCATGTTTGTGAGGTGGGTTGAAGACGAATTGCTCGATACAGCCAGCCAGAATGGCGTGGGAGTGATTGCTTTTTCTCCATTGGCACAAGGGCTTCTTACCGATAAGTATTTGAAAGGAATTCCACCGGGATCGAGAGCGGCAAAATCGTGGGGCTTTTTGCAGCCCAATGAAGTTGAGCAAGCCATTGAAAAGGTGAGATTCTTAAATCAACTGGCGCTGAAAAGAGGGCAATCGCTGGCGCAGATGGCTCTGGCCTGGATTTTGAAGGACCAGCGGGTTACTTCGGTTTTGGTAGGTGCCAGTTCGGTTGCCCAATTGGCCGATAATTTGAATGCGATGGATAATCTTAATTTTGAGGAAAATGAACTGTATGAAATCGAAATGATTCTGCATCGTTAAAGTTTTTTTGTTTCTTGCGTGTGTGTTGGATTTGTTAAGAGAAAAATGAGGTTTATGAGAATTACAACTTTTTTATCAATGTTTTTTATTGTGTCGTTGGTTTTCTTTTCGGGATGCGAAAAGGATGACGACAGTGATTTTATTCCGGTTTATCTGGAAGATTTTACGGAATATGCGCCTGTTTCAAAATCATATCTTGCTTCAGATATCAAGAGCTATTTTAATGAAGCCGGATTGTCGGATTTGTCGACCAAAGCAAAATACGACATCAAAGTTTATAAGATTAAATATAAAACGGCTCTTGAAGGAGATTCTATTACCGCTTCGGGCCTTTTGGCCGTACCGGTTACAGACGATAATTCCCATGAATTTCCGATGTTAAGTTATCAGCACAGCACGATGACGACCAATGCGGAGGCGCCAACTTCCAATCCGTTGGGAACGGTCACTTCCATGGCGACATTTGTTGCTTCAACTGGTTTTATTGTCGTGATTCCCGATTATATTGGATTTGGGGCATCGTCCAATGTATTTCATCCGTACATGATCAAAAAGTATGCAGTAAATGCCGTTCTCGATATGATCAGGGCTTCAAAAGAATTTGTCAAAAAGGAAAAGCCCTGTAAATTCAGTAATAAATTGTTCCTTTCGGGTTATTCTCAGGGAGGCAGTGCAACGTTGGCTGCATTGAGTGCGATCGAGAATAACACTCAAAACAGTGATCTGAAAGTTACTGCTTCAGCTTGTGGTGCAGGTTTTTACAATTTGAATTTTTTCCGGAATTGGATGGTATCTCAGGTAAAGTACGATCAACCTTTTTTCTTCGCTTATTTACTCAAGTCATACAAGTTGTATGCGGGCTTAAATATTGAAGATACCCTTGTGTATAGCAGTAATTTTGAACCGATACTATCCGATATGTTCAATGGTTCCAGAACAGGCAACGAGATGAATGAAATGTTTGGAACGCGTCATGTGGGAGAGTTGTTTAATGATGAATTTGAAAAAGATTCTACCGATTTCAATGCTGACGAAAATTATGCCGGGTTGAGAGCGGCATTAGCCGACAACTCTGTAGCTGCTTGGAATGTAGCTTCAAATGTAACCCTTTATTATGGGAAGGAAGACATGACTGTACCCAACGAGCAATCGCTTAAGCTTTATTCAGAATTCAGGGTTGCAGGTGCAACGTCCAAAGTGAAAGTTGATGCTATTGATGGGCTGAACCATGAAACCGCAGAGATCCCAATTTTAGCCAAATCGGTTATTTGGTTTACCAAAAATTAGAGCAAAATGATAATGACCGGCAGGAGACTGCCGGTTTTTTTTAGTTTTTCCGGAGGGTTATCCCATTGATCATTCTTCCGGTAATTGCTCCATCCCGGCGGGCCGAAAAAAAATCAGATTTCAACGTGTAGGTACATAAGTTGGTTGTATCGATGTTGGTTCTATAAACACCCGATTGAAGTAAAAGCTGAACATTGGTCTGGATCAGATCGAAAAAAGCTTTTCCTTGCTGACTATTTTCCGAATCAAATATTGTTGTGAGATCGGTAGCAACAGCTTTTATCCTACTGATTACTTCGTTGCCCACTTCGTAGTTTTTTGCTCCGATACAGGGGCCTATCACGGCAAGAATATCCGGGGATTTACAGTTAAAAGTGGCACTCATCTTTTCAATGGTTTTGCCAACGATGTTTTGAGCGGTTCCTTTCCAACCCGAATGCACCGCGCCAATGACTTTCTTTTCCGGATCGAACAGAAGAATAGGCACACAATCGGCGGTCTTTATGGCAATAGTAACCGAAGGAAGATTGGTAATTAATGCATCGGTATCTTCAAAAACTGAAAAAATATTGGATTCATCTACGATTCCAATATGGTCACTGTGAGTTTGCTTTGGGATGATAAACGTTGAAGAATCAATATTCAGGGATTTTGCCAGCAAAGAAAGGTTCGCTTTCATATTATCTTCTTCACCGTGATGGGTCCCAAAATTTAGCGAATGAAAAGCCCCTTTGCTTATGCCACTGTTTCGGGTCGAAAAGAAGTGAATAATCTCTGAATGGCTGGCCAATTTTTCCGATTGGAAGAAGGTGATATCTTCCACTGTTTTTTTAATCATAACCATAAAGCTTACTTTTTTAATACTGATCTCTCAGTGTCTTGAGTTGTACCTGTTGGATAAGGCACTGAAAGTATGAATATTTTCCCGGATTCTTTTTCCCCGGATGTGGAAATATCAAACATTAAGAAATCAAAGAGTTTTTTTTGAAAAATTCATTCGTTGATGGGTGAATTACTATTTTTGCAGTTCAATGATTTAAAAAGAAATTGGAAAATGCTTACACTGAAATTTATCCAACAAAATCCCGATTTTGTAATCGAACGGTTAAAAGTAAAACATTTCGATGCCACAGATATTATCCGGCAGGTCAACGAGTTGAATGTTCAACGGAGAACTACTCAAACCAAGGTCGATGCGTTGAAATCGGAAATGAATAACCTGTCGAAAGAGATTGGTTTATTATATAAAGATCAGAAGATTGCAGAAGCTAATGCCGCAAAGGAACGAACTGCAGAGTTGAAAGATGAAATCAAAAATCTGGATCAATCATTTGCTGAAATCGATGAAAAACTCAATAACCTGGTCGTTTTATTGCCTAACATTCCCAATGAACTTGTGCCTGAAGGCCGTACTGCAGAAGACAATCTGGAAATCCGCAGGGGAGGAGTAATCCCATCTTTACCCGAAGATAAATTGCCTCATTGGGAACTGATCAAAAAGTACGATATCATTGATTTTGACTTGGGAATAAAACTTACCGGAGCTGGTTTCCCAGTGTACAAAGGCAAAGGCGCAAAAATTCAGCGTGCTTTGATTAATTTTTTCCTGAATGAGGGGGAAAATGCAGGTTTTAGGGAAATTCAGCCACCCATTATGGTAAACGAGGATTCTGGTTTTGGCACAGGCCAGCTTCCCGATAAAGAAGGGCAGATGTACCATGCAACAGCCGATAACCTGTATATGATCCCCACCGCTGAGGTTCCAGTAACCAATATATACCGTGATGTCATCCTCGACGAGTCGGAACTTCCGATCAAGAACATGGCTTACACCCCTTGTTTCCGCAGGGAAGCAGGTTCATGGGGCGCTCATGTACGCGGGTTGAACCGGTTGCACCAGTTCGATAAGGTTGAGATTGTAGAAATTGCCCATCCCGATCATTCCTATCAGATATTGGATGAAATGGTTGCGCATGTCGAAAGTCTGGTCAATAAACTGGGATTACCTTACCGGATTATCCGCTTATGTGGTGGTGATATGAGCTTTACATCGGCTATGACCTATGATTTTGAAGTTTTTTCTGCGGCACAGGAGCGTTGGCTGGAAGTTAGTTCTGTTTCCAATTTTGAAACCTTCCAGGCAAACCGTCTTAAATGCCGTTTTAAAGGGAAAGATTCGAAGAAAACCGAGCTGGTTCATACATTGAATGGTAGTGCGTTGGCGTTGCCACGAATTTTGGCTGCTATTTTGGAAAACTATCAAACGCCCGATGGCATTAAGGTTCCTGAAGTGTTGGTTCCCTTCTGCGGGTTCGATATGATCCGATAACTGTTCTTTAACGGGAGGTGAAAGAAAGTCAGAAAAAATTTCAATATTCTTTTGTGGAAATAAAATCTTTTCTATTTTTGCATCGCCTTTCCAAAAGGGCAAGCGTTCAATAAACACTCCTTAGTAGCTCAGTTGGTTAGAGCGGCGGACTGTTAATCCGTAGGTCGTAGGTTCAAGTCCTACCTGAGGAGCAATAAAAAAGCTGATCGATAGGTCAGCTTTTTTTTGT
>DAOQAB010000057.1:0-1379 GCA_035353695.1 Prolixibacteraceae bacterium
TTATTTATAGTTCATAAGGTTTGGTTTTGTTAGTTTGGTTAAGGTTAACCGCGGGAAGATTCCCGCGGTTTTTTTGTCGGATTCATGAAGAATGTCATCCCTACAAGAACGATTAAGATTACTTTTGCAACTCAATTGTTAAAAACAGAGATCTTGAAACGGAATATTCTTTTTTTATCCGCTGCTTTAGCCTTGTCGATCCTCTTATCGAGCTGGGGCTATACCGGCCATCACGAAACGACCAAACGGGCAGGCTTGTCGCTGGCTCAAAAAGTGGAGGGAATCGACCAGTGGATGCCCTTTGTTGCCGAACATGCTTCCGACCCCGACTACAGAAAGGCCTGGGACAAATCGGAATTTCCCAAGCACTTTATCGACATCGACGGATATCCCGAATTTGTTTCTTCCGGGCACATCAACACCCGTTACGACAGCCTCGTAGCCTTGCATGGTGAACCGTTTGTCATTGAAGAAGGCATTCTCCCCTGGGCCACACACACCGCTTATGATTCGCTATGCCAATGTTTGAAACGCAAAGATTTTTATCACGCGGCCATCTGGATGGTCAACTTAAGCCATTACGTTGGCGATGGCCACATGCCCCTGCATGTAACCAAAAATTACGACGGACAGGAAACCGGGAACAAAGGAATTCATTCTCGTTATGAATCGAAAATGATTATTGCCTATGCTTCCTCCATCACAACCAGTAGTACACACCCAGTAAAAATCATCAACGACATTACCCCCTACCTATTCAACTACCTCTACCAAAGCAACAAGCTCTGCGATTCAATTTTTCATGCCGACAACCAAGCCAAAAAGGCAAACAGCGATTTTGAGTCGCCTGAATATCTGGCAGTATTGTGGAAGAATACCTCTTCATTAACAGCCGATCAATTCAATAAAGGGGCTGATGCGCTGGGATGTTTGATTTATACCGCATGGATCAATGCCGGATCACCCGATCTGTCGGGATTTAAACCCACAGACGAACTCTACAGTTGCAAAATCAATACGGCTACAGTGAATGCCGACCAGACCATCATGACGATCGATTATCAGATAAAAGAGAGCGGAACTTACAAAATTGCCATTCGGAATGCCGATGGCACACCCGTTTTAAAGCCCGACACCAGGGAGTGTAACCCGGGAATTTATTCTTCCTCGGTAGATATAAGTACGCTTCCAAAAGGCAATTACCTGGCAACCATCGATTGCGCCAATTTTACTTCGACCCGGAAATTCTCGAAGGATTAATAAAACAGGAAGTCGCTGAATAACGGATTTTAATAGAACGCGGATGGTACAGATACTGTGTTACGCCAATTTTAATCGATTCATTGGTTATCTCTGCGTCCTGTTTTCGACCATTGTAA
>DAOQAB010000057.1:1479-23244 GCA_035353695.1 Prolixibacteraceae bacterium
GGAAGTCGTATCAAAGTCGTATCAAAGTTGTACTAATTTCGTACTTCATTCGTATGCCATCAAAGAATCATTCGAGACAAATTGTACCCATCGTTATGCTTCCGGTTGTTCTCCTTTTCTGAGGGCTTCGCTTCCGGTTAAAAGCTGTCTAAAAACACGAACCACAAAAAAAACAGTGATGTTCTTCTTTTTCCTAACTTTGCCAAAATAATTAAAAAATAAAGAACGATGTTAACAGCAGAAATACACACCTCCAAAGGTGTGATGAAAGTTAAATTCTACGAGAAAGATGCTCCCAAAACGGTAGCCAATTTCGTTGAATTATCGAACATGGGTTTTTACGACGGGTTAACTTTTCACCGGGTAATCCCCAATTTTGTCATTCAGGGAGGATGCCCCAAAGGTACCGGAGCAGGTGGCCCGGGATATACCATCAAATGCGAAACCAGCGGTGGCAACCAATACCACGACCGCGGGGTATTGTCGATGGCCCATGCCGGAAAAGATACTGGCGGATCGCAATTCTTCATTTGTCACAACCGCGAAAATACCGCCCATCTCGATCGCAAACACACCTGCTTTGGTAAAGTGTACGAAGGGTTGGAAGTGATCGACCAAATCCGTCAGGGCGATGTAATTGAAAAAATACTGATCAAAGAGGTTGAAGAATAAGGTTGTAAAATTCTGAGTGAATCTCATACATCAAAAGCCATCTGCACAATTAGATGGCTTTTGTTTTTTTCTGTGATTTTATTTTTATTTTTATTTTTGTTAAATCAATTAACCAATAGAACTCAAATTAATTTCAAATCACAACCCAACCATGAATCCAAAAAGAAGCTTCCTGCTCATCACCATTTTGTTAATTTCTGTTTTTGTAAACGCCCAAACAAATTACCGTCCGGGTTATGTTATAAAATCCAATAACGACACCATTTACGGGATTATTGATTACCGGGATGACAAAATCATGAGCACTGTTTGCAAATTCAAAACAAACGAGCAGTCGGAAGAAACAACGTTCTCCCCTGAAGACATTTTTGGTTTCCGGTTTATCGACAGCAAATATTTTATCTCAAAAGAGGTTGACGGGGAAAAAGTCTTTTTGGAATATTTGATCAAAGGAAAGATTAATGCATATTATCAACGGGATGAAAAAGGCGACCATTACTACATGGAGAATGACAGCTCCGGAATTATTGAGTTACCCTACGAAGAAGGGATCCGGTATGAAGAAGAAAATCCCTATCTCTATCAGTCTACAAAGCATTTGGGTGTTATAAAAGCATTTATGAAAGATGCGCCAAAAACACTACGTGAAATAGAAGACGTAAAAACACCGGGACACCGGAATCTTATCAAAATTGCCAAAGATTATCACCATGAAGTCTGTTCCAATGAGGAATGTATTATTTATGAGAAAAAGGTCCCCCTCATGCAGATTTCGCTAGAGCCTGCTGCAGGGATGATCTTTTTTAAATATTATGAATTCTGGTCCGGCACATATTCCTCTATGCTGCACAAAAAGAATCATTTTCAGACGGGTTTGTTTGCCCATGTGATGCTCCCCCGGGTGAATGACAATCTCAGTTTCAGAATTGGATGCCTCTACTCCGAAATGGCAATAACCCAAAAAAATATCTATTATTTAGTCACCGATAATGGCCTATATTCTGACACAATTTCCTTAGACGGAAATATTCGGGTTTTTAAAATTCCTGTTCAACTTCAATACAACTACCCCAAAGGAATTATTCGACCAATGGCAGCCTTTGGCTTTAACCTGTATAATCCTTTTTTTCAATCGCTGTCATTAACTGCAGGGACAGATATTAAATTATCTAAATCCATTTATTTAAATATGTGCTATGACTTTGAGTTTTTTAGCGAAATTTTCAAGCTCAAATATCACCTGCTATCGCAATCCCTTTTAATGGGGATAAAAGTAAAGCTATAAATATTGCATCATCTGTCGGGATTTATAATAAGCGGTTCCTGGATGGAATCGTGAGTGATTGAGGAGTGGAATGCAACTTCTTATAACGCCCCCGTTGGAAACAACACAAAATCCGTTAGACAAAGTTCCCGTATTGGGAATTATTTTATATCTTCACATCAGCTTTTAAATAAATGGAAAGAATATTTGCAAAAAGCACACTAAGAGAATTTAGGGAGAAGTATCCAAACTCAGAACAGTATTTGAAAACATGGTATGATACTGCGATGAGTTCAAACTGGAAATCTCCAGCAGATGCAAAGCTGACATACGCAAATGCAAGTATTCTGAAAGAAAACCGGATTGTATTTAACATTAAAGACAATTTCTATCGACTAGTAGCCATATTTAATTTTGAAAAGCAATGGATATTCATTCGATTCATTGGTTCACATAAAGAGTATGACAAGATTGATGCAAATAAAATTTAAAGAAAGGCCATGAATATCAAACCCATAAAATCGGAAGAAGATTATAAACTTGCATTAAAAAGACTGGAAGAAGTCTTTGACGCACCTATTGGAACGTCAGAAAGTGACGAAGCTGACATTCTGGGACTATTGGTTGACGAATATGAAAAGAAGCATTATCCGATTGAAGCTCCTGACCCGATAGAAGCGATCAAGATAAGGATGGAAGAGCTACAATTAAAGCAAGTTGATTTGATCGATGTGATTGGCAGTAAAAGCAGGGCCTCGGAGGTTCTTAATCGCAAACGGAAACTCACTATTGAAATGATCCGTAATTTAACAAAGCGTCTCAACTTATCGACAGACTTGCTGATATCCGATTATAAATTAGCCTCTTAAAATGCAACGTCTCCAGTCGGGTAGGTAAAACACAAAAAGTTAAACTGCACATATTTGTACGGATTATGAAAGCAAAACGGATCATTCCCATCTCCGCAATTATCATTTTCAGAATTTCCAAATAAGCTAAATGTCTATCACATATAGGAAAAAATTGCTATTTTTACAAAAAAACGATTATGGGAGTACGCGTGATTTTAGAGTTTGACAAAAGCAATAGGTTAGCAAACAGCATCATGAAGGTTGTTGAAAATGTTGGCGTCTTTAAAATCAAATATGAAAACGAAAGTTCTGAAAATCTAACTGATTATAACCCTGAAATTATAGAAAAAATAAATAGGGGAATCAAACAAAAGGAAGCTGGTAAAACTACTGTTATTAAAACAGAGGATTTATGGAAATAGCTTACACCGATGATGCACTTACCGATATAAAATTTTGGAAGAATAGTGGCGACATCCGGGTACAGAAAAAAATTCAGGCTCTTATCAAGGAACTGGAAACTCATCCCACTTTAGGTACCGGACAGCCTGAACAATTAAAAGGAAACTTATCGAATTTCTGGTCCAGACGTATTAACAAAAAAGACCGGTTGATTTATGATATTGACAATACGTCAAATATTATCACAATCTACTCCATAAAAGGCCATTACAAATAGCGTTTTTTCAATATTACTCTTCTGAATACAAAAAACTGAATTACGCCCCCAGCTTTGGTTATCAATAACAATAAATAGAATCTAGATTTCTTTTTAAACAACTGATGAGATTTGTTTTTCAATTCTCCATTAAAGAATTATGAAGCTAAAAAGCTATATTTGTTCGCATTGAATCTTAAAATTCCGGATTATGAAAGCAAAACGGATTATTCCCATCTCCGCAATTATCATTTTGGTTGCTGTTTTTTACTTCTACATGAACCCGCTGTTGCCGATTATCACCGGCTACTCAGCCAAAAACCTAGCATCCGGGGTGTTTGTTGCCGGACGGACCAAAGAATCACTGGAAAAAGAAGACCTGAATTTTTCATTCATCAAATACAACCGGAACAAGGTCGATACGGTAAAAAAAGAGGTCCGGAGCAACTTTCTTTGGAAAACCTCAACTGCCGTGTATGTCGATGGATTGGGCTGTTCGCTGGTAAACGACGTAAAAAAGAAGGAAATGCTTTCACGTCAGGTTCCCAGAACAGCAATTCTTCCGGCAAACCCCGACACCATTCCGTGGCCCATGGGCGACCTTCTATCCGACACAATCCCCGCAGGTGTTGACAAAGAGAAACTCAACACGGCATTAAAGCAGGCTTTCGCCGACACCATTCCGTTTAAAGGCACCTTTTCGGTGCTGGTTGCCTACAAAGGGCAGATTATCGCTGAAAAGTATCGCGCCGACATGAAACCTTCCACCCGGTTTCTGAGCTGGTCGATGGCCAAAAGCTTTACCAATACCCTGGTTGGTATACTGGTAAAACAAGGGAAACTCGACATCAACAAACCGGTTGGGTTCAGCGAGTGGCAAAACGATGGCCGCAAAAACATTACCATCAACAACCTGATGCACATGAACAGTGGCTTGGAGTGGAACGAAGATTACGGCAATAATTCCGATGTGAACATCATGCTGCACAAAGTTGGCGACATGGCACAATATACACTCGAAAAGCCACTGGCACATCAGTCCGATTCGGTGTGGGAATATTCCTCGGGAACCACCAATGTGGTTTCAAAGATTGTCCGCAAAACCATTGGGAATGATGCCGAATACCTTGCTTTTCCCCGGAAGGAAATCTTCAATAAAATTGGAATGCGCAGCGCAATATGGGAAGTGGATGCTTCAGGGACACTCGTTGGTTCCTCCTATATTTATGCCACCATGCGCGACTATGCCCGGTTTGGCCTGCTATACCTGAACAACGGAAACTGGCTGGGAGAACAGATCCTTCCCGAAGGCTGGGTCGACTATACCCGACAGGAAGCCCATGGTTCCAACGGGGAATACGGGGCGTTCTTCTGGATCAACCAATCAGGTTCCATGTATCCCGACGTGCCCCGCGACATGTTTTGCTGCCGTGGCCACGACGGACAATACATTTACATCATTCCATCGAAAAAAATGGTCGTTGTTCGCACCGGTTTTTCGAAGAAAGGCACTTTCGATTTGAATAAGTTTCTTGCCAGCATTGTGTCCTCTGTGAAATAAGAAAACACAACTTTTCATTATCAAATAGTAATAAATTGAAACAGCCAGAGAAATATTTTTCACTATTTTTAGCCCCCTCAATAAACCAATGATTTTAATCATTATGTCAAAAGAATACACCAACGAATTTCTGGTCGATTTTGGCCCCGATGGTCAAAAACTTTTACCGGTAGTAACACAGGATTACACCACCAAAGAGGTCCTCATCCTATCGTTTATCAATCGGGAGGCGTACGAAGAAACCGTGCGCAGTGGCTATGCAACCTACTGGAGCCGTAGCCGTAACGAGTTATGGAAAAAAGGGTTGACCAGCGGCGATATGTTGCGCATCGTCGAAATCAGGGTCAACTGCGAACAAAACTCATTTCTGTTCCTTGTCATACCGGAAGGGAAAGGCGCCTGCCATGCCAAAAAAGAGGGCGGCCTGCCTTATCACTCCTGCTACTACCGCAAGATTGAAGCCGACGGAAGTTTAAAAGTGATAGAAAAATAATGGAAAATACGAAACTTACGATAGGAATGCCGGCAGGATCGCTGGCCAATCCAACCCGCGGCGGCAACCTGATCAAACTACTGGAAGACTCTGGTTTTAAAACATCGGGATATGAAGCCGGCGGACCTAGCGTTTTCAAAACAGTCAACTTCCTGTATGGATGGGATGGCCGTCCTCAGGAATTCAGTTCCCAACTTGCCCTCGAAGAGCTCGATGTAGCCATTGCCGGCGACGACTGGATTCAGGAACGGATTTTTGAATTCGAACTCGAATACGACACAACCATTGAATTGGAACGGGTATTGCCACTGAACCGGGGCGGTGTAAAACTGGTTGGAATTGTAAAAGGTGATGTTGAACTCGACACGACCGAAGCCTACTTGAACGATTTGACCGAGAAAAAAGAACTGATTGTGGTCGTTACCGAAATGCCCTATCTGGCACTGAACTGGATCAGGGATATTCTCCGGAAAATTGATAAACTCGATGAGTTCAACGATTTCTCGGTACAGAAATACAAATCGCCATCAAAAATTACAAAGGGTGTTCTGATTTACGAAACCTGGGGAAAAACCGAATCGAAGATACTGAACGGCGGTGCCGACATTGGGTTAGAGATCACCCAATCGGGCAGTGCCATTAAGAATTATGGGTTAAAAATACTTGAAACGGTTTACAACTCACAGACCAGTATCTGGATCAATCCGTCGCTAAAGAAAAACGAAGAGAAGCTCGAATTGCTGAAAATGTTCCTGCTCAACATCTACGGGTCGATCAATGCCGAAAACAAGGTGTTGGTTACCTTCAATGTAGCCAATAGCAACCGCGACACCATTGAAAATTATCTGAACGACAACAACCTTTTTGCCGACGAGCCAACCATGAGTGTGGGGAAAACCTATACGGTGTATAACATTCAGGTAGATACCGCCGGGGGAAAAGTTCCGTTGGCCATGGTACGTTATCAACTGGCCAAACTGGGAGCCACCAACATCGACACCCTGCCCATTCAATCGTCGATCCAGGGATTGGATGCGATAAAAATTTAATTACAAAATACTTAATCAACAAAAAGAGACAGCTTTTTGCTGTCTCTTTTTATTTTCTTCCATCATTGACTAAATTTTTAGTCATTTTTCTTGCTTGACTAAAAAAATAGTCATATATTCGTATCGGACTTTTTTGAATATGACAATGCAATTAACAAAAGCTGAAGAACAGATCATGCAGATACTTTGGGAGATGGGCGAAGGAATTGTCCGTGATATCCGCGACAAATTCGACGATCCAAAACCCGCACGTAATACCGTTTCAACGATTATCCGAGTACTGGAAAGCAAAGGGGTGGTTAGCTACCGCGCCGAAGGGAACACCCACATTTATTTCCCGTTGGTTTCCAAAAAGGACTATTCGAAGAAACAGCTCTTTTCATTAATGAAAAATTACTTTGACAACTCATTTCCGCAGATGGCCACCTTTTTCGCGCGTGAAAAAGACCTGACCATCGAGGAACTGGAACAATTGTTAAACGAAACAAAAGAAGAACTTCAACATCCTAAAGAAGCGTAACGATGGAAACGTTGGGAAATCATCTGATCCAAATGGCCTGCTGGCTTACCGGTTTTTGGTTCATCTATTTCGTGTTTTTACGGAAAGAAACCTTTTACGAAACCAACCGGTGGTTTTTGCTGTTCGGGCTACTCTGCTCACTGATCATGCCATTTTTCCCGGTTACTTACACCGCCACAAGGGCTCCTTTGAATACCGATCTGCTGCTGAAAGCGACCATGGTTACCACGGTTACCCAGCCAGAACCGTCATTCTTCAGGGAAAACCTGTGGCTTTGGATCTACCTGGCGGGAATCCTTTTGTTCACAATCCGGTTTATCTCACAATGGATGAAAGTCCGAAAGATTGAGAAAAAAGGAATCCGATTACAAGTAGAATCTGCCGAAGTTTTTCTGATCGAAAAAGAGACTGCACCCTTTTCGTTCTTCCGCAAAATATTTATCAGCCAGTCGTTACAAAGCGAATTGGAAATCAAAACCATCGTTTCGCACGAAAAAGTCCACATCGAGGAACGACACTGGATTGACCTGCTCATTTTTGAAGTGGTCAGGGCACTGCAATGGTTCAATCCTTTGCTATTGTTTTACCGTAAAGCCATGATGCAAAACCACGAATACCTTGCCGACAGGGGCGCCACTGCCAACGGCATGAACATCCGGACCTACCAGGCGATTCTGGCCAACCAGTTACTTGGTATCCCGGTGGTGAAGTATGCAAGCAGCTTTACCATGTTTAATCCAACCAAAAGAATTTTAATGATGAATAAAAATAGAACCAGGCCCATGAAACAATTCAAACTGTTGTGGGCTCTTCCGCTGGCAGCACTCATTTTGTATGCTTTTGCGGAGCCGAAATATATCAATGCAGATACACCTTCTTCTGTTTCGATCCAAACTGAAAAAGGACAATCGGCAAGTGGTGTAATAACCGACAATAAGGGTGAAGCGTTACCCGGAGCCCATATCATTGTAGCTAATTCCACTACAGGAACAATCAGCGATATAAATGGGAAATTTTCACTCTCGGGTTTAAAGAAAGATGATGAACTGTTTATCTCTTTTGTGGGTTATAAAACCGTAAAAATGAAGGCAGGAGAGAATGTAAAAGTACAAATGGAGCGTAATGTAATTAAAGTTGCTGTTGCTGAGGCAGGTGAGAACATAGCTCCTCCTCCTCCGCCACCACCTCCCGCTGATTTAAAAATCGGAAGCGCAGGTACTCCACCATTAATTGTTGTTGATGGGAAAATTATAACTATTGATATTAATAATATTGACCCCAATACGATCGAAAAGATTGAGGTACTCAAAAATGAGTCAGCTACAGAAATATATGGCGAAAAAGGGGGAAATGGCGTTATTTTAATTACAACCAAAAAAAATCAATCAGGGAATACCTACAATATTAAGGTCGACAAAGATCAAATAGTTGACAAAAATGGAGCTCCAGTTAGTGGGTTTGCCAACGAGAAAAAAGTTGTACCGGAAAAAGTTGAAGTCATTGGTTATGCCAATCAACAGAAAAAAGATGATAATCAATTTGTAGCAGTTGAAGAAATACCACAATTCCCAGGGGGAACATCTGAATTAGGTGCATATTTGACGGATAAAACATCGAAGACAGGGAAAGAGGGTAAAGTTGAAGTCTATTTTATAGTAAATACTGATGGTAGCATAGGAAATATCAAAATAGTTGAAAGTGCTTCATCTGAATTAGACCAACTAGCCACAAAGATTATTGAAGAAATGCCCAAATGGACTCCGGGCAAGCAACATGGAAAAGCTGTAAAAGTAGAAATGCAGATAGGAATATTATTCGGTAAAAATTGTTATTCCACAAAACATCGTTTTAAAGAATAACTTTAATGCCATAAGAAGTCATCGCATAATACAACCCAAAAAGGTCGTCTCCACTATTTTTTTGAGACGACCTTTTTATAGCCAATGAAAAACAATTAAAAATTCTAAAGTGATTGAAATTGTGGTTTTACACCTTTATCGTATTCTTTCCTGAAGAAATTATTTTTTACAGAATCCATTTGCTGAAAAAGATTATCCATCTGATCCATATTCTCTTTGAAATGTTTAAAGAAGAAATCGTTGTCGAAAAAATCCTGGTTCATTACCGAATCCTGAAAAAAGAAATCTTTGAAAAACGGATCTTCCGAGAAATTAAAACGATGATTAAACTGGTTCCTGAAAGCGCTGAAAATGCTGTCATTCGATAAAGAATCCGCTTCGATATTTGAATAGGAATAAGAGTAAGTTGAATCGTAACGGATCAGGTTCCCCTGGTCGTCGTACTCTTTATTCACCTTGATATTCGTCTTCGGGGTCTCTTTTCCTTTCGCGGTTATCCCCTCATTAACCTGAGCATGGCAATTTATAACCCCCAGTAAAACTGCAACCGCCAAAAATACGATCTGTTTCATGACTCTCTGCTTAAAAAAAGGTTCTTGATTTACTTCACTACAAAATTAAATCAGGTCACAAAAAATTGTAACGAACCAAATTTTAAAAAAGATTAAAAGCCACGGGGTTATTGGTAAAAAAATATTAATAAGTATTAGAAAATATTTAATGTCGTGTCTTTTATTCCATTCGGTTTATATCTTGCTTAGCGTACTTAGCGACTTCGCGCGACTTTATACTAAAATCTCACGCAAAGCCACAAAGTACGCAAAGCTAAAAATGTGACATTATTATTTGCGTACTACTTATAACTATGTATTCACTGCCAGAACGAAAAAAAACTAGATTTTTAATGCCCTATAGAGAATCTCTACAGGATGCAATGCCTTACGCCCGGTACCATGGGCAATGTGTTCCCGGCAACTGGTACCCGGAGCTGCAATCACCACATCGTCAGCCGCTTTTCGAACTTCAGGGAATAAAACCATTTCACCAATTTCCATCGACAATTCGTAATGTTCTTTCTCGTACCCAAACGATCCGGCCATACCACAACAGCCCGACGGGATTTCAGCCACCCGATAATTCACCGGAAGCTGTAACATCTTTTTTGTCGCACTGGTTGTTGCCAGCGACTTCTGGTGACAATGCCCGTGGAGTTTGATTTCGAGTGGTTCACTGGTAAACTGTTCCGGAAGAATATTTCCCTTTTCTATCTCCCCGACAATGAACTCATCGAACATCAGCGTATTCAGCGCCAGTTTCTTTGCCGCTTCTTTCAGATCATCACGGACCAGCTCCGGATATTCATCCCTGAATGAAAGAATGGCCGATGGTTCAATCCCGATCAAAGGTGCTTCATCGGTAATCAAATTTTTCAACAAAAAGACATTGGTTTCAGCCAGTTGCTTTGCCTTTTTCACAAAACCTTTCGAAAGATAGGTCCGCCCACTGAAGGTGTGTTTCGGAATTACCGCCTCATATCCTAGCTTTTCGAGCAACAGAATAGCCTCAATCCCAATGTGTGAATCGGTTACATTCAGAAATTCATCATTAAACAAAAAAACTTTGCCCTTTTTCTCCTGTAATGCTGAAGGATGTTTCTGATACCATTTTTGAAGTTTTATTCCCGATAACTGTGGCAGGGGACGTTCCGGTGCAAAACCAATCATCAGTTTCAGCAACCAGGAGAGACCTTTTGATTTCAAGACGGCATTCGAAAGAAATCTGAAACGGGAAGCGGTAAGCATCAGCGTTGGAAAATTGGCGATCAGCGTTGAGCGGAAAGGAACCGGATTTCCATCGTAATGGTTCTGTAGAAAATCGGCCTTCAGTTTCGCCATATCAACACCCGAGGGACATTCGCTTTTGCACGCTTTGCACGAGAGGCAAAGGTCTAGCGCATAAATCACTTCGTGCTGATCGGCCCAGTGAAGGTTACCCGGCTTGGTAATCAGCTCGCGCAACACATTGGACCGTCCCCGGGTGGAATGCATCTCTTCGCGGGTGGCCATGTAACTGGGACACATGGTTCCGCCAATAGTAACCGACTTCAGGCAATCGCCCGAACCATTGCACTTTTCAATGGCACGAACCATCCCCTGCGTAATGGAATAATCGAAATAGCTATTCAGCTCCAGTGTTGGTTCTCCCGGTTCATACCTCAACGATTTGTTCATTGCAGGGGTATCGATAATTTTGCCAGGATTAAAAATGAAATGGGGATCCCAGGTCTTCTTCAATTCATTCAGAAACTGATAAACAGTATTGCCCAGCATGAAAGGAATAAACTCACCACGTAACCTTCCGTCGCCATGTTCACCGCTGAGCGATCCCCGGTATTTCTTTACCAGCCGCGCTGTTTCGGTAGCAATGTATTTGAACCGTTCTACATCGGCTTTCTCTTTCAGGTTTAGCACCGGACGCAGGTGTAACTCGCCGGTGGCTATATGGGCATGATACACCGCATGAAGCCCTAAACTTTCCATAAGCTGTTGAAATTCGCCCAGATATTCTTCCAGATTGTTGACCGGAATAGCCGTGTCCTCAACCACCGAGACCGGTTTGGCATCGCCGGGCATATTGGAAAGAACACCCAAACCTGCGGTTCGCAACGCCCAAACCCGGGGAATATCGGCACCCCATACCAGCGGAAAATGATAGCCAAGGCCATTGGCACGCAAATCGGCCTCAATGGCTTGCGCGGTCTCAATCAACGTTTCTTTTTCTTCACCGCAAAGTTCAATGATCAGAATAGCTGCAGGTTCCCCTTTTATGAAAAACCGGTTACGGCTGAGGCCAATGTTCTCCCTGGTCAGGTCGATGATGGTTTTGTCCATCAGCTCAATGGCCGAAGGTTTGTATTTCAGTCCAATAAGGTTGGCTTTAAATGCATCGGTAAGTTTTTCGAAGTGGACACAGAGCAGTGTTTTCTCTTTCGGTGGAAGCGGAACGATGTTCAGTTTCATCTCGGTAACAAAAGCCAGCGTTCCTTCCGATCCGGCAATGAGTTTGGCCATGTTGAACGGATTTCCGCTTGGAGAAAAAGGTTGCATGGATGCCAGTTGATCGAAAGCGTAGCCATTGTTGCGGCGTGGTACCGAAGGATCGGGGTATTGAGCGAAAATTTCATCCCGGTTTTCTTCCGAAGAGAGGATTTCGTAAACCTGTTGGTATATTTTATTCTCAAGCGTATTACCACTGAGCTTCTGGTTGAACTCTTCAGCCATAAGCTCTTTGAAAACCACTTCGGAACCATCGCTCAGAAAAGCTTTTACTTCGAGAATGTGGTCGCGAACGCTGCCATACACCAGCGAATGAAGGCCACAACTGTTGTTGCCCAGCATACCTCCCAGCGTACAACGGTTGGCTGTGGAAGTTTCGGGGCCAAACATCAGCCCAAAAGGAAGAAGGTATTGATTCAGTTCCGCCAGAACCACACCCGGCTCCACCCTCACCCACCGTTCAGCAACATTAAGCTCACCAATCTTTCGAAAGTTTTTGGAGACATCGACCACAATTCCATTGCCAACCACCTGTCCGGCCAGCGAAGTTCCCGCACCACGCGGAATCAGGGATGTTTGATGTTTTTGGGCAAACTCAATCAACCGGCTGATATCGTCGTTCGATTTTGGGAATGCCACGGCCAGCGGCATCTCTTTATACGCCGATGCATCGGTTGAATAAAGGATTTTTGAAAGGTGGTCGTAACGGAGTTCGCTTTCGAGCTGAGAAGCCAACTGGTTAAATTTTTTGGTAATATGCTGGTCGATCATGATGTTGTTGTAAGCTTATAACAAAACAGACCACAAATATAGGGGTTTATCCTTGCCTTCAAATTTTGCTAAGACCCATCGCTCAAAAATAACTTTCCCTACACGCTACTGATCGACATTATTTTCTCCCTGACGGGTAACACGGATTCATATTTCGTCTTTGTCAATTCCTGCCTGTCTTAAAATTGCATGAAGCGTGCCTTTGGGAATATCTTTACAGTGCATAGGTATAACCGTGATTTTGTTTGTTTCGGGATTAATAAAATAGTGGTGGCTTCCATGAATCCGAACCAGAACAAAACCTCTTTGTAAAAGAATTTTGGTTAATTCCTTTGGCGTAAGCGATGGAGCTGTGCTCATAATTTATGAAGCCAAAGTCAAAGAATATTCAAGTGAATTGTTGTCGTTTGGAATTTCTTTTCCTTGTTCTTTCATTACCGTGATATATCCCTCAATGGCTTCTTTGGCCATGTCTAAAGCATGTTCTACGTTTTCGCCATACGTTACACAACCTGGAAGTGATGGAACAGTAACGGTATACCCACCTTCGGGTTCAGGATTTAGTATGATGCGATAAGTTTGCATAATTTGTTCTTTTATTGCATTAACAAAGATAGAAAAATTAGGATTAAAATGTTTACCCCACACAACCCCTTTGCAACGAGGGGTTACAGAACGGTCGTTTGTAACGACAGATTGTTGAATTAAACTGTTTAGTAGATTATCTGCTCCTGATTTATCGCTCAAAAATAACTTTCCCTATGCGGTTGATGTGATCGGCTAAATTGGGCTCTTTAATACGGTGGTAAATGATAAGATCAAATTTGTAGGGAAGGTTTAGTGCTTCCATCTCATTGGTCAAGTCAAGGATGTCGTTCACGGCAAGATTACTTCCTTGCAATGCAATATCAATATCAGAACCTTCGTGATAAGTACCTTTTGCCCTTGATCCAAAGAGAATAGCCTTTTCGATATGCTGATTGTTATTAAAAACCCGGATCACATTTTGCCAGTCGGATTTTTCGATTCCATATTCACATTCATTCAGCATCGAGAAACGGTGTTTTATTATTTACTTCATCGCTTAAGCGAACAAGAAGGTTTTTCAATAGCTGGAAATATTCAGCTCTGATGTTCAAAATGATCTCTTCGGCAGTTTCTTCATCATACGTGTGGCTGGTCTGGTTTCGGCTGTTATGCATCCGCATCCACCCTTTGCCATCGGCAACATACCCATCATGAAAGCTTTGCTCGATAACCGGACGCGGTCCAACAATATTCTGGTAACCTTTCTCCTTAAGAAGGTCTTGTAATGTTTTCCAGCTTAATTCGTACGTATATTCGAACGCTTTAATCAGCCCTTGCTCTTCCATCTCGTTCAAGTTGTCTTTTTCGATAAAACACTCTAACTGATGGAAGGCTTTGGTGTAATTGGAGAACCGTTGTTGCCAGCGAATGTCAATATTTTCCTGATCCATATTGCCCGAAATTGATTTTAAAAATCAAAATACTAACTTCTTTATTAAAAAACAAATGCCATTCGATTATCAAAAAATTATTGGCATTATCTATTCCTTCAATTTAATTCTATTGCAAATTTAAGAAAACTCAGATTATAGTGAAAGTTGTTTCTTGAGAGTGAATTTGGGATATCACAACTCCGGTTAAATCTATTCCAGCTCCACCACCGTGATGCCGGCGCCACCAAGCTGCACCTGCTCATCGCGGAAAGAACGAACAGCTGGCTCCGTTTTGAGGTAATTACGGATTACCTCCTTCAGAATACCATATCCCTTGCCATGGAGAATACGCAGAGTGGACTGGCGCAACATAATTGCCTCGTCGATAAAAGCCTGTATGTTTGAGAGTGCCTCTTCGGCACGCTGCCCACGCACATCGATATCGGCTTTGAAGGTGAGCCGTTTCTCCATCAGCTCATTGGTCCGCTTCAGCGAATCGGCTTTGGGCTTCATCCGAATCTCTTTCTCCTGCTTTTTGGCTTCGTTGTTACTGATCGGTTCAATTTTATCGATGGTCACCGAAGTCATCAGGTTTCCAAGGGCCAATACTACTTTCTGCTTATCGATGTCAATAATTTCGGCAATACTGCCCCCTTCTTTCATCCGCACTTTATCGCCCGCATGAAAACGGGGTTCCGGCTTCGGCTTAACAACCGGCTTTATTTCAGGTTTTGGCTTCTTAACCTGATTCTCTCGCTGTTTTATTTTCTCGATTTTCTTTTCAATCCGGATCTCCTTTTCAGGATCGATTTGAGCAACTTCTTCCTTAAAATCGACCAGCTTTTTACGGATTTCGCGGGTTTTCTCCTTTTCGGCCTGCGATTCCCTGATCTCCTTCACTGTATTTTCGATCACTTTATTGGCTTCATCGAGAATGCGCTGGGCTTCCCTTTTGGCTTCAGCAAGAATCTCCTTCCGAAGTTTTTGCGTTTGCTGCAACTCCTGCTGATAGGTTTCACTCAGTGTATCAATTTTCCGTTCTTTATCGCTGATCCGTAATCGTTTGTTTTCCCAGTATTGTTTGTCGCGCACAATATCGCGCAACTGTTTGTCGTAATCGATGTGGCCTTTACCCAATTTCTCGGTTGCTTCGTTCAGGATATCTTCCGAAAGGCCAATGTTCCGGGCAATTTCAAAGGCAAACGAACTGCCGGGCTTGCCAACCTGCAACTGAAAAAGCGGTTTCATCGCCTCCAGGTCGTATAACATAGCGCCGTTGACAATCCCTCTCTGCGATGAGCTGAAATGCTTCAGATTGGTGTAATGAGTCGTAATTACCCCATACGTACCAAGCTGGTTCAGTTTATTCAAAACAGCTTCGGCAATGGCCCCACCCAGCAACGGCTCGGTGCCTGTACCAAATTCATCGATCAGCACCAGCGAACGGGAACTGCAATGTTGCGTAAAAAACTTCATGTTCTTCAGGTGCGACGAATAGGTGCTCAGGTCGTTCTCGATCGATTGTTCATCGCCAATATCGATGAATATGGAATCGAAAATCCCCATACCCGAACCTTCGGCAACCGGCACCAGTAAACCGCACTGAAGCATGTACTGGATCATTCCCACCGACTTCAGGCAAACCGATTTTCCGCCGGCATTGGGACCCGAAATAAGGAGAATGCGATTGGGTTCATCCAACCGGAGATTGAGAGGTATGACCTCGCGTTTCTCTTTTTTCAAGGCGTGCATCAGCAACGGATGGCGCGCCCGCTGCCAGTCGAAGAAAGGCTCGTTGCGCATTTCGGGCTTGATGCAATCGTATTGATTGGCAAAAATCGATTTGCAGCGGATAAAATCAATCTCCCCAAGAAAATCGTACAACAACAGCAGATTATCGACCTCTGGCCGGATGGCCGTAGAAAAACGAATGAGGATTTTCACAATCTCACGCCGCTCGGCATTTTCCAACTCGCGAAGACAGTTATTCATCTCCACAATCACGGCCGGTTCCACAAATGCCGTTTTCCCGGTAGCCGATTCGCCATGGACAATCCCTACAATTTTTTTCTTGTTTGCCGAAAGAACCGGAATCACGGGCCTTCCATCGCGGATTGCCACACTGGCATCTTCATCAATCACCCCTTCAACCTGTAACTCATGAAGAATGGCCTGCATCTTTTTGCTGATCGACCCCTGAAGGGAAAAGAGTTGTTTCCTGATCTCATGCAGCTCGTCGGAAGCATTGTCTTTAATCGTTCCAAATTTGGAAAGGATACGATCGATCTCCTTCAGTACAAAATCGAAAGAAGTAACATTCCCCAGCAACGATTTCAGTTTCGGAAACAAATCGGGTTTCGACGATCTAAAGAATGCGATGATCCCTTTTAGTGTATCGAGCGACCGTTTCAGATCGAAAAGCTCCTGCACCTCAAGGTAGGTTCCTTCAATACGGATTTTATCCAACGACGAGCGAAGATCGTAGTAATGGCTGGTAGGAAAGTTGTCGTATTCCCGAATAATCCTCAGAAACTCGTGAACCAAACCAGTTTGAAAATCAATTTCGTCGTAACTGACTAAAAAAGAAAGCATTTCAACCCGGTCAATGCCCAGCGAACTTAGGCAATTCGCCTTCAGCATGGAGCGGATTTGGTCGAAACCGATCTTTTGTTCAAAATTATCAGGATATATGGCTGCCATTCCAGTTTTTTGGATGCAAAAATACCAAATATTCCCAATCAGCTAAATGAGTTCAAGAGTTTTTAGCATGTTGGTAACATCTTCGGTATTAAAAGGTTTTGAAATAAATCCATCCATCCCGATCTTCAGGCAGTTTTGCTGTTCCTCATGCTGATTATTGGCCGTCATCGCAATAATCGGAATTCGTCCACCGTCGCCCCGCAACTTTTCTATGTGTCTGATTTCCTGAGTTGCTTCACATCCGTCCATTACCGGCATTTTTACATCCATCAGGATTAAATCGAAAGAACCATCCGAAAATTTCTTGATTGCCTCTTCCCCATTCATCACAAAAACTAGATCAGAAGAAAGTGGGGACAAAATGTAACGAGCCACCTGAATATTAATCGAATTATCTTCTGCTACAAGTATTTTCATCTTATTTTCCAAATCCATTATATCAATGATTCAAATTTTATCGTAATCGTCTATCACAACTTTTGAAAAGCACAAATCGAAGAAAAAGGTAGAACCTTTTCCCTTTTCACTGATCACATCCAGTTTTCCGCCCATCATGTCTATCAGACGGGAACTGATGGCCAGCCCAAGCCCTGTGCCTCCGTATTTGCGGGAAGTTGACGCATCGGCCTGGGTAAATGCCTCGAAAAGAGAACTTTTTTCTTCAGGACTAATACCTATTCCCGTATCAATAACTTTAAAAACGACACAATGGGTATTGTCGGAATTACCCAGAAAACTCGCTTTCACAACCACTTCACCCTCTTTGGTAAATTTGATCGCATTGCTTACCAGGTTAATCAAAACCTGCTTAAGCCGCAAAGAATCGCCAATAACCAATTCGGGAATATTGGGATCAATTTTATAGTAAAATTTTATATCTTTTTCGTTGGCACTAAACATCATCATCTCAACCACTTCGCGAATGATTGATTTCAGATCGATCGGAATCTTCTCAATTTCAAGTTTTCCGCTTTCAATCTTAGAGAAATCGAGAATATCGTTGATAATGTTCAGCAGGTTATTTCCCGAGCGAATAATCAGGCTGACAATTTTTTTCTGTTCCTGATCGAGCTCCGTCATATTCAGCACCTCGGCCATTCCAATGACGCCATTCATCGGAGTACGGATTTCGTGCGACATGTTTGACAAGAAATTACTCTTGGCCGTACTCGCCACCTCTGCTTTTTCTTTGGCAATTTCCAAATCCTTGTGTACAAGGACCTGATCGGTAATATCGTGCGAAACGCCTAAAATACCCGACAACTCACCATCTTCATCCGTAATCGGAATTTTTGTAGTAGAAAACCAGCGCAAACCACCATCGTAGGTACCTTGTTCGACTTTATTGACGATCGCTTTATTGGTTTCAATAATCTGCTGTTCATCGGCATAAAAAGCCTCTGCATCTATCTTGGTGTAAAAATCAAAATCGGTTTTTCCAATCACTTCCTGATTGGAAGCAGCCCCCAGCAACTGGGTTTCAGCCTTGTTTACCCGTGTAAATCTCGATTCTTTATCCTTAAAATAAATGGGAGATGGAATATTATCGATCAAAAGCTGCAACAAATCACGCTCCGCTTTCAACCGATGTTCAACCCTGATCATCTTATCAATATCGCGGGTAATACCGGCCGTTCCGATGATGTTCCCTTCGTGGTTGAAAATTGGCACCTTGGACGAATTTAACCAGCGGTATTTGCCTTCGTAATTGCCAACATATTCAATCCGGTTGATCGGCAGGGCTTCATTGATAATCTTCATTTCATCGGAAAAGGCCTTTTTTGCATGTTCGATATTGAAATAATCGAAATCGCTCTTTCCTATAGCCTCTTCAGGAGATTTCACTCCAATCAAATTAGCCTGAGCCCGGTTAATACGGATAAATTTGCTTTCCAAATCTTTAAAATAAATCGTATCGGTCACATTATCCATCAAAAACTGCAACAATTTATGATCGGAAAACCGAACCATATCATCATCCTGTTTCCCGGATAACAATTTGTATTTTCCAACAATAAAACGTGATTTCCCACTATTATCTTTTACAGGATAGCGACTGATTTCAATATGTTTCTTCTGCCCGTTTTTCAGCACAATTTCGGTTTCGGAATAGTCCACACATTCACCACTCTTCAACACATGCAAATTTTCTGAAGAAATTTTCTCCAAGCTAGCCTGCTCCAACCACTCAACATCCGATTTACCAATTACATCCATGCAGCCATTCAGGGAAAAATCATTCGCGAACAAATCATTACACCCAACATACCGGAAATTCTCATCCATCAGAAAAACCCGGTAGCCATTTCTTCGAATTAATACTTCAGGAATCGGATTACCCAACCCAATCATTTTCAAAGGAAAGGAGTGTCCCAACAAATAGTGCCCGCTTCTTTTCAAATACGTCTCAAAAATCCTCCACCAAGATAGAACGGATCCAAACGTAAAATTCTTCTCCAACACCGAATCAGACACTTCATAAAGACCCTGATTCTGAATCAATTCATTGTCGGAATCATAAACATAAATAATGAAATTGGTTAGATTTAATATCAAAAGCTGATCACGATAATTATCCATCAACCCGTTATTAATCAACAAAACAGAATCATGAAAAGAAGATTTGTCCGGAAAAGAAGATGAAATGGAGACCAATTGCAATACCTCAACGCCTTGACTAATTTCTGCGAAAGATTTCTTTAACTTTTCATAAAAAAAGTTGTCCGAAAATAGCTGAACGATACTTACCCGATTTTTGTTCATCTCAACAACTCCTTCATTGAATTAAAAGATAAAAACCGGACACTCCAACAAAAGCTGAAAACAGGGAAGCAACGATGAAATACAGAAATTATCACACCATTATGCCCATAAAAATTTTGAAATGACGTAACAGAGGAACAGTGTATTTCCAAAAATGCATGCATAACAAACAACAGACAGGTTTTATTAGATTCAGAGAACCAAAATAACAATAATTATATAAAAAGTAGAATATTTTTGACCGGTCTTGAAATAATTTTGACTACTACACGATCATACAGACCATTAATCCATCAACCTAAAATTGGAACAACGTTCGCTTTTCACCACATAAAACACCCGAATCCCCAAAAAATTCATCTTCGATTACTAAAAATAATTGTACAATACCTATACCAGAAGAACCTACTCTCATTTTTTTTGATATTTTTGAAGGTGATTTTATTTTAATTTGAAAGAATAAAAACAAAATAACTTATAATTTATCAATCTAATTAATCTATCAAATGGAAAATACAGACCAAACCACTGTAAAATTATATAGCGGGATTCAAATTCCTGTTGAACTACACAAAGTGAGAATTGTTCAAAAATTGAACCTCAAACCAATCGACGAACGACTTGCTGCTATCGAAAAAGGAGGATATAACACCTTCCAGCTTTCCACAAAAGATATCTTTTTAGATATGCTTACCGATAGTGGAACTAACGCCATGAGCGACAATCAGGTTTCGTCAATGCTTCATGCCGACGATGCGTATGCCGGTTCTCAAAGTTTTTACCGGATGGAAGCTGCTGTTCGCGAAGTTTTTGGAAAAGAATACGTGTTACCTGCCCACCAGGGACGTGCCTGCGAAAACATCATTTCACAGGCCTTCATCAAAAAAGGGGATGTAATTCCCATGAATTACCACTTCACCACCACCAAGGAACACATGGAATTAAACGGTGGCAAGGTACTTGAGATTTACACCGATGAGGCACTAAAAATTAAAAGCAACCATCCGTTCAAAGGCAACATCGACATCGACAAGCTGAAAGCGGTAGTGAAAGAATATGGCGCCGAACACATCGCTTTTATCCGAATGGAAGCATCGACCAATCTGATTGGCGGACAGCCATTTTCGATACAGAATATGCGCGACGTAAAAAAAGTTGCCGAGGAAAACGGAATCATGTTTGTCCTCGATGCCAGCTTGATTGGCGAAAACGCCTACTTCATCAAACAACGGGAAGAGGAATTTAAAAACACTCCAATCAAAGATATCCTCCTATTAATGTGCAGCTTTGCCGACGTTGTCTATTTCTCGAGCCGCAAAGTAAGCTCAACCCGTGGCGGTGGCATCTGCACCGATAGCAAGGAATTGATGCTCCGGATGCGCGATCTTGTGGTACTATACGAAGGTTTTGTAACCTATGGTGGTATGTCAGTCCGCGAAATTGAAGCCATGGCTGTTGGTTTGATCGAAACAACCGACGAAACGGTCATTTCACAATCACCATCCTTCATCAGCTATGCGGTAAACGAACTCGACAAAGCCGGAATCCCGGTTATTACTCCGGGCGGAGCACTTGGATGCCACCTCGATGCCAAAGGCTTTCTTCCACAGGTTCCACAAAGCGAATATCCAGCAGGATCCTTAGCCGCAGCTCTTTACATTATTTCAGGCTGCCGTGGAATGGAGCGTGGTACCATCTCGAGTGTTCGCGACAAAGATGGAAACGACATTTTAGCCGATGTGGAACTGCTTCGGTTGGCATTTCCCCGCAGGGTTTTCACACTTTCACAAACCATGTTCATCATCGACCGGGTAAAATGGTTATACGAAAACCGAGAACTAGTTGGTGGGCTGAAGTTTGTCGACGAGCCCAAAGTCCTTCGTTTCTTCATGGGACGATTAGCCCCAACCAGCGACTGGCCACAAAAACTGGTTACCAAATTCAAAGCTGATTTTGGGGAAAGCTTATAATTTAAATAAAAAGTCCCGCCTCAGCGGGACTTGATACTTGGTTAGTAAAGTCTATCTTTTCAGATCACTGCTGGTGCGTTAATTTTAAGTTTATTGTTTTAATAGATAGAAAAACAAA
>DAOQAB010000058.1:0-23193 GCA_035353695.1 Prolixibacteraceae bacterium
TTCTTCGTTGCGTACCCATTTTCATCCCTTCAAATTTGCTCTCGGTCGTGTTGTTAAAAACATCCTTATTCCGAAAAAAAGTCAGGTTCAATTCATCTTTTTGAGAAGCAAACCAGGTAAGCCTTGAATTCAGATCGTAATAATAATAGGTCGGATCGTCAGACAAAGTGACCTGTCCCATTGACTCCGTTTTACCATCGAGTTCATCATTGACTGAAAAAATAGTTCCAAACAACCCACTTTTCACATAGTCGGTAAATGATCTTCGTCCGGCCATTTCAAAAACCAGTCGATCGTTCAACAAGGGCACCTCGATATCTCCATCCACGCTAAACAGGTTTGCATTGGCATTCCAGACCAAATGTTCAATTCGGTCGTGTTTTCCTTGCAAATCGATGATGCCCGAGTTACTGCCTCCGTATTTTGCAGGGAGACTTCCGCTATAAATTTTCACATCGCTAAGGGAATTTGGATTAAAGGAACTGAAAAAACCAACCAAATGGCCGCAATGATACACCGGGATTCCATTATACAAAACCATCGTTTGATCTGGTGTTCCGCCCTTTACAAAAAGCCCGGATGAAAATTCGCTTCCAATGCCCATGCCAGGGACAAGCTGGGCAGAACGCATGACATCGGCATCGCCAATCGATGCCAACTTCTCCATAAAACCAGGTGAAACAGCTATCAAACTAATATCAGAATCAGACAAACGAATGGTTTTATCGGTTCCTGAAGCAACCTCTCTTTCGGTAAACTCCTTCTGATTACGTTCCAAAGCCACATTCAACGGCTCATGAATATCCATATCGGACGAATTGATCTCTTTGGTTTCAAAGCCGATAAAACTAAACTGAATGATTGAATTTTCAGCAGGTATACTTAATCTGAAATTCCCATTGGGAGTGGTTATACAACCCGAAGCAGCGCCCTTCACGATGACTGTTGCTCCAGGCAAAGGTTTCCCCGACATGGCCTCGGTGACACGGCCTGATAATTGAAGTTTTTCCTGGCCAAACAAAGCACAAGAAAAACAACAGAAAAAAATCAAAGCAGACAGAAATCTCATTTCTCCAATATCAGCTGAATTGATTTTATTACGAATGAAAAGACCTTACCCCCACCAACATTTTTAAACCACATGAAGTAGGGTTCGTTGACTCAATTGCGTAATTTTGGTAAAAAGAGGATAAAATTAGGTGATGAACAAAATTGAGTTCAAAAAGTGTTTTGATCTTTATTTCGACGACTTAAGATCATTCATCTATTATAAGTGTGGTGATACGGAGCTCGCCGGCGACATTGCCCAGGATGTATTTATGAAGCTATGGGAAAACAGGGACAATATACAGCCCGAAACGTTAAAAGGCTATTTATACACCATTGCTTCAAATCTTTACATTAGCAAGTGCCGCCACGACAAGGTAAAAGTCCGGTTTGAAAAGAAACAGAAAACAGAGTTGGAGCAGTATTCCGTTACTCCCGTCGATGAAATCTATTTCAATGAATTGAACAACCTATTGGAAGTATCGCTCGCTGAAATGTCGGAATCGTCGAGAACCGCTTTTTTAATGAGCCGCATCGAAGGACTTGCATACAAAGAAATAGCTGAAAGATTGGATATTGGCACGAAAGCCGTTGAAAAAAGGATTGGAACCGCATTAAGTCTTTTAAAGAAAAATTTAAGTATTTACAGAGATGGGAAAAATGAATAATTCAAATGAGGTATTTGCCCGCTTCCTTGAAGATGAGGACAAACAACTCCAGGCAATCTATCCCGGATTGAAAATCCCATGGGAGAAATCGAAAGATTCTTATTGGAACAACCTGGAACGAAAAATTGATAAACCTACCGAAAACCGAAGGTTCGTACGGATAATCAGCTTCTCGGCAGCTGCTTCCATTTTGCTGATTTTCTCAATCTTCTCGATCATGAAATTTTCAACCACCACGGTTCAAACCGTGTATGGTGCCCATCAGAAAGTACAGCTCCCCGATGGATCGGAAGTCGATTTGAATGCCGGCTCCAAAATATCATATCACAAATTCAGTTGGGCAAAAAAAAGGGAAGTTTGCCTGAACGGGGAAGCCTTTTTTAATGTAAAAAAAGGGAATAAGTTCTCGGTTAAAACAACCAGGGGCATCGTTACGGTTCTTGGAACAAGTTTCAATGTGTACGACCGCGACGATCTGTACATGGTGGCTTGCATCACCGGCAGAGTTCGTGTCAATGCATCGAACGAAGAAGAAGTGATCTTAAGCCCTAATCAGAAATTTAACCGGCATGATGATCAGGTGGAAATATTAAAAAACATTGATCCGGTAAAAGAACTTTCCTGGATTAACAATTCATTTGCTTTTAACGCAGTACCTTTGAGCTATGTTTTCAAAGAAATCGAACGGCAGTATAATGTAAAGATCGAATATCGCGGCAATATTCAGAAATCATATTCGGGTGTTTTCCCAAAATCATCCATCGAAAATGTGCTGGACATTGTTTGTCGTCCCTTCGGTTATAAATACCAGACGGTTAAGGAGAATGAATTCTTAATTACTAACAACAACAACTTTTGAAATTTTATTTAACGATACTTCTTACATGCTTCTTCACCGCATACTCCCTAAACCTGTTGGGACAGAACATCGGAATCGATGTAAAAAAACAACCGCTCAACAAGGTCCTTTTAGATTTGAGTAGCCGGTCAGGAATCAGTATATCGTTCGACAACGATCTGGTTTCAAAATACTCCGTTACGGTTCACAAGGACTTCGCCACTTTCGATGAAGCCCTTTCATACCTCCTGCGGAAAATCCCGTTGCGATACGAACGGACCAATCAGGTTTATCTCATATTTCCGGCTCCTGAAAAAAAAACAGATCCGGTTGATCCCCTTTTCTTTTCAGGAACGATATACGACCTTTCCACCTATGAACCACTTCCCTATTCCCTTTTATGTATTAACAACAAATATCTTTACAGCGACGAAAGAGGCAGCTTTTCATACCGTGAAGAGTTTTCAGACTCATTCAAGGTGGCTATCTCCTACCTGGGATACGGCACCGTAGATACAATTATCCCTTCCCGCTCAGGAATAGTAAAACAGGAGTTTTTTCTTGAGCCCAACTCAACAAAAATCAATGAAATCACCGTCAAGAAAAACACCATAGCCGAACAACCCATTGTTGGCCGGGAAACCGGGAAGATTAAAATGAATGCCCAGGTTGCCCACTATATACCAGGCATTGGCGACAATTCACTTTTCCGCTTTTTGACACTGATGCCTGGTATCAGTCAGGTTTCGGGAAACAACTCCGGAATTTCGATCTGGGGTGGTTCTTCCGACAATATTACCATCGAATTTGACGGGATCCGACTATTCAACACCAACCATTTCTACGGAAACATCGGGATGATAAACCCGTTAAGTATAAAAGACATTGAAATTTACAAAGGAGTACCCAGTTCCGATCTGATCAGTTCCGAATCGGGCATGATTAAAATTACCGGAAAAAAAGGGAACCAAATAAAGCCATCGTTAACTGGCGAAATTAACAATCTTACCCTGAATGCTATTTTTGAAACACCTGCCGGCGCCAATAATACCCTCGTACTGGCAATAAGAGGAATGTACCGAAATCCTGAGAACACCATGTTCTTCAAGCAAAAAAACAACACAACGGTTTATATTCCAGACTATCACACCACCGTACCCATTTCAACCGATAAATTTAAGACAGACTACCTTTTTGGCGATGCCCAACTCAAATTTTCAGGATCGATCAACGAGAAAAGCAGTTACTACCTGAACCTTTACCAGAGTTACGACAAAACCCTTTACCAACCCGACACCACCCTTCAGGATGTACCTTCAGCAAACAGCTTAGACCAGCGTTGGGGAAACAAAGGCTCGTCCATCTATTTCAACCAACTGTGGCATAAGAATTTTTCCTCCGAAATAATGGTCGGAATTTCATCGAATTTCAAAATTAGCAACAACGACCTGATCCTCAAAAAAAGCCAGGAACAAACCATTTCGAGAATTGGAAACCAAACCAACAGCCAGCTTTGGGACTATTCAATAAAGAATGTGAATTCATACAAAACCAAAAGCAACCATCAGCTGAAGGTTGGGATTGGCAACGACTACTACCTCATCGAACAGCAATTCTCCAAAAACGACACACTGGAATACAACACAAAAAATAACAACACATTACCCTATCTGTTTGCACAGGATAAATTCAACATTGGAACCTTTCTGGTTTCGGATGTTGGACTAAGGACAACCTATTCGTATTGGTCGGGGAGAATGTTTGTGTCGCCCAATTTATCGGCAACTGCATTAATAAACCCATCACTTTCTGCCGCAATAAACATGGGGCGCACTTATCAGTTTATCTCACAAATACCGATCGTCTACGCCGACTATACGAACAAAAGCTTTTTTACCCTTGCAGACGATAAACAAATCCCGGTGGCCAGTTCCAATCAACTATCAACAAGCATTAGCTTCAACCGCCCCAAATATCAGATCACAGCTGAAGCTTACCTGAAAAGGAACCAGCACATTTCGGAATATGTACCCGAAAACATCGACAAAAACAGTGTGTCTCCAGATATGGGATTAACGGGAAGAATCGGGTCGGGCTATTACACCGGCAATGGTTATGCCAGAGGGTTCTCTGTCTACAATCAGTTGTCGCTGCGGAAATTCTCATCCTGGATATCTTATTCACTAAACGAAAGCATGAGAAAAATACCTCAGATTTATGGCGACAGATACATAAACTCCCTCAACAGCTACAAGCACGAAATCAAATTAGCCTCTGTTTATCAATGTAATAAATTCACTTTTTCGGCCTCCTACATTTATTGCAGCGGAAAGTCCCAGCACGGATTTGAAGACATCGTTCCTCCTGAAAAGAAAAATCTGCCTTCGGCAAAACCGTACAACCGGTTCGACCTTGGAATGAACTTCAGAACAACCATCAAAAAAACGGAGTTAGAAACCGGCTTCTCCCTTTTAAATGTCTTCGATTACGAAAACCTGAACTCTTTCAACCTGAAATCAGATATGCCCGGAGCTCAATCGAACGACACCAATAACCTGTTTTTTGAAATCAACACATTGCCCCGGTCATTTTGTATGTACCTGAAGATTAAACTCTGATCAAAATATCTCGTTTTATTTTCTGTTCAGGATGTTTTTCACACTGCCTGTAACCGGATCAAAGTAGACGGAACAATCTTCCTTAATTAAATTCTCCGGGAGTGGCAAAATCAACCCGAACTGAGCCACAGCGGCTCTTCCTGAATAGAGGGTATTAATCCCCTCTGAAATCGTGATGGAAGAATTTACCGGAATCCGGTAGTATAACCCACTCCGGCTTGAATTGGGCTGGGTTGAAGCGGTAATGCTTTCGATCGACGAAGTTTGTTTCTGATCCTTGACCATCTCAATCGAAACGGGTTTCCCCGAAATATCGGTTTTGGGCAAAATTCCCTTTTCATCCGAGAAACGGAACAACACTTCATTTTTTACATTCTCATTTCCGGGGGCATAACTGAACGCATATTCATGCTCCGATCTGAAATTCTTACCCAAAAAAAGCGAGACATACTCTCTCTCCAGTTTTTCAACTTGTTGTACAAACACCTCATACCCTTTACCATCTTCAGGCACTCCATCGGAAGGGTTCAATGTTGTGAAGGCTCTTTTTTTACGAAGTTTGTACAGGTAATCGGCCGCTTCACGGGCTTTTACATCACCTGTCTTCAGTTTAAATTTTTCATCGCCAGTTTCTGTATTTACTTCGGTATCGTACTGGTCATCGGAAGATTGATCAGGGAAAACGATGAAGGGTATTTCTGAATGATCGATAAATTCACTTCCAACAATTTCTTTCGCATCCTCACTTACCGATTGGGCATTCAATCCTGCAATGGTTCCGTCGGGGAGCAGGGAGACCAGGGAGGCCTCAGCCCCGATGGTTTTAAAAACAGCGCCGGGATCTGCTTCACCGGAACTTTGAACCTGAATACCGACAATCTTCCAGCGATCAGAAGCGACGGTGCTCACATTGCTATACCCAAGATATTTTTCGGCATACGGTGCATAAGGCCCTGGAATATAACTCTCTTTCACCAATCTGACATGAATAAGAAACACCGTGCGGGGCAAAGCATATACAACACCATCGTTGACATTCAGCGTATTTCCAGCTTTGTCATCATTCTTCTTTTCTTTCTGATCCGATGCCCAACCTATTTGAGCAAAAAAAACAAACACCACGATTACCAGTAAGCGAATCTTCATCTTTCTTTTTTTTATTTTCAGGTTATAATTAACGAAGCTATTTCATTTTAGGTCGTGAGCCCCAATTCATATATCTGGTTAAAAGCTCCCCCCAGATTTTCAATAATATCGGAAGCAATAAGGGCAACTTCTCCCTGGTGTTTTTTCGCCCGATCGCCAGCCAGCCCATGAATATACACACCGATGATCGCTGCATCCTTCGGAGAGTAGCTCTGAGCCAGCAAGGCAAGAATGATTCCGGTCAGCACATCGCCACTTCCGGCAGTTGCCATACCCGGATTACCGGTTGAGTTAAACCACACATCACCGGTTGGACAAGCAATGGCCGTATGGGCTCCTTTTAAAACAATGTAAATTTTGAATTTTTTAGCCAACTCAACGGCTTGTTCCACCCGTTCAAACCCTGTTTCAAATTCACCGGCTACACGGCTAAATTCCTTCGGATGGGGTGTCAAAATGGTACCCTCGGGCAGTTCGTTAAGCCATTCTGGATTAATTCCCAACACATTGATCCCATCGGCATCAACAATCAGAGGAACCTTGATCTCATTGATCAAACGGTGAAAACCCCGCTGGGTATTCACTTTTTGCCCAATAGCCGGGCCAATTGCAACGGCTGAATATTTTTCCAGGTCAATCGTCCCGGTGAACATTAAATCAGAGTCATCAATTTCGCACATGGCTTCCGGAACCGCTGTTTGAACAACAGGGTAAGTTCCATGCGGCACATGAACCGTAAGTAACCCGGCACCAGAGCGCAGACAAGCTTTCGACGCCAGTATGGCGGCACCCATCTTCCCATAAGAGCCAGCAATAAGCAACGCGTGCCCAAAATGTCCTTTATGCGAATACTTTTTCCGGTGAGAAATCCTCATGGTTATCTCTTCCGGGTCGATAAAATAATGGGGAGAGGCAATTTTATGAATCGCATCCGGATGAAGGCCAATATCAAGCACCTCAAAATCACCAATAAATGCTTCATTTTCCGGAAGGAGAAAGCTTAGTTTCGGAAACTGAAAGGTCAACGTTTTCCGGGAATGAATAATATTTTCGGGGAAGTTTTGCCGGTTATCTTCGCCCAACAACCCCGATGGCATATCGATCGATAATACATAAGCAAACGAACGGTTTATACGTTCCACCACCAGTGCAGCCAACCCCGACAACGGACGGTTCACTCCCGACCCGAACAACGCATCGATAACAAGGGCATCGCAGGGAATTACCGGAAAATATTCAATTGTCTCGGTTAAATAAACCGGTACTTTTTCATTTTCCCGCAACCTTTCCAGATTGATCCTGGCCGAGGCTGTCAAATCCTTTCCAAAAGGGAAAAGATAAACTTCGACCGAAAAACGGGTATCTGCTTCTGCCAGCATTCGGGCTACAGCCAATCCATCGCCGCCGTTGTTTCCCGGGCCACAAAAAACCATGACCTTTCCATGCAAAACGGTTTTCTCAATGATATAACTAAAAACAGCCTTCGAGGCCCGTTCCATCAAATCAATATCGGCGATAGGCTCATTTTCGATGGTATACCGGTCTATTTCAGCAATAACGGATGTTGAAAAAATTTTCATTTGAGTACTTCCTTAGTTATGACTACAACAAGAACATGTTCTTCTATAAAAGAAACAATTTTTTTGACTCCTTTATCATCCCTGGTTCCAAAAATCTTTCTTCTAACGAACAAACAGCAAATTATATTTTTTTACCAGAAAATACAATCCACTTTGGGTTAAAAATTGAGATCAAAATAGAAGAGACACAAAAGGGGAAAACCTGATCAATTCTCCCCTTTTACATCTCGTAGCTAGACAATAAGTTAACTCAGCTGTTCAATGATTAACCTTCTGATCTCTTCAAATTCTTCGTGCGTGTATTTCATTTTGGCATTGGCAAAGTTGATATCCCTTTCGGTTTGCATGGGCACCAAATGGACATGGGCATGTGGAACCTCCAGCCCCAATACGGCAAGGCCAACCTTTTGGCATGGAAATGCTTTTTTTATCGCAATGGCCAACTTTTTGGCAAAAGCCAGCAACCCAAGATAGGTTTCATCATCAAGGTCGAAAAGATAATCGACCTCTTTTTTGGGAATGACCAGGGTATGTCCCTTGGCGAGTGGATTAATGTCGAGAAAAGCATAAAAATACTCATTCTCGGCAACCTTATACGATGGAATTTCACCGTTAACGATTTTGGTAAATATTGAAGACATAATACTAAAACTAAAGAGATATGTCAATAATTTCGAAAGGAATTGTCCCCGACGGAACACTAATTTCAACCGAGTCGCCCACTTTTTTGCCAAGCAAACCTTTGGCAATTGGGGTTTTGATCGATATTTTTCCGGCCTTCAAATCTGCTTCATGTTCCGAAACAATGGTATACTTCATCACAGCGCCGGTTTTTGAATTCTTAATGGTCACAACGTTCATAATCTGCACAACCGAAGTATCAATCTTCGTTTCATCAATAATGCGTGCAACAGCAATTTGAGATTGCAGCAAAGCGATTCTTGCTTCCAGCATTCCCTGAGCATCTTTGGCTGCATCGTACTCAGCATTTTCCGAAATGTCGCCTTTCTCGATAGCTTCACCAATTTGTTTTGAAATTGCAGGGCGTTCCACTTTTACAAGTTTTTCAAGTTCCTTCTTCAATTTGGATAAACCCTCAGCGGTCATATAAGTTACTGCAGTCATATTTATTTTTTATTTTTTTTAATATGGATAAAAAAAATAGAATTCTGGTTCACGAACCAGAACTCCAAGTCTTCAACAAAAATAACTAATTTTTTAATATCTTGTTTCTTCCTTCAAATTCTAAACATTATATCCGGGTGTTTTTTAACAGGTTATCAGATGTACTTCCGATTCAGAATTTCGCTGTAGACCACAGCCTTCCTCATATCGATTTCAAACTTAGGCCGATCAGCAACCTCTTCATCTTCAAAAGTATTTAGCTGAATCAACATTCCTTCGGTCGTCTTTTTTTTCGGCACGGTTGAAATTCCTTCTTTCGACATCAGCGCCTCTCTCTCTTCCGGTGAAATAAACCCACTGTATTTTGAATAAACATTGGGAACAATTTCATTCGCGGGGTTTGATCCAACCTGATCGGAAGGTAAGGTAACCTTTGGGTTCGGCACCGGGTTTTTCGACACCGGGACGGCAACCTGTTTCGGCAACACTTCCTCCTCCTTATCATCAACCGATAATTTTTCGAGCCAGCTAAAAAGATCGTCACCCGAATGTACTTTTTGATCAGGCACACGCGTTCTATTACCTGGAACCGGTTTCTTCTTGCGGGTTAAAGCACCTGCAATGGAGATGAGAATTACTATTATAAGTGGTATTAAATCGTCCATTTTTAACGGATAAAAAATTAGTTTTGTAACCGCTCTTAAAATTAAACAAAAATGAGGACTTACTCATCATTTCGCTCTCTATTTTCTTTTTTGCTTTTCACCCTGCTTCTTTTCACTTTTTCCTGCGGAGAAAAACGTGAAGAATACATTCCGTATGCTTATGTGAATTTCTCGATCGATCTTACCATCAACAACAACCTTACAACTCCTGGATATTCGATGATTTATCCAAACGAAGGTTATGCCGGAGTCATTGTATATTGCAGCTATTACGACTTCATGACACCCGACAATTCAGTCTACTACGCATACGATGCGGCCTGTACTCTCGAAGTAAGCGACACCTGTTCGGTTGAAAACGAAGGGAACAGTATTTTTGGGGAATGCCCCTGTTGCCATACGAAATATGAATTTTCCACCGGATATCCGGTTTCCGGCACGGCACTCTATCCGCTGAAAAGCTACTCAGCCTCGGTTCTGAACAACAAATTGTTTGTGCGGAATTAATGCAAAAAAAAGCCGGGATTACCGGCTCTTTTCTGATATTTAAACAAATTCTAGTACCTGTAATGTTCGGGTTTGAATGGTCCTTCGACCGGCACCCCAATGTAGTTTGCCTGTTCCGGTGTAAGAGTTGTTAATTTTACACCAATTTGCTCCAAATGTAACCTGGCCACTTCTTCATCCAGTTTCTTTGGCAAACGATATACTTTCACCTCGTGTTCATTGGTATAAAGATCGATTTGCGCAAGAGTCTGGTTGGTAAAGGAGTTACTCATTACAAACGAAGGATGGCCGGTGGCACAACCGAGGTTCACCAAACGTCCTTCGGCCAGTAGATAGATGCAATGTCCATCTTCATAGATGTATTTATCGACCTGAGGTTTGATATTTACTTTCTTGATCCCGTTCCATTTTTCCAAACGGCTCACCTGAATTTCGTTATCAAAATGGCCAATATTGCACACAATGGATTGATCTTTCATGGCAGCCATGTGTTCCCCGGTGATAATGTCCCTGTTTCCGGTTGTCGTAACAAAAATATTCCCCTCACTTACCGCTTCATCCATAGGTTTCACTTCAAATCCTTCCATGGCAGCCTGAAGGGCACAGATTGGATCGATTTCGGTAACAATAACCCGGGCGCCATATCCACGCATCGAACGGGCACATCCCTTGCCTACATCGCCATAACCAGCCACAACCACTACTTTACCGGCAATCATCACATCAGTTGCCCTCTTGATTCCATCAGCCAGCGATTCGCGGCATCCGTAAAGGTTGTCGAATTTCGATTTGGTTACCGAGTCGTTCACATTGATAGCCGGGAAGAGCAATTTTCCTTCTTCCATCATCTGGTATAAACGATGAACACCTGTGGTGGTCTCTTCTGAAACACCTTTAACTTCGGCAGCTACGTTGTGCCAACGATTGGAGTTGCGGGCCAGCTCTTTCCGGAGACAAGCATATAGCTCAATCTCGTCGAGTGCCTCGGTTTGAACATCGAGAACCGAAGAATCATTTTCAGCGGCATAACCGATGTGGATCATCATGGTTGCATCGCCACCATCGTCAACAATCAGGGTTGGGCCTAATCCTTCGCCAAAATCGAGCGCCTTTTCGGTGCACCACCAATATTCGGCCAGGTTTTCGCCTTTCCAGGCAAAAACAGGTACCCCGGCAGCGGCAATAGCGGCGGCGGCATGATCCTGTGTCGAAAATATATTGCAACTAGCCCAACGGACTTTCGCTCCCAGTTCAACCAACGTCTCAATCAAAACGGCTGTTTGGATGGTCATGTGCAAAGAACCCATAATACGGGCTCCTTTCAAAGGTTTCGACGCACCAAATTTTTTACGCAATGCCATTAATCCCGGCATCTCTTTCTCGGCTATTTCGATTTCTTTCCTTCCAAATTCAGCCAAATTAATATCAGCAACTTTATATTCCATTTATTTTCAGTATTAATATCTTGATTTTAAAGAACGACAAAGATAATGCAACAACCTCATTTCCCCAAAAGATATTGGATCGCCTTACAAAAAACACCCAACGGGAAAAGATTTTGGAACATTCAAAGGGTGAGCATTTTCATTATGTGGTCGCGATCCTGAATCAGCTGAAGCTTTAACTTTTCGATACTCTCGAACTTTTGCTCGGACCGTATTTTATAATGAAAGAAGAGGGTTATCTCTTTTTGGTAAATATCCTGATCGAAATCGAAGATGTTCACCTCAATCGTCCGGTGATCAGCATTCATTTCAAGGGTTGGCCTGAATCCGATATTCAACATTCCTCTGTAGAATACCCCATCGACCAACACAGTCACCGCATAAACCCCTTCAAGAGGGATGAGTTTAAAGGGATCGCCCGAAACCAGATTGGCTGTGGGAAAACCCATCTGACGGCCAATTTTATTCCCTTCAACCACGGTTCCCTTCAGCGAATAGGGATAGCCCAAATAACGGGTTGCCTTTTCAACGTCACCTTTTTGTAAAGCGGTACGGATTTTTGAAGAGCTAATATCAACCTGATCGACCAGAAACGTATCAATTTTTTCGACCCCAAAAGAGAGTGTCTGTGCCAACGAAACCACATTGTCGTAAGTTCCTTCCCGATTCTTACCCAATCGGTGGTCGTGACCCAGAACCAGTGTGTGCAAATGTAGCTTATCGATCAGGATTCTTTTAATAAACTGATCGTAGGTCAACTCAGCAAAATCGATCGTAAACGGGTAGACAACCAAATGATCGACCCCGGCTTTTTCGAGCAAACTGGCCTTTTCGGCAAAGGATGATAAGAGCCGCAGATTTGACTCACTGGCCGAAACAACCAGCCGCGGATGGGGATAGAATGTAAAAACCACACTCTCGCCGCCCACCGAATCAGCAATCCGGTTCAGTTGGTCAATTACTTTCCGATGCCCCAAATGAACACCATCGAAGGTTCCAATCGTAATTACCGGATTTACTGCATCGAATAAGTCAATATCGTCATGAATTTTCAATACCTTTTCATTTTAGTCGGTTGTAAAATTACTTATTTTGTTTAATCCATTTTCCATCAAACCTTAAAAATTGTTATAACCGATTCGCTAAAAGGTGAATTTGTTATCTTAGCAAAAAATCAAATCAGTATATCGTGAAGCCAAAAGTTGCTATTCTGTTAATTTCCGTTGTGCTTTTCTCCTGTTCAAAATCGGCTCAGGTTGAAATTAAAGGTACAATTACCAATTCGATGAGCAAAATGATCTATCTCGAAAAACTTGAGGTAGAAGGAACAACCCCTTTCGATTCATCCCGAATCGACAGCCGTGGAAATTTCAGAATGAAGGGTATTATCCATGAACCCACCTTTTTTCTGCTCAAGCTGAATGATCGCAAATTCATTACCCTGTTACTCGATTCGGCCGAAAAAGTGACTTTCTCAGCCGACTTTCTCAACTTTGCCAACGACTACACCGTTAGCGGATCGTATGGTTCACAAAAAGTTAAGGAACTAAACCAGCAACTCTTAAAAACAAATACCCGGATCGACTCAATCCGATCGGTTTTAAACCTCAATGCCGGCAGTTCAAACTTTGAGGAAAAGAAAGAACGGTTGCTCTCCGAAATGAACAACGTATACAGGCAGCAACAGAACTTTTCAAAAAAATTCATTCTCGAGAACCCCTTTTCAATGGCATCCATTTTGGCTATTTACCAAAAATTCAATGATGGGAACTACATTATCCAGGATCTGCAAACCATCAAGGTTGCCGCATCGGCCCTGCATTCTATGTACCCCAATTCCGAACATGTTAAAACGCTTTACGAAGACACAAAAAAAATGATGAAACAATCGGTCAATTCCGAGTTTCAGGAGCTTGTCAAAAACCAGGGCATCAATTCGCCCGAGATCAACCTGCCGAATCCTGAAGGAAGAAGGATTCCACTCTCTTCGTTGAGAGGTAACTATGTGTTGATCCAATTTTGGTCATGCTACGATCCTAATAGCCGGATGATGAATCCGGTATTGAAAGAAAATTACCAGAAATTTCATTCCAAAGGATTTGAAATTTATCAGGTCTGCATCGACACTTCGCGACAGGCATGGCTGAAAGTAATGGATACCGACCAGATGAACTGGATCAATGTGGGCGACATGAAGGGTTCCATCAATGCGCTGAACAGTTATAACATCACAACAATCCCTTCAAACTACCTGCTCGACAAAGATGGCGCAATCATCGCAAAGGACCTGATCGGCCCCAGCCTTCATCGGAAATTGAGCGAAATTTTGAACTGATCAATTTCAATATTCGACACTTTCTACCTGTTTTGGTCATGAAATGGCCTTTTTGAAGGTCGTTGTATGTTTTTTTCTATCTTTCGCCCGTTTTTAAAAAAACACGGGGAAACGAACAACTCGTTAAAGAAATAATTGTTCATATACAAAAAGAAACCGCCCGATGGGATGTTGTTTTTTAATATATTGACTAATTGTGATTTAATTAATATTGGCTAATAAAAAAACATATTTTGTATCAGATGTTCATCTTGGGGCACCTGCTTTAACCAATAATCCGGAGAGGGAAAAACGATTTGTAAGCTGGTTGGACGAAGCAGGAAAGGATGCCTCCGAAATCTACTTGCTCGGTGACATCTTCGATTTTTGGTACGAATATAAAAAGGTAGCACCACGAGGATTCGTTAGAACGTTGGGAAAGATCGCCGAGCTGACCGACAACGGTGTGAAGGTCCATTTTTTCACCGGCAATCACGACGTCTGGGTTTATGATTATCTCCCGTCAGAAACCGGGGTAATCGTTCACCGCGAGAACCTGACCTGCACCATAAACAACAAAACCTTTTTTCTGGGACATGGCGATGGCCTCGACCCAAATGAAAAAGGATACCTCCGCCTGAAAAGATTGTTTACCAGCAAAACAGCCCAATTCCTGTTCTCCCGTCTCCATCCGAACATTGCGTTATGGTTTGGGCATCAATGGGCTAAAAAAAGCCGGATCTCGAAAGGAACAGAACCCGAATATTGCCAAAACACCGATCAGGAATCCGCAGTACAGTTTGCAAAGAAATATTGCCTCAATAATAAAGTGGACTATTTCATCTTCGGACACCGGCATGTGATGCTCGAAACGGAAATTTCACCCGAAGCGAAACTTTATATTCTGGGCGAATGGTTCAATTTCTTCTCCTACGCAGTTTTCGACGGGGAAAAGGTTGAACTAAAAAGATTTTATAATAAAAAGTGATATAACACCTTATGTTAAAAAAAGAACTCTACACCATTATTGTTGCTACAGGAAGTTATATACCTGAGGTAGTTGTCAAGAATGAAGATTTCGTAAACCAGCAGTTTTACGATTCTAAAGATCAAAAGTTATTTGACAAATCAAACGAAGAGATCATCGAGAAATTCCAGGAAATAACCGATATCAAAGAAAGGCGATGGGCTACGAACGATCAGGTGACTTCCGATCTGGCCACATTTGCAGCGAAGGATGCTCTCGAAAGTTCGGGCATTTCTCCCGAGTCGCTCGATTTTATTATCGTTGGAAATAACTTTGGGGACATGGACCCTGTGACCAAACAAACCGTTTTAGTCCCCAATGTTTCTTCCAGAGTTAAGCAACGGCTCAATATCGTCAAGCCATCAATCACCGCATTTGATGTAACTGCCGGTTGTCCAAGCTGGGTACAGGCGATGATTGTTGCCAATGCGTTTATCAAAGCAGGTATCTATAAAAGGGGTCTGGTTATTGGCGCCGATATTACCTCACGCCCCAGCGATCCGTTCGACCGTGACAGTATGATTTTTTCAGATGGTGCCGGAGCAGTTATCGTGGAAGGCATTGAAAGTGAAACCCCGGTTGGAATCCTTTCTCATGCCGAAAGAACCGATGCCGTTGATTGGGCCGACATTATCGGAATGCATCCCTCGATCAATCCTGAATTCAATCAGCCAACCCGATATCTGCACATGCAGGGGCATAAAGTTTACGTATATGCACTTCAAAATGTCCCAGCAATTGCCAAAGAAGCCATCGACAAGGCCGGGCTGGAATTAGCCGATATCCGGAAAATTCTGATCCATCAGGCAAATGCAAAAATGGATGAAGCAATCTGCCAACGGGTTATGAAGTTGTACAAAATGAAAGGTTCTACCGACGACATTATGCCAATGACCATCAGCTGGCTGGGTAACAGTTCGTCAGCGACCGTTCCAACCATGTACGACCTGATTAAAAAGGACAAAATGGAGAATCACACCATCAAAAGTGGCGACAACATCATTTTCACCTCCGTGGGTGCTGGAATGATCATCAATGCCATTGTGTACCGCGAACCATAATCAAGACATTTTCATAAAAAAAAGAAGTTACCCTCTGCAGGATAACTTCTTTTTCATGATAATATACCGACAATTATCTATTTCCATTCATGCTTCACCAGAAAGCGGGCAATCCGCCGGGTACGCTGCTCCACATAAACCCTGCGATGGCCAATCTCTTTCTCAATCGCTTGTGGTGTATAATGCCGTATTGTAATCAGGCTTAAGCCATCGTTGTAACGCACTTCAAATTGCTCCGATAACGTTTCAATCAGCTCGAGTATCCCATGCTCCGGCACATCAATCGACACCGAAAGATTCAGGGCAGAAAGCTGGATCAGGTTGATTTTCATATTCAGGGCAGAAAAAATATCAAAAACCCAGGCCAGGCTCTCTTCGTCCATAAACGAGAAATCGGGTTGGGTAAGGGTAATTAAAACCTGTTTGATCTTCATCACAAAAACCGGAACCGGGTTCAGATACTCTTTATCCTGTTCGGGTCCAATAATAGTTCCACTGGCTTCGGGATCGAGAAAAGAGCGCACATGCAGCGGTATTTTACTGTTATAAAGCGGCTTGATCGTTTTTGGATGGATTACTTTTGCCCCAAAGAAGGTGAGTTCAACCGCCTCGCGATAGCTCATTTCATCAATCTTTACCGGATTAGTAAAATATTGCGGATCGGCATTCAGGATTCCGGGAACATCCTTCCAGATCTCCACTTTATCCGCTTTCAAAATACTTCCCAGGATGGCGGCCGTGTAATCGGAGCCTTCACGGCCCAACGAAGTGGTCAGATCGGAAAGTGTGGCACCAATAAAACCCTGGGTAAGGTAAATGGTCTCTTCCTCAAAAGAAAATGACTTTTTAATCAACTCTTCCGAAAGTTTCCAATCGACCGATGCATCGCGCCATTTATCGTTGGTTTTAAGGTTGAAACGGATATCCACCCATTGATTTTTCACCCCCACTTTATTCAGATAGGCACTGACAATCCGGGTCGAAATCAGCTCGCCATACCCTATCAGCTGATCGTATTCGAAATCAAAATCGAGGGACGGCGTTCGATCCAGACGATCTTCAATATGAAAATAGAGGGAATCGACATCCGAATAAACTTCATCGCTGCTATCGAAAAGTTCGTCAAGTATGCTGTTGTGGTAATCCTTAATGAAAGCAAACTTCTCCCATTTCTTGTCATCTTTTGCAAAATAACAGCGGATTAAATCTTCCAGAGCATTGGTCATTTTTCCCATTGCAGAGACCACCACCACCAGCTTTCCATCACTTTTCGAAACAATGGAAGCCAGATTCTTAACGCCTTCGGCATTTTTTACCGAAGCACCACCAAATTTGAAAACACGCATAGAGTGTAGGTTTTTAATTCCACTTAAAGTTACTTACAAAAAAACAGAATAATTTGACAATTGTCAGGTTGGTCGATTTAAAAATGGCATTCTTATCCGTTTTTGATAAAAAGTTAAAAAAAAATTGTTCAACAGGGTAACCTTTTTGATGTTTCCGGAATTAATGAATAAAAGGTAGAATCTTTTTTTCTCCTATCCATAGATATTCTGATTCAAATATTTTTTTTACAAAAAACAATGATATAATTTGCAGTTATTTTTATTATTACTATTATTGCAAATAAAGACAAAACCCGATACATAAAATGAGCTCTGCTCTTACTGAGATAGCAAAGATACTTTCACAAAGGAACTCACCAGGAGGTTTTATCAAACACAATAGCGATGATAATGCAAACGTGTGTATTAAAAACGATATACAACAAAAACACTAAGCCTATGAGAGTATAACCCGGGTGTTATCGTGCAGCCTTGCAGCCTGAAAGAAAAGGCAGCACGGCCCGGAAAAAACCAAACAGATGCTGCCTTTAGTGTTTTCAAATTAATATACATTAATCTGATTCAGGAGGTGACGCTCCTGAACCACAAAACTAATTAATATGCGATTAGATATTAATAAATTACCGCTAATTCTATTTTTTTATCAATAATTTCATTTTCATGCAGCAAAGATGATTCTAATTCTTCAAAGGGTAATATTATACCTAAGTTTTCATCAAACGAAGATTTTCTAGATGCAATTTCTGAAACAGTACAAATGACGCCAGAAAAATTAGAAAACTTTGAATACAGAATGGGATTTTCTTCTTTTGGGAGAATAAGTGAAGAGCTTTATCGAAAAATTGATCTTAAAACTTTTAAAACAACAAATGAGATTAAAGCATTTGTACAAAAAAATAGTAATTACTTGCAATTTATTGAAGATGATAATGGTGAATTGGAATTAGAAATCAGATTTCATAATAGAGCAGATCGATATGTTCAAAATAAAGACAACATGTATCAAATTGGAGAAACTATTTATAAAGTCTTCAATGAAGGAACAGTGTCAAGTAGTATTGAAAATTTAGATTTGTTCTATAAGAAAGGGAATAATCTTGATTCCTTTAAAAAAGATGTAAAATTCAGTTTCCGATCAAGAGAAGATGATTTTTTTCGCTTAAAAAGTACAGCTTCAAATTGCACACCAACTGAGCCTTTTAGATCCACCAATGGTGATGAAAGGCTTAAAGTGGAAATCGAAGTTTCTACCAATTATGGTCAGACTGAAGTTACATATCATTTTCTTTCGAGGCCTTATAAAAGAACATTGGGCATATGGTTCTGGGTAAGTGATTGAGTTATGTTTGCCGATGTTGAGACAAATTGGTATTATGTTGATTTTCAAGATTCAAATGAAGGTGGTGGAGAAACAAGCTTCTCAGTTTCGAAAACGAGTTCATTCTATCATAATTGGGCATCTGTTTCTAAATACGAACAAACAGTTTCAGAAAATGGAAGTTGGATTATGAATGATAATGGTATGGAACCCGGAATCTCAAAATATAATATTTATTGTGACACTTATGAAGTAGATGCAATAGTAGAGACATGTGAATGATTTTAATACTGACAAACAAACAAGCTGAGCCGTTATTTAGAATAATTTCTCAGCTTGTTATCATTTTATGATCCAATGCAGAAAAAAAAATTAAATTTCAAACGCTTATCTTTTCTCATTTTAACCATTTATAGTTCCGTGAATGGTTATGCTATCGAAAAGATTAACCAAAAAAATTTTATAAGTCTCTCATTTTCTAATAATAAAATTGAGAATAACCTCTTGCCTAATAGCAATTTTAATAATGCTCAACTGGAATATAGTTGTATAATAACTAATAGTGCTGGCATGGGAGCATATATGGGATATGGAATCTATGATGAATGGATAAATGTTAGATTAAATAACAGTGATAGTTTAACAACAAATAGAATGGCAAATTCTTTGCAATATGGAGTTTGCAGTAAATTGTATCTGCTTCCACTTTTTTTTGAAAACCCAATTACCCGTATCGATTTATTCCTAACTGCAAGAGTTGGATTTATAAAGTTGAATTCCTCCAAAACATTATCAAGCCTACCAACGCGTGGTAATTATTTCGACTATTCGATAACAGGAGGATTAACATATTTCCTGTCAAAAAAATTCGGGATTTTTGGGGAAGCAGGTTATATGTATTTTAAATTCCATGATGGATTTTATGCAAGATATGGCTTCTGTTATCGATTTTAAAATTAAACCTTACCTCATGAAGTTTAATTCATTTCTCATTTCTGGAGTATTTGCATTACTTGTTTCCTGTCACAGTATTGTCCAAACCGAATTTCCCGATTTTGAGCAGGAACCTGTTGTTAACTCAATTTTACGTGCAGGCGATAAGATTCGCGTACAGCTATCAACCACGAAAAAAATCGGAAATGCTGATTTTGAGTTTTTAAATAATGCTGAAATCAGGGTTTTTGCAAACGATGAATTCATTGAAACACTTATCAACCAAAATGATGGATATTATGTCTCAAAAACAATTGTTAAACCTCAAACCACTTACACTTTTTTAATAGAAATCCCTAATTTCGAAACAGTTACATGTAAAGACTCATTACCAAATGTTCCTGATATAATTGATGTAAAACACATAACTAAAGCGGGCAAAGATGAGGAGGGGGCTTATTACCCAGCTGTTGAGATTACTTTTAAAAACAACCCTGATATTATTCAAAGGTTTGAGATAGATATTATCCAACAAAAAACATGTTATGAATGGGATACTATCGCAGGTGATTATTTTGGATATGAATGTATTGCAGATATGGATAATGGTTTATGGATGCCTGATATTATTGATCCGGTTTTACTAAACGAAGGAGTTGATATGACTTTGTTTAGCAATATTTTGATTACCGGAACGACCTACAAAATGCAAATAAATTACACATCAGGAAGTCAACACGGTGCTGTTAATGGAGGATATGTCGAAGATTTATATCCAATAGTTGTTGAATTACGCGCTGTATCTGAATCCTACTATAATTACAAAAAGCAGTTAATTCTGCATGAAATAGGCAATTCTGCCGATGGTATAGGACAAAGTGTAAATGCAATACCATTATACTCGAATGTTGAAAATGGCTATGGTATTGTTGCTGGCTATTCATATTGTTTAACCGACACCATAACACCTGAACCCTATGAAGATTAAACAACAAATATTCCTAGCTTTTATATTGTCCGTAAATATTAGTAATGCCCAAAATCGGATTTCGGGTTTTGTCAAAGATAAAAATACAGGCGAGGCATTAATCGGTGCTACCATATCGGAACCAAAATCCGGAATAGGAAGTATCAGTAATAATACAGGATTTTTCACACTGAATGTTTTTGGGCAATCAGTTCAGGTTTCATTTATCGGTTATCAATCGAAAGATGTTCATATACCTTCTTCGAATGATTCACTTGTTTGGGTTTGGATGGAAGAGAGTAAAGAGCAAATTGCCACTGTCAACATTGTGCATAAAAGGGTTAAGCAATTTAGTACAGTTACGCTTAATAAAGCGGAGATGGAAAGTATTCCAGCAATGGGAGCAAAACCTGATGTGTTAAAAACCTTACAATTGATGCCGGGAATTCAACCAACCCTTGAAGGTAGTAGTCAGCTTGTGGTACGTGGTGGCAGTCCTGGTGAAAACCTTTATTTATTCGATGGCGTACCAGTAATATATGTGAACCACCTTGGCGGCTTTACTTCTGTTTTTAATCCCGATATGATCAACGATCTTGAAGTGTACAAAGGGGGATTTCCTGCTAAATACGGAGGCAAATTATCTTCAATTGTCAATATTACACAACGCGAGGGTGATAAGTCGAAAACGACAGGCTCTTTATCGTTTGGTGTTACTGATGCATCATTTGTGGTTGAAGGCCCACTGCTGGATAAAAAAGCAAGTTTCATTATTACCGGACGTAAAACCATGTACGACGCATTAATTCTGTTAGCTTCGGCTATGGGGAGTGGAAATTCATATTACCTTTTTTCTGGTTTCCATGATGTGAATGCAAAATTCTCGTGGCGGCCAAACAATAAAGACAGCTATCACCTTAATCTTTACCAAGGTGATGATTATCTAAAATACACGACAAAACCTTCTGCCGGAGAAACAGATAAAAGCCGTCAAATCCATGTTTGGGGCAACTGGTTGGCTTCTGCACGATGGAACAGGGTGGTTAGTTCAAACCTTACAAGTGAAAATATCTTGTCCTATTCACGATACCGCTTAAAATACGTTCAAAAATATAGTAATAAAACAACAGGGAGCGATGAAGAAATATTAAGGGAAAACCTTTCTTCTGTTGCCGACATCTCTGTTCGTTCTAACTGGAACTGGCAACCATCAAACAACTGGAAGTTACAATTTGGAGGCAGTGTGTCGTTACTTAATTTTATACCTAATAAAGTCTTAAATGCAAGTTCAACAATAACATACGAAGATAATAATACTATTGCCAAAGAATTAGCATTACATTTTTCGAATGCGCTGTCTCTTTGGAGCTTTCTACATGTTGACATTGGTTTAAGAGCGATACGTTATTCAGCTTACGATTGTTCAAAATGGAAAATTGAACCCCGTGTTTCGGTAGATATGGATGTAGCCTCGAATCACACATTGAATTTTTCCTATCAGGATATTGGCCAGAATGCACACTTGCTATTAACTTCGGGAGTACTTATGAGCAGTGAAATGTGGATACCTGTTGGAAAAGAAATCTTGCCTGCCAACTCCATACAATGCCAGTTGGGATGGAAGGCAAACTGGATGAATGGGTTACTGCAATCTGAAATTGATGTTTATCAAAAGGATCTTTCTAACCTATCGACCTATAGAGAAGGCTATACCAGCTTATTGGGCGATGGCGGTTGGCGGTCGAAAATTCTTTCAGGCGGCTCAGGGCATTCAATGGGGGTTGAATTTTTTGTAAAAAAGCCAAAAGGGAATTGGACTGGTTTTGCAGGTTATACTTACTCAAAAACCACAAGACAATTTGCGGAAATCAACAATGGCACTGAATATCCTTATGAGTTCGACCGTCCACACAACTTTTCTGTTAACATTGGGAGGAAATTGAACGAACGGCTTTTGGTAAATGCCACCTGGGTGTATCAAACTGGATTGCCATATACACCTGCTATCGGGCAACAGTTAGATTGTAATAATGAAATTGCATTTATTTATGGAAAAAGGAACAGTGCACGTATGATCAATTATCACCGTTTGGATTTGGGAATGAAATATAAGAAAACCAGCAAACATGGAAGGCGTGTCGAATGGACTTTCTCAATCTACAATTTTTATTCAAGAAGAAATGCCTACTTCTATTATTATGATAATCAAAGAAGGGACCAGTATAATCCAACGCCTTCAACTTCTATTAAACTTTTCAAAGCAAGTATGTTTCCAATTATTCCAACAGCATCATATCGTATTTATTTCGATGGGAAAAGCAATACTATTATTGAAAATAAAAATAATTCAAGCAAGCAAGGTTTCAAAGAAAGAGTGAAGAACCATTTGTATTATAAGAATTAAAACAGAATAATTTGACAATTGTCAGGTTGGTCGATTTTAAAATGACTTTTTACTTTTTCCCCTTTTCTTTTTTACTTTTTTCTTTTCAGTGTTAACCACGGAGTGTTTCAATGTGAATAAGAGGCTGTGCAAAAAGTAGCATCAACTTACAGAAAACTTACGATTTGATAGTTCATTGGGCTGA
>DAOQAB010000059.1:0-22166 GCA_035353695.1 Prolixibacteraceae bacterium
TCCATGTTCAAAGTTCAAAGTTCCATGTTCAAAGTTCTATGTACAAAGAATCAAGTATCAAATATCAAGAATCAAGTATCCAATATCGAGTATCCAGTATCCAGTATCCAGTATCCAGTATCCAGTATCCAGTATCCAGTATCGAGTATCCAGCATCCAGTATCGAGTTTACTTCTGCCCGTAATAGGCATTTTTACCATGTTTTCGTTCATAATGCTTCTTGATCAGGCTTGGGTTCATAACCAAATCCGGATTAACCGAAAATGAGATCGAAGCCATTTTCGCAACCTGTTCCATCACCACTGCATTGTGAACCGCATCATGTGCATCTTTTCCCCATGAAAAAGGACCGTGGTTTTTCACCAGAACACCCGGTATTTCCATCAGATTTAAATTTTTAAATGTTTCGGCTATTACCTTTCCAGTTTCCAGTTCATATGCCGAAAAAATTTCCTCATCGGTCATTCTACGGGTACAGGGTATCTCACCGGCAAAATAATCGGCATGAGTAGTGCCAATGTTGGGAATACCTATCCCAGCCTGTGCCCAGGCGGTTGCATACGTGGAATGGGTATGGACAACCCCGCCAATCTCTTTAAATTGTTGGTAAAGTAAAAGATGCGTAGGCATATCAGACGAAGGCTTCAAATTTCCTTCCACCACATTCCCCTTCAAATCAACGACCACCATATCCGATGGTTTCATCACATCGTAATCGACACCGCTGGGCTTAATGACAAATAACCCTTTTTCACGGTCAATTCCACTGGCATTTCCCCAAGTGAAAATAACCAGGCCGTGTTTTACCAAATCGAGATTGGCTTTAAAGACTTCTTCTTTCAGTTGTTCAAGCATAGTGTAAATTTAAAAATACGTCAGCCCGTTGAAAGAGCTGACGTATTAATTTATGAATTACCAGAAATATATGTAGAAGGCAACACAGCAGGCAACCACTCCTAACGAAGCAATTACATCCCACTTGTTCCAGCTCTTCCACATTTGCTTCTTGTAGTCGTCGGTGAAAGTGATAAATTCGACCTGCTGAGCAGTTGGTTTTGGTGTAAAAAGCGACACGACAACCATGACCCCCATGATAAAGACAAGCAGCCAGATCTCAAAGATCAGCCAGTTGGTATGCCAAAACCAGGTTGTATTTTCCCAGAGCCAGCCGGTCATTACATCTTTGCCGGTATTGGTAAAGATGTTGGTCAGCAAGCGCACCATACCAACAAGAAATCCTACGATCAAACCTGCTTCACCAGCTTTCGGCGTAATTTTCTTGGAAAAAATGCCAAGGACGAATACAGCTACCATTGCCGGAGCGAGCAAAGATTGAATGCCCTGCAGATAGGAATAAAGGCTGCCTAAACTCATCATAACAGGGATCCATCCAATACCGAGTATCACGACAACCACGGTTGCAATACGGCCAACCAAAACGTATCTCTCTTCACTTCTACCTTTGAAATTTGGTTTATAAAAATCTTCGGTAAAAAGTGTAGCACACGAGTTGAAGAATGCCGCCAAAGAAGCAACCAATGCAGATATAAAGCCGATGGTAACGATACCTTTCACTCCTGCGGGCAATACGAACTTAACCATGGAACCAAAAGCGGTATCCGGATTATCGAGTGTAAAGCCACTGCCGGGACGAGCCGCCAATGCCGCAGCAATCATACCTGGAATCAGGAACATAAATACAGGTAACAATTTAAAATAACCGGCAGCGATGGTACCTCTACGAGCACGTTTCATCACTTCGTCATTCGGTTCACCTTTACGTTGTCCAAGCACACGTTGTACAATGTGCTGGTCGGTAGCCCAATACCAAAAACCAATGATGGTCGCTCCGATAAATACCCAAAAACCGGGATAGTCATCATACATTGGGTCACCTGTTTCGAAGTGAAACATGTGGTTTGTGCCATGAGCAATGCCGTCAGCTCCCACATTGAGCGTTTTGGAGTATTCAATCATAGCATTCCAACCATCTGCAATATTGCCACTTCCTAGCGCAGACAATCCCAGGAAAAGAACCAGGAACGAACCTATGATCAATATCGGTGTTTGAATGGCCGACAGGGTCATAACACCCTTCATACCGCCCAAAACAGTAAAAATACCCGTTAAGACAATCAAACCGATGGCCCCGTACCAGAAAGGAAGGCCTAGAAGACTTTCCATGAAGATACCGCCAGTAAACGCTGTCACACTCACTTTGGTTAACACATATGCGATCAGAGTAATGATAGACAGCCACGAGCCCGTAGCCGGTGTGTAACGGTTTTTAAGGAAGTCGGGCATGGTAATGATTTTCCCCAACTTATTATTCATAAGTTGATAGAACGGAACAAAGAGCCATCCCAGGATAAGGATCATCCAACCTTGCATTTCCCAGTGCGCCATGCCGACACCAGCCTTTGCACCTGTACCGGCAAGCCCTACAAGGTGTTCGGAACCAATGTTTGCAGCAAAAATGGCCGCACCAATGATATACCACGGCTCACCTTTTCCGAAGAGGTAGTCTTGACTGTCGGCACCCTGTTGCGAACGTTTGTGCTTCTGTATCGAACTCCATACAGCCCAAACAACAGCCAATATCCCAACTGCCATAATTGTCCAGTCGAGCCAAATAAATTCATGTGAATTCCAATTCATAATTTTCAGTTAGATTATTTTGATTTAACAAATCTTTCTGTTTTTCCTTTCTGATATGAACCCAGCTACTGCAAAATAATCATTGAAGCTCCGGATTCACAACACATTGCTTATTACCTGAGTGCTTTATTCAACAGGTAATACACCTCATTATTGCGCATCGTCTGTCTGAATTCCCTGATGTTGGTATCCTTGTCGATAATCAACATTTCAATATCAGCGATTTCGGCATAATCTTCCATCATTTCGGTGGTAACCGCGAACGAAAAACTGGAGTGGTGAGTTCCACCAGCAGTGATCCATGCACCAGCACCAACCTCAAAATTCGGTTGCGGGATCCACAACGCACAGGCAACAGGAAGTTTTGGCAACGCTTTCGGTTTGATCACTTCAACCTCATTCACAATCATACGGAAACGGTTCCCCATATCAACAATGGTTGCAGCCACACCATCTCCTTCGTGAGCCTGGAATACAAGGCGAGCACAAGTACCTGAATCGCCAATACCGAGGTAATGTACTTCTACCCGAGGTTTCTTGGCTGCAATTTCGGGGTTGATTTCGAGCATGTGAGCCTGAAGGATCGAGCTCTTATCGCCTGCAAAATTCAACGTATAATCTTCCAGGAAAGAACATCCGCCCGGAAGTCCCTGAGCCATTACCCACATGGTACGAACAAGAGCAGCTGTTTTCCAGTCGCCTTCGGCACCAAAACCATAACCTTCGGCCATCAAACGTTGTGAAGCAAAGCCCATTAACTGCTTCATTCCTTCCAGTTCATCGAAACTGGTAGTAAAAGCGTTGGCTTTCTTTTCTTCGAGAAAACGGCGAAGACCAATTTCCTGTGCAGCAGCATCGCGCACATACTGGTGTTTCTCGGCACCTTTTTTGCAATCGTCGGCAAAATCATATAATCTTTCATATTCGCCAACCAAAGCATCAATTTCAGCGTCAGTAACCGCCTCAACATAAGGGACTAACTTTGCAATAGGTGCATTATCGACATGATAACCCAAACGGATTTCTGCTTCCACTTTATCGCCATCGGTAACAGCCACATTGTTCATGTTGTCGCCGAAACGAATGATCCGCAAATCCTGAGCATCGGCCCACGCGGCACAAACGCGCATCCAGCCAGCTATTTTCTCGTGGGTTGATTTATCTTTCCAATAGCCTACAACCACCTTGCGAGGCTTCCGTAAACGGCTTGTAATATGGCCAAATTCACGATCACCGTGAGCACTTTGGTTTAGGTTCATAAAATCCATATCGATTTCATTCCATGGAATTTCCTCGTTATACTGGGTATGCAAGTGCAACAATGGTTTTTTGAAATCCATTAAACCATGAATCCACATTTTGGCAGGAGAGAAAGTGTGCATCCAGGTAATTACGCCAATGCAACGAGTGTCGCCGTTGGCTGCACGGAAAATTTCAGAAACTTCAGCCGAAGAATTGGCCGTACCTTTATAGACAACTTTTACCGGCAGATTGCCTGATGCATTCAACCCTGCAACCATTTCATTTGAATGGGCATCTACTTTTACCACTGCATCGCCACCATACAGAAGCTGAGCTCCTGTGACAAACCATACTTCATTTTTTTCAAAAGCATTCATATTGTTCAATTTTAATTTATTTTTTTTAGTTCAAAACAAAAAATGTATTTCTGACTTTTAAAATACTACACGCCGGTTAAGTCGAACGAAAAACCGTTCGCTGTAAAATTCTCATACTTCTGCTTATCAAATGAATAAAGGAACGAACCTTTCTTTGAACCGTTCTTTTCCTTCATTGGCAATCGGTCCAACAAATCCATTGACATAATCTTCCGCCTGAAATTAGCTGGCTCCAAGTTCCTTTGGTAAATTGCAGAATACAAATTGCGTAATTGGGTAATCGTAAATTTCTCGGGCAATAATTCGAACCCGATAGGTTCACTTTTAGCTCTTCGTTTCAAACGTTTTAGTGCTTTTTCAACCATCTCGTTGTGGTCGAAAATCAGAGGAGGTAACTGATCGATCGAAAACCATTCAACCCGATTGTCTTTCAGGATATTCACATCGTAATCCTGAATCTGGATCAAAGAAAAGTAAGCCGTACTGATAACCCGGTCTTCACTATCCCGATCAACCGACGAAAAAGTGCTAAGCTGCTCCATATAGATATTCCTAAGACCTGTTATTCTGGCTAATACACGATAAGCAGCGGCATCGAGATTCTCATTTTCTCTTAAGAAACCGCCCATTAATGACCAATTTCCTTTTTCGGGTTCAAAATCTCTTTTATACAATAGTAATTTCAATGTTTCACCGTCGAAGCCAAAAATCACACAATCGACAGCCACATAAAACTTCTCTTTGTTCGAATAAGGCATAAATTAAATTCTTAATAGCAACAAAAGTCAGAAATACTTTTATTATTCCCAAGTAAAAAAACAGGTTATCCGAACTAAAAATTAAAAAAAAGCAACTTTTAACATTTATCGGGCAACTTTTTTGGCATTCCTTTACTTTACTTCAAAAAATTCAATGATTATTCAACCCAAAGAGGCCTCCCGATTGTTATTGTTTAAATAAAAAACAGATTGGTTATGAAAAAGAAAATTCTTGTGTTTCACTTACTCCTAACCTTAGGTTTAATAAACACATTCACAACGGCAACTGCTCAAAATGAGTTTCAATATGATGCCAATAAGCTATATCTGGTCACGAAATATGACGGCGCTGAATTCTTAGGGAAAATTAAATCGTTTGATGCCCATGAAATGTTGATCAATACAGAAAAAATTGGAGATGTTTACATTCCAAAACATGAGATCAAAGAAATCAGAGAAGTAAAAGCAGAACTGTATAAAGAATTTTCGGGTGAAGAGATTTTTGCTACCCGCTATTTTATTACCACCAACGGGTTACCCATCAAAAAGGGGGACAATTACATTCAATGGAATCTGTATGGGCCTGATTTTCAATTTGGAATTTCCGATAATCTGGGAATCGGAATTATGACCTCCTGGATTGCAATTCCGGTGATTACGAATATAAAATACAGCATCAATCTCAGCAAAAAATCGCATATCGCTCTTGGAGCACTGCTGGGAACAGGTTCATGGGCTTACCCCGATTTCGGACTTGCACTCCCCTTTGCCTCCCTAACTTATGGCAACCGTAAAAGCAATGTAACCTTTTCGTCGGGTTACGGGGCCTTATTTTATAGCGAAGACAAATACAATCCGGCCACAAGCACCAGTTACAAAGATCATTTTAGGGAAGGCCGTGTTCTGTTTTCACTGGCAGGTATGCTGACCATTAATTCCAAAATCAGCCTGGTATTCGATTCTTTTATTTCGCCATGGGGCCCTGAACGAACCGATACCGAATGGACCGACAACGGACAATGGAAAGACGGGAACTATCAGCCCAATTATGTTCTAACCACCCGAACCGAACGAAGCCCAACCCTTGCGATATTCCTGCCCGGAATACGATGGAAACTCGATTCCCGGAAAGCTTTTCAATTTGGCTTTACAGGAGTTTATTATGACGGAGAATTTGTGCCCTTCCCGGTTCCGATGGTTCAGTGGTATCTCAAAATATAATTACCGTTTTACAATCTTTTCGGTCTGATAAAAAGTTCCGGAAGAAAGATTCATATAATAAACCCCTCGATCCAAATTGCTGATATCAATTGTTTGAGCGAATGTCGAGAGTTGTTCCGATTGTATTATGGCACCAGAAATGGAGAAAATCTCAACTTGCAGATTCACATCATCGGGAATATTTGTCAAAGAAACCTTATCCGTCGCTGGGTTCGGATAGACTTTCACTTTCTTCTCATTAAGCCGGTAATCTTTTTGTGAAGTGTATTCATTGGTAGGATCGACCAACAACATGGTACCAAAATAATCGGAATTGATATAACTATCATTCTCGTGACCTTTTGGCATAACAACTGAACCGATAAAGTTCTCCCGTTCACGGGTTTCATCATTATCACAGTAAGCAATCGAAAAACCCATCAGTTTATTGGGCGAAAGATAAACCCTGCTTGGATCAGGATTGCTATAAACAAAGCTTTTATCAAACATTTTAACAGCAAACTCCCAACGATACATATGATCGCCAATGGTATCCATCCTCATGGTTATGTTATTCCGGCAGTTGATTGTAGTTCCATTGGTACCAGCCCCGTCAATCACGTCATAAAATGTGCTGCAATGATAAGCAAATGCACTGTTATTATATTGATGATTCCCGCCGGAACGATCTTCATCGATAAAAATCTCGACACAATCGTCGTTCCAATAATTATCCAGCGGAGAAGAATGATCGTCAGAAAGACTATCGTCAACCACTTCAACCAAAACATACAAATAATCCTTATCCCAGGCAGTTTTAAATTTACCAACAAAATCACCTTCAGCCATCGCATTCCCCAGCCAAACTTGTTCTATTGGGTGCCACGCTGCTTTTCCCCAGCAAGCATCCAAATCATTTCCGTCGATAACTACCGGAGTCTTGGCATAATAGGTATAAATGGTATCTTGTTGGGTTTGGGCGAATAATAAGTTAAGAGTTAAAACAGTGAAAATAATTGTAAAGATTGGTTTCATCATGGTTTATATTTAATTAAAAATTTCGCTAAAGATAAATCGTTAGCAACAAAAAAACAGTTATTTTATTCAAATATGTGATTATTTGTTCCCGGTTACCGGGAAGAATGAATAAGGGCAGATCGAAGATCCGCCCTTATTTTTAAAATACGTTCTATCGATCGATTGGCAAATACCAGTGATCTTCATTCATCCAATAATTCTTTACTTTTTCCTGCATTTCTGCCGGATATTTTGCGGCAACCCGATTAGCCAGATATCCCGGATCTCCGCGACGTTTAGCAATCCTCATGAGATCGAACATTCGATATCCTTCAAAAGCCAGTTCCATCGACCGCTCATCGGTAATATAATCTTCGACCATCTCAATGATTTGGTTCGGATCAGTGACTGACGAGGGAATCGTAACTGATTCCAAATAAGCCCGTCCCCTGATTCCCAAGTTTTTGGACCAACTCATAAAAAATCGGGGCCGTCTCTTTTCACTTACAACCCCCTGATTCAAAAGGATAAGAGCCAAATCACTCTGGCCAGATCGGTTCAACGCTTCAGCCAACAACAGATGGATATCACCACATCGCATAAAAGGAATATCTTCGCCATACCCATTGCTTGATTCTTCAAGCAAATATTTCTTAATATACGTTGAACTTGAATTCTCAAGGGTGTCGATTGCAACACCAATTCCCCGGTAAATGTCTCCAACAAATTTATTTTTTTGAACCTGAGACATATATTTATCATAAATCACTGATGATGGTTTCACCACAAATTGATTCGATGGATGCGTCCATACCGCCAATGGATTAACCTGATTTTCGGTGGCATTATAAACCAAAACCCCAATATTCTCAGTTGAGCTGCTAGTTCCTCCAATAAAAATGTTCTTCCAAAGCTCTTTGAAATATTCTTCCGTTACCTTGTAAGTATAAGTGCCATTCTGAAAGCTTTCCATCGCCATTTTCAGGTAGGTAATGGCATTATCATAATCGTTTTTCTCCAGGTACAATTCACCCAACACCGCTTTACAAATCGGGAAATTACTAAATGAATATTCAACAATATTTTCATCGGTATGAATATAAGGTAACAGCTGATTGATCAGTGTATCGACCATCGCATCCTTGGGAATATACAATTGAGTTAGATTATCGGGTAATTCCGACAAATTATCCGGGATATAAGCGGCTTCCCCATTTAATCGCACCAATTGGAAGTAGGCCCATGAACGAATACATACAAGAAAACCAGCATATTGATGTTGAAGTTCTTCATCAAAATCGGGGACTGATTCCGGGACTCTACCAATATTGGCCAATACTTCATTGGCATTAATAATAACCTTATATAATCCACTTACGTCGAGATAAGGATTTGTTTTATCAAACTCCTGATTGTAAATAGCCTTCAGATTCAGGTCGGCATTATTGGTTACATCCATCATATCCGACCGTAACCCATCGACCATAATAAGATTCGGAAAAGTTTCCTTCAACGAAGTAAGAACACCGTTCGTGGAAGTTCCTAAATCGTTCATCGTTTGATAATGATCTTTGGGCTCGATATAAACGCCGGTTTGCTGATCAAAGAATTTATCTCCACAGGAATAAACCGTCAAAACAATTAAGATCAAACCCAAATTCCGGATGACCGTATTTAATGATATTGTTTTCATAGTATTAAATTATAAATCGAGTTTTAATCCAAATATGAATGAGCGCACATGTGGAATTTTTCCATAATCAATCCCCATATAAAATGGGCTGTTTGAATACATAAACTCAGGATCATACCCCGAATATTTGGTAATGGCGAACAAGTTATTCCCGGTAACATACAATGTCAAACCTCTGTAGAATTTGGTTGAAGGCATTTCGTAGCTAACGGATAACTGTTTCAGACTTAGGTAAGATCCATCTTCAATCCATCGATTGGAAAAGACACTATTCCCGGAAGGATCGCCATAGGCTGCCCGTGGTAAGGTGCCATTATTGTTCGATGATGTCCAGCGATCAAGAACAGTATTGAGTTGATTACAATAGGTATCCATTGATTCTGCGTTGCGTCTGACGAAGTTATAAATTTCATTACCAACTGAATAATTGAAAAGAGCTGACACCTGAATCTTTCCAAATTCCAGGGCAGCAGTAATACCACCAAAGAAATCGGGATTAGGATCTCCAATACTTACTTTATCCAAATCATTAATGATCTTGTTGCCATCCACATCGACGAAGCGGATGTCTCCTGCTTTCAACTTATTTCCTTTAGTTCCTGTATATTGTAATGCTTCCTCATCGGTTTGAAACAGACCATTGGTTTTATATCCATAAAAGGCATTCATCGCCCCCCCTACCTGAGTAATATATTCAGCATCGCCTGTTTGAGTGATAATATTCTCCTGTGTCGTTTTAATGAATGTCAACTGATCAATATTTTGCTTTTGCAGAGTAATGGTTGCGCCAAGTTTTAATGTGGCAGTACCAAGCTTGATTCTTTCATCAAGTCCAGCTTCCAAACCGGTAATACTAAGCTTACCTCCATTGTCATAATACGTTGTATAACCATAAGTGGCTGGCAATGCTTGTTGGATAATCAGGTTATTAACCATCGATTTAAAGAAATCGACATGAATATTTGTGGTCTGATGAAACAATGTAAGATCGAGCCCGCCATTGATTGTCATTTTTCTCTCAAGTTCCAGATTCGGGTTCGGAATTGCCTCTCGAACCGGCACGCCATACGTGTTATTTCTGATCTCGGTATAGTACAACTTTGAAAAGTCATAAACACTGCTATAGACATTTCCAGTAATCGACCAGTTCGTCCTAAGCTTTAAATCATCAATCCACTTAACATCTGATAGAAACTCTTCCGACGACAACCTCCATGCCGCACCAACAGAAGGAAAAAAATTGTAACGTTCATTCTTACTGGCTGCCGAATTTCCATCGACAGAAGCTCTAATACTTACATAATATTTACTCTGATAATTATAATCTGCCAGAGCAAAATAGGAGACCCAATAGAGCTTCCGGTTATCTCCGGTAGATGTTCTCAGATAGGTATACTTTGCTGCTTCACCCAGATTTTTGAAATCATCCGAAGGAGTGTTCAAACTGATAACCTTATTATATTTATAACTGTTCATCAGTATTCGTACTCCTGCCTGACCATTAAACATGTGACCTGCCGGTGTTGATCGGTGATAGTCGATTGTTGCAGTTTCCTGTGTTGAACGAAAATCGTTCACAAAAACCTGAGGACTATTCGCTGCAGAGTCAACCTGAACTAACCCTCGATTGGGTAAAAAGATATTTTCTCTGGCATTATTGAAATTAATACCCAAAATATTATTTAAGCTTAATTCGCTTGAAATATTATACTTAGCCTTTATTGAGCTCAAAAAATTGTAATTCCGGTCATCACCAATTGCATTCTTAATGATGGCGATCGGATTACTAACGTTAAAAACAGAGACATCATCCAGATAAGGAAGAGAAATACCGGTCATTTCATCAACGGCATCCGGTCTCAAAATTGGAGGGGTAAGAAGCCCGGAAACCAATGGATTCTTGAATGTGGAAGGTCCTTGATTAGCGACATAACTATCACCCAACGACAACTTCACATTGGGTGTAAGTGAAAATTTGTCGGTTACATTAATCATACCATTAACCCGAAGATTGAAACGGGAATATCTCGACCCTTCATATACACTATGATGGTTGAGATATCCAACCGAAATGTTATAGGTAGCAATATCGTCCCCTCCTTTAAGGAAAACATGAAATTTGCTTATCGCTCCCGGAGAATACATTTCTCTCTGCCAGTCGGTATTATTATTATAACGATAGTATTCGTCGCTTCCTGACGAGCCATTCAACCAGGGGTACAACTGATCAATCGCCGAACCAGAGTATCCTTCTTCAGCCAAACGACCCAAAAAATAGGTTTTAAACTGTGATGCGTTCATCACATCAAGTTTTTTCGGCACCAAACTGATTCCCGTATAGGCAGAAGCCTGAATAACCGTACTGGCCTCGTTCTTCTGTTCAGTATTCACATAAATTATCCCATTGGAACCCAAAGCCCCAAAGTCTGAAATTCCATTTCGGATTACCGAAAGATCCGAAATATCCTCAATATCCAAAACATCCAGTGGATTGAGATAAAAACCCTCCATCAAACCGTTTGCCGAGTAATTATAATCCTCTATCATTCCATCAATAAATAGCAGGGGTTCATTTCGGCAATACATAGAGGAAACCCCACCCATATTGATCCATGACAAAGAACCTGGCAATCCGGAAGAACCAATGATATTTAAACCCGGCACTCTCCCTTGTAATCCGGTCTCAAACGAAGTTATCGCATTATTTTTAAGGTCAATCGAATTGATTGCTGTAGTAGAACTAACGGCATCTTTTAGACTCTTTGTTCCTGTTGGGGAATTATAAATTTCATCGAAAGATTTATTTCCCGTTGTAACCATCGAAACAGACAAATGGGCCCTACCCAGGAGGAAGATGTTCCTTTTGATATATCCAGGCAAATCAAAAATAAGCTCGGAATTAAGGTCAAGAACTTTAATCGAAAATTCACCCTTATCATTGGTTTCTGCCATTTCTCCCGTTGACGCAATGGTAACGGATACCTGTTTTAGCGGCAACCCGCTACCCGATTCAACAACTGTTCCCGAAACAGAAACAGTTTCGTTTTGAGCAAATACATTCTGGCTGCTGAATAAATTGATCAACAACAAAATAATTGCCAAACTGATTATATATCTATATTGTGTCATTTTATAACTATTGAATTTGTGACATTCATACTATTACATTGGGGTAAAAACTACGGTATCCCAAAATAACGTTCCATAACTAACAGCAACCAATTTAATTGTGTGTGATTCTGTTTTATCCCAATCAACCACTGCCATTGACTTTGAATTCGCATCATCTGATTTCAAAAAACTGGCAGTGAGTACACCATCGACATATACATCGTATGCAACCCAGTTTGCCCAAATATTCCCGGTTATCTTGTATTTCCCCTTCATAATTTTGGGCGTAGTAATTTCGATCCACCAATATCCATTCATATTCAAGCAGTCGTGATTTGTCAGAGTGCCTGTATAATGATCTTTGTAATAATATTGCAGATAATCGCCTTCCCACTTAATGCTTTTGAAAGTATTTTTCCCGTCATACCATTTCATGTAATATTTTCCATAATAGTCACCCTGCTTGAAATCGAAGTAATCAGTCGTTTCAATCGTGACAGCGGCAGCAGCAGGTTGCGACACCTCTAATAAACCATTTACAGAATGTATTGCGGCATTCTTGCACGGATAATTCGATTCGGGAATAAGGAAAGCCGTATATTTATTCGCACTTGAACCCAGATTGATTTTATAATCATTACTGATAATGAGCGATATATTATTATCGCTCGATAAAATTGGATACAAAGTTGAACGCCCTTCATTCACAGGAAAATCGCTTAAAAAATAGGTTCCGGTCATGCAATGGTACTCCATGTAACGATAAAATCCATTTTTAAGCTCTCGAACAGTGCCCGGCGAATCGGTATATTTATTCACCAAATCATCGATGGAATAAATCCCGTTTGCATGATATACCGAATCGGAAACTGCCAAAATTGTAAACCTGGTTCTCGCAGAAGTAGTTCCATAAGGAAATGACACAACTTCAAGCGTATCTTTCAATCCGGTTAACTCCAACCCTTTGGTAAAGATTGTGAATTCCCCCAAATCATATAGTTTTTGATAAGCATTCATTGTAACCGGCTCAATTACCTTATCGATAATATGAATGTAGCCATTGGCAGCCTCAACATCCCTCTTGATAAGCTTTGAAGTCTTATTAAAATAAATATCGGCATTACGAAATTCAGTAGCGATTTTGTCATCCAACGCATTTGTCTCACGAAGGGATCCCAAACCAATATCACCAGAGAGAATTTCGCCTAAAATCAAATGATTTAATACCAAATTCTTTTGTGTTTCGAGGTCTATCCCATCAAGTGAAGAAACATTTTTGTTGGCATAATAAGCACGCATAGCATCATTGGTTGGCAACAATAAAGTATAAGGTCCCCGAATATTCAGCAAACTACTCATGTTTGTATTATTCAACAACTTTGCAAACTCAGAATACTGTTCATTGGAAGAAACATACTCTGTTATTACCTGATCTTTTGATTCCTTGGAATGAAACTCAGGTTGATCGACACAACCAGTAATTACCTGTGAATAAAATACAACTACCATCAGGTAAAAGATGGACGTTACTATTTTTTTATATTTGACTATATTCTTCATTGTATTCTATTTTACCTGTCATAATATGGATTCTGAACTAAATTCGGGTTATAGAGAATTTCCCTTTCCGGGATCGGCAGATAATAACTCATCGTATCAAGAACCTTAGTCCGAAGTACGGCTTGTTGTGCCACATCAGCGCCCGAAAGGATCATGTCGATAATAAGTTGCTTATTGGCAAAATGATTTCTCTTGGCCGCTCTCAATATATCAAACCAACGTTTGCCTTCAAGGGCAAATTCGCGTGCCCTTTCGTTCAGAATCGCTGTTCTCATGTCGCTTTTATTGGCAACTTCAACATAACTTAGCCCGGCACGCTCTTCGGTCAACCGTAAAAATTCGTTGGCTTCAGTTATATTATCCAGTTCATTCAATGCTTCTGCTTTCATCAGCAAAATATCGGCATAGCGATAATCGATAAAGTTTGCATCCCGCTGATTAGCCCCTCTGATAACAGAACTGTTCACCGTGATTCCCCGGTACTTCCATATTGGCCCATTGATCCCACACGTTCTAATATCCTCTGTACTAAACAATGTCTTCATCACGGCATCTTTCGTACCGATACAATCCGTACCCGTCGTTCCATCCGTCGAAATAAGCAAATAATTAGAATAGATTGGATTCTCCTGATTGTCGAGCCCATCATCAAATTGAATTTCAAAAATACTTTCAGCCAATGAATTTCCCGGATTATATAAATTAAACCAAGTAGCTGTTGGCTCTAAGCCATATAATCCTGAATTGATGATCGAATCACAGTAATCGATACACTTCTGATATTGTTCATTCCACAAATAGACATCGGCAAGTAAAGCCATAATGGAATACCGATTAGCCTTTCCTTTGAAATAGGTCAGGTTATTCTGATAAATAACCGGCCCTATTTTCTCCCTGGCACTATTCAAATCGGTAATAATTTGATTGATGATTTCGTGCTCGGGGCTTTTAGGCAAGAATAAATTCCCGGTATCTGATATGGACGGTTCGGTCACCAAAGGTACATCTTTCCATAACCGAACCAGATAAAAGTAATTTAAAGCCCTCAGGAACAATGCTTCACCATCGATACGATCTTTCATCTCCTGAGTAAAAGAATGATCTTTGGCCAGCACATCGTTGCTATAGTGCATCAGCGTGTTTGCATAATTTATCGTTTGATAGAACTCTTTCCAGCTAATCGCACTATTTGATGGACTAATATTGCTCCCTGCAATATTCTCAAGGCTCGGTGTGGAAATGTTTTCAGTGAATGTAAAAACATCGGCCCTGAGTTCTCCCCAAATAAAAGCATTGAGGGAATTATCCCGGTAGGAATCATAGGTCGCAGCCAAAGCGCCCTCGACATCGGATGTTTTGGTCCAGAAATTTTCTTTAATCAATCCACTGGTCGGTTTTACCGTTAACCAATCGGTACAACCAGTAAGTCCAATCAACGAAATGAAAACAAGAAAAATTCGAATGGTATATGTGTTATTTTTCTTCATGATTTTGCTCCTCCATTTTAGAAATTGACATTTACTCCTATCATTATTCTCCGACTTGGAGGTGTTCTGCTCGAATCTTTAGGCAACAATTTCGGATTCACAGGCGATCCAACATCCGGATCCTGACCCGAATATTTTGTCAGAGTAAATAAATCATACGCCGTTGCGAATAATTTCAAATCCCTGACTTTAAGTTTTTGGCAAAATTTTTCATCAAAAAGATAACTTACCGACAAGGTTTTCAATCGCAAATAGGAACCGTCCTCAACAAACCGATCAGATCCCAGCCAGTTGTATCCCTGTCCATAAAGAGCCCTCGGCATATCGGTCTCATCACCTTCGCGACGCCATCTCCAGTTCGTTGCTTTGCTTTGATTTTCGTATCCATACATTTTTTCTGTATCCATACGAGTCTGATTGATAATCTTCTGTCCAACTTTGGTATAAAAGAATGTATTCAGAACAAAATGCTTATACTCTACCCTAAAACCAAATCCACCCATAAGACGAGGGTTCAAATCGCCAAGGTATTCAAGGTCGAGTTCGCTAATCTTACCATCATAGTTCTTATCGAAATATTTAGCATCACCCCCTTGAAACTCGTAACCACTTGATCCACCCATGATCATCCTCATCGGAGTTGTAGTTCCCAGTGCGTAAATTACATTTCCATTTTTGTCCTTTACAACGGCATCATCCGTCGATTTATACACCCCTTTGTATTTGTAACCAAAAAATCCACCCAGGGGCTTGCCTGGTTCAATGCTGATCTTATAATTCCCATTCGCAAGCATATCTCCATATTCCAAACTATAATTCTCTGGTAATCGCAAAACGACGTTCATATTCCGTGAAATATTCATATTCACACTAAACTTGAGATCTTTTGTATCGATTACTTTGTACTCGGCTGAAAACTCAAGTCCACGGTTTTCCATTTCCCCATTATTAATGCTAACCGAAGAAAAACCATTAGCAGAAGGGATATCAGAATCCTTTAAATAAAGATTAGATGTTGTTTTCTTATAAAAATCAAAATCCACATTCAATCGATCCGAAATCCCATTAAAATCAAACCCAAGGTTATACTGGCTAACAGTTTCCCATCTCAAGCTGGTCAGTTCTATTCCATTGGGCTTTATACCCTGAATATCGAGATAAGAATAAGAAGAACCTGCCGAATAAGTATTGTAGTACAAGTAATTCTGATCGGGTGAATTTCCTGTTATCCCCCAGCTACCACGAATTTTCAAATCGTTAATAAACTCAACATCCTTCAGAAAATTCTCTTTTGAAATACGCCAGGCAAGAGCGACTGAAGGGAAAAAACCCCAGCGGCTCTCTTTACTGTACTTTGAATTGCCCTCTAATTTAGTTCCTGCCGTTATAATATATCGGTCCTTATATTTATAGGTACTTGTCAGAAAAACGCCCATCGACCGGTACTGATAATAGTCGTTCGTACAATCCAAAATGTGCTTATCACCAACGGGTTGTTGATTAATTGGAGAATTTGCCTGATTGGTTGTAATACTGTAGTGACGCCCCTCCGTCGATTCTGTATCAAACTGCCCCATGCACGTAAGATCGTGATCTTTGTTCTTAATCTTTGGATTGTATATTAATTGATTAAAAGTATAGATTGATGTTTTCTTTGTAAAATCGTTGTTTGATTTATTACACAACGAACCTTCGTAATTCCCACCAATAGCTTTCCATGGTAAAAATTTCTCATTCATCTGATCAAAAATATCGAGGGTAACGGTCGAGTTAAATATGACCTCCGGCGTAATATCATACCGGATCGTGAACAAAGCCCTGGCATTATCTTTTTGGGTGTGATTAACACCCAAATTAGCCATCGCTACCGGATTATAATTTCGCAGCCCAGCTGTTCCCTGAATCGTCTGATCGGGTGTAAAGTACACGCCATGGGTAACATTATTGGAATCCCGTTCGTACACCGACATGTTTGGCATTTGGGTATAAGCCATCGAACGAACATCCGGCATCGGAGGAAAAGTAATCTCATTATAGTTATTATCCTGATCGTACCGGGTATACATCACATCCGTTTTGAACTGAAGATTGGAAGATAGAGCATAGTCGAGCGAACTTCTCAGATTGAGTTTGTTCAGTTCGTTCCCAATAGTGGTACCTACTTCATTTGAATACCCAACCGACATATTATACTTGGTTTTTTCACCGCCACCACGAACTGAAAAATCATGCTGGGTTGTTTTGCCGATCCGGGTAATTTCTTTGATCCAATCGGTATTTTGTGAAAAATTATGATAATTTTCCCAGGTTGGGTCAAAAGCTATCTCTTCATTTGAATACTCATTCCGGGTATAATTATAATGTTCCTCGGTAATCAGACGGGCGTATCCGGCCCCATCCAACATAGGAATTGGCTTTGGCTCTTTCCCTACCGTCTCTTTAAAGGTATATTCAAATATTGGCTTCGATTTGACACCACGTTTGGTCTTTATCATCAAAACCCCGCTCGAAGCTTTAGAGCCCCATATCGCTGTTGATGCAGCATCCTTCAACACCTCAATCGATTCAATATCTTCAGGCGACACATCAATTAAGCTGCCAAATTTTTCAACATCAGCGCTTGCGAAATCGAAATCATCGTCAATATTCGCTTCATAAGGAATTCCATTGATAACAATCAATGGTTTATTTCTGGCATTTATCGACGAAGTACCCCTGATTTTAATATTCACACCGGCCCCGGGGTCGCCCGACATGGCCGTAATATCTACATTACCTAAACGCCCCTGCAACATTTCTTCCACCGTTGTGGTCATTTCTGCTTTCATTTCTTTGAATTCGAGTGTCTGAACAGCAGTGGCTCTGTCGCGAATCTGAGTATAACCATCGTTTGCAACCCGGTGCCCTTCAACTTTAATTTCGTCAATATTCTGACTTACAGATTCTAATTGAATATCAATGATCGAGCGGCTATTAACCATAAAAGATTGCTTCTTATACCCAACATATGAGACCGTTATCGGATTTTGATCATCCTTAACTTTCAGAATATAATTTCCATTTGCATCGCTTAATGTACCAGAAAGGTTTCTCCCATTTTTATCTATTTCAATGATGTTAACAAACCCTAACCCTTCTTTTGTCTGTTTGTCGATCACATGTCCCTTTATTATTACCGATGTTTGTCCATATCCTGTAGTAACAAATGCAAACAGTGAAATCAGCAAACTCATTACTTTTAATAATCTTTTCATAAATTTCTCGATTGACTATTGTTACTACTAATATGTTAATACGGTATTAATTGCATGAACAACACCATTCCGGACCAACACATTGGCATCTTTATGGTCAACAATCACCGTGTTTCCGGAATGATCGGTTACTTTCAGTATCTGAGGGGAATTATTGATCGTCACTGTTGAATATACAATCCCATCCGATGAAGACGATTCTGTTCTAGGAGTTTCATAGCTCCCCGAGATTTTACCATCATCGAAAAGAGTTACATTTTTCACAAAATGATATTGTACAAATTTTCTCAACGCATCCTTTTGTGTCACATCTGGCACCAATCCGGCGCTTCTGGCTTTAGCCATTGCACTGTTGGTTGGAATAAAAGCAGTCCATTGATCGGCAGTACCAATCTTAAGATTGGCAATGGAATCACCCGTATTCGGATCAACATAATCAGGTACCAGTAATCTCAACTTAACCAATAAACCGGCGAAATCAGAAAATTCGGGATTTTCATAAATACAATCCCCCATTCTATAATTGGTCATAATTGGCTCATTCACGGTATACAACATCCCGTTAATTTTGTTTTCATCTCTTTCAACAATGCTGCTAACTTTATCCTTTGTAACATTTTCAGCACCCTCAATTTTGTTGTCAACATAATGAATGTAACTACCTGAACTCATTTCCAAATAGCCCTCACCATTCAAATCGGGTACTTTTCCATTATGGATGTGATCCTGTACCAACGTTATTATTTCGGAGGTCTTCATTGCCTGCCAGGTATTATTTACGTAACGGATCAAATAACCAGCATCGTCATCATACCGAATACCATAAGCATCCAGTTCGTCATTCGACGGAGCGAATAAGGTAACAACCTGATCTGGATTAGTTAGTTTTCGCAACAAGCCTGACTGATCAACAGCATGAAGAAAAGCAGAATAATTCTTATCCCAGAATAATTTACCGGGAACACAGGTAAAGGCATTGGGTTCAAAAACCCGGTTCGTCTCATATAATACCCCATTACTGCACATGTGGGAAGTAACAATATCGTTCTTGGATAAGGTTATCGCATCTCCAAATGAGTTAAAATAACCATTCGATGATTTGGATATCAAAGCCAGCGAGTTTAATATTTGAGATTGAACCAGATAATAAAGAGTAATCTTAGGAATACTATCGATCGATGAAAAAGATTTTAAAAAAGTATTGTTTAAATAATCAGCAAACACCTCATTACTAGGGATGTACACAGTAAACATATCCCTCATTCTCAATGGGTCACCAGTAGACGGTCCTTCTTCATTTGCAATATCCGACACCTGATCGTACGTTTTTTCACGCATGATGATATTATCTTTCGAAGTAATATTGGTGTATTTAGCAAAACGTTGGAGCAAATCGTAAAAGACGCCATATTTATCCTGATTTCTATTCAGATATTTTTCAAGGTTTGGCTGTGGTGGCACAACGCGATCCAGATAATAGATAAATCCATTGGCGGTTCTCACTTCCTGATCAATAACAGCAGCAGGCCCCCAGCACAACCCAGTAGAAGGCCATTGTCCATCAGGATAAAGCATCAAATAATCGGAGCCGTTCACATCGCCAAATACATCTTCAAACCAATCGGTCGAAAACACAGGCATCTCTTTCACCTCAGAATAAATCCAGATCGAATCCTTAAAAGAAGCAACATATTTAGGCAGCTCCTTATATGGTAAAGCCTGACAATAAGTAGGTTTACGGAAGAACAAACTTGCATACTCTCCGGTAGGCCCTTGCTCTTCCTCGTAAGCATACTCATAAATCAATTGATATCGTGATCGTGGATTCTTCAGAATGTGAAGCGTAAATAACTCAACAGCCTCCGGATCAGATAAATCATCAACAGAATTTTTCCCTATCGACGCAAAATAGGTCTTAAATGCATTGTCATCGGGAACAAATAACGTAAACAATTGTTTGGAAATCGGCTCGGTATAACCAGCCTTATCCATCAGTGCAAGAAAAATGGTGTAATTACCATTTTCTTTCAGTGTCTCAATACTCGACCCTCCCAACCATGGTGGATCTTCAAATCTATCTTTGCCTTCATTACACCCCTGCAATCCCAGAAGGGTAAGAGTTACAAAAAAAACAATTAAAATAGGTTTAGTAGATAAAAAATTCATACGTATTATAATTTTCAAAAGTCTCCATTTAAACACTTTAAACAAGAACTATATCTTTAAACAATTCTGGAATACTGATCAATAGAATCAACCTGCTCTAAAAAAATTAACGAATGGGATTTTGAATTACTGCACATAGACAGAATCGTAAACATAAAATCAACGACGAATGCGCTGAAAAAAAAAGGTTAAAAAGAAGATTCTCAAATACAAAATCAATAAAGCCCTAACAATTCCATTTAAAAAGGCAGAACGATAACAGACTTATAAAAATGCCACCCGATCAAAGAGCACAACAATCAATTGATCTCAAAGGCTATCAAAACGATTGTGAGGTTGATAAAAATAGTATTTGACAGGCAGGGACACTTTTGAAAATAGATATTCGATTTCTAATTTCAGATAATTGTATCGATACGGTGAAAAAAAAAATCCTAAGCTTAGGCATTGATTTACAATACAATAATCACAAGAAAAGCTAATACTTCCACAAAGTCTGATAAAATAACATCTTCCATCAGTTTTTATTTTTAAATGAAAGAAAAAAAGTAAGTTGAAAGAAAAACGGCGAAAACAGGAAAGCCTGTAAGATGGCTTATCTTAAAGTGAACTATTTATCTTTTACACACCGAACAGAAAAGCCATTCACACCATTACCAAGATTTATCGCGTCATCACATACTGCGCCATAATTATGAACCAGAAAAGTAACCCAAACATCCCATTCAAGGGTAGAACTCCACCATCCCCCATACCAACCGAAGCCGGCAAACGAACGCTTTGCAAAACGCGCTCCTGCGGGAAGTGCCGTAAAACCAGTACGATTGTTCGCATAAAGGTTTGGCTCGAGCCAATGCGTTGTCCCAACTTCCTTCAATTTTCCACCATCGATACGAATTCCTTTATCATCCCGGATGGGACTCAACTGAGCAGTTAATGAATCCCAATCAATATTGGTAGGAATATGCCAGCCTTTGGGCGCCAATTTACCAGAATTTACCGCAGCCCAATTATAAAGCCGTCCATATGTACTTATGGTATCAATATCCTGCGTGTTTTTATACGTACAACAAGCGCCAGCATCAACCGAAGCATACCAGGTAATGCTATCGGCAATTGTGGGGATCTCGGAGCCGTCGTTGTAGAGTGTTGTTCGCAGATTCTCTGCCATCCATACCTGATTACCGATCTTTATGGTCTTGTAGGAGTTCCCTTCCTGATCAATTAAGGAACCATATTCCAGACTGGAATTAAACTGAGCCGAAGTTCTTCCATTATATGGGTTCACAACAGGTTCGTTTTTTCCACATCCAAGCAGCAACATCATATAAGAAAGGATAAAGACAATTTTACGGGTCATCATCATTCGATCAAAATTACAAGCAAAAAATGATTACTTCATCTTTAATCAAAGCTAAATAAAATCGAAGAGAAGATCAACAGGATCAAACGCGATCGTGGAATTGCTTCGTTATTGGATTATTAAAGAGTGATCATGCTATATTATAATCCATATCGGAAAGATATTTCAAAAAAAGGAGTGGTTTGAAAATAAAAAAAGAGAGCCATTTTGACTCTCCTCTTAATGCAGTGCCCAGAACAAGACTCGAACTTGCACACCGTAACCGGCACCAGCCCCTCAA
>DAOQAB010000060.1:0-21917 GCA_035353695.1 Prolixibacteraceae bacterium
GCCGGAAAATCGACCACCATCCGGATCCTGCTGAACCTCATCTTCCCCACCAGCGGCAGCGCCCGCATTCTGGGAATGGATTGCATCAAAGAGACCAAAAAGATCAAACAACAGATTGGTTATATCCCTTCCGATGCCAATGCGTACACTTCGATGAGCATTCAGGATTTTCTGAATTATTGCATGCGTTACTATCATGTAACCGATGGAGAGCAGCGGATTGCCAAACTGGCCGACTTTTTTGAGCTCGACACCAAACGCAAAATTGATGATCTCTCGCTGGGAAACCGGAAAAAAGTATCGATCATCCAAAGCCTGATACACCGTCCGAAAGTTTTGATCCTCGACGAAGCCACGTCAGGCCTCGATCCGCTGATGCAAGCCAAATTTTTCGAAGTACTTCAGGAAGAAAACCGGAAAGGAATGACCATTTTCTTCTCTTCACACATCCTCACCGAAGTGCAACTGCTCTGCAAACGGGTCGCCATTATCAAGGAAGGAAAAATCATCAAACTCGAAGACATTGAAACCCTTCGAAAACGGCAAATAAAAAAGGTGGCGATCGAATCGGAACTTCCGATAAGTGATGCAATAACCAAAATAAATGGGATCCAGAACTTCACCTTCAATGAGAACCGAACTTCTTCATTTATGTATTCCGGCAACATGAACGATCTGGTAAATTTCCTGGCACAAAACAACATCGAAAACCTCACCATTGAAGAACCTTCTCTGGAAGAAATATTCATGCACTATTACCAGTAAAAACGAGCGAAGATGAACAAGAACCTATTCCATTACGAAATCAGGCGCAACCTGATGAGCCTCATTCTATGGACAGGCATTATAACGGTTTTGATCACCGTAACCATGATGGCTTTCCCAACCTTCTATCAAAATCAATCGAAAGTAATGGGCATGATGAGCCTGGTCCCCAAAAGCGCCCTGCAGTTCAAGGGAATCTCAAACATCAACGATTTGCGTTCGGTGCTTGGGTTTTATGGCATGAACAACATTATTTACATGATGGTGCTCGGAAGCATTTTCTCCATTGTGCTATCCAGCAATATCCTTCTGAAAGAAGAATACAACAAAACGGCAGAATACCTTCTCACCCGCCCCATAACCCGCCAGGAGATATTCAACAGCAAACTCTCGGTGGTAGTGCTCTCCATTTTCCTGCTGAATCTGGTGACGGCCCTGGCAGGGCTCATTAGTATGGAACTGTTTAAAAAAGAGCCCTTCAACGTCAGTGCATTTTTCATTCTGTCGGTTTATACTTTTCTGCTGAACCTGCTTTTCGGGGCCATCGGGCTTTTCCTTTCTACCCTGATCAAAAGAGGAAAACCAATTACCACCTTCAGCATTGGTCTGGTATTGATTTTCTATTTCATCTATACCATTTCAAAGATTTCGGTCAGCTTTGATAAGCTCGGTTATCTGAGTCCCTTCAAATTCGTCAACACCGAAGTGGTCAAAACAGGATACTCTTTTGAAATTGTAAATGTTGTCTATTTTATTGGATTGATCATTTTACTGACAGGAATGTCGTACCGGCTATACATCCGAAAAGACATCTACGTCTAAAGTCATTTCCTTACGAATTCTTTTTTATAACTTTGGTAAAAATCGAATTTGCCATGAACGAAATTTTTGCCCATTTTCCAAATACCGATCTCTTCAATTATGGGATCCTTCCCCTTCTGATTTTCTGTGCCCGAATATGTGACGTAACATTTGGCACCTTCCGGATTGTGATGGTATCAAAAGGTCAAAAATTCATTGCCCCAATCCTGGGCTTTTTTGAAGTGTTTATTTGGATTGTGGTTATCGGGAACATCATGCAAAACATGGATAACTGGGTATGTATTATTGCGTATGCCAGCGGGTTTGCCACAGGGAATCTGATTGGACTAATCATTGAAGACAAAATTGCCATTGGCCTTGTAAAAGTTCAAATCATCACCTCCATCGAAGCAAAAGACCTTATCGACAACATGATAACAGGAGGTTATGGGGTTACCCATCAGGAGGCGCAGGGTGCCAACGGGAAAGTCAGCATTATCTATTCCATCATTAACCGGAAACAAATTCCGATTGTGATTGAAATGATCAAGGAGCATAACCCCAATGCTTTTTATTCCATCGAAGATGTAAGGTTTGTAAACAAAGGCATTATCCCGGCCAATAAGCCCAGCCGCTGGAGAATCGGGAAATAACCCCCCAGCCCCCTAAAGGTGGGGTAAAGAACTACAAAACATGAAGTTTAGAACATTTAATTTAGGAGTAAACGAACAATAATATCAAATTAATCCAATACAAAAGTCCCCTTCCTTGCCTACCGGCAGGCAGGTAGGGGATTTAGGGGTTTATATGTAAATATCTCTCGACCCGTTTTTTATGAACTCATAGTTTTTCATGAACTCATTAAAAATTCTCCCTTCATTTTTCATAAAGAACTCCTGATTCCGGATCTCCCCTATTTCCTGCTCAACCAACTTCTCACCCAGCGCTTTTGTTTCGGGCGTAGCATAATCGTCGAGGTATTCACGGAAAGTGAGAACCGCATTCAGCTTGCAATATTTTCCTTCCACACAGTGTTTCAACATTCCCATGATTTTATCACCGGTACGGCCACAACGATAACCAGCCGTACAGAAAGAAGAGATCATCCCCATTTCAGCCACCTCCCGGATGATTTCGTCCAGCTCGCGGGGATCGCCAATGGTAAACTGTTCAGAATTGGTATCCTGATTGGTGTTGCATTCCTGATAAGCACCAATTCCAATCTTTGTTGAAGCATCGGTTTGGGTGCAACCCAGTTTGAAAAGTTCTTTTTTTAGGCCGGCCTTTTCACGGGCGGTAATAATCAAACCAGGATAAGGAAGTGCCAATCGTAAAACAGCCACTACCTTTTTAAAATCTTCGTCACTGACCAGGTATTTCGATTGAGTACTAAGGTCGGAACCAATCGCCGGAGTAATGCGGGGAACAGAAACGGTATGCGGGCCTACACCAAAAACACGTTCCAGATCAGCTGCATGGGCTACCATGCCAAGCACTTCAAAACGCCAGTCATAAAGTCCAAACAACGCACCAATAGCCACATCGTCGACACCTGCCTCCTGAGCACGGTGCAACGCATAGAGCCTCCACCGATAATTCCCTTTTAAGGTATTGGAAGGATGAACGTTGGAATAGGTTTCGTGGTGATAAGTTTCCTGAAAAACCTGATATGTTCCAATTCCCGCTCGTTTCAATAGTTTCAGATCGGAAATACTCATAGGTGCCGCATTGACATTGACCCGGCGGATAGAAGTAACCCGGCCACTTACCGGTGCAACCCTCTCGACAGAATAAACTTCCCGGATGGTGTCGGCCATGTAATAAACATCCGATCGGGGGTGCTCGCCATAAACCAGAATCAACCGTTTGTGACCGTTATCCAACACCTTTTCGGTCTCTTTACGAACCTCTTCCATCGAAAGAATCCGACGCTTCTCATAGATATTTTCTTCACGGAATCCGCAATAAGCACAATTATTTACGCAGAAGTTGGAACAATAAAGGGGTGCAAAGAAGACGATCCGGTTATCGTAGACTTTACGTTTGATGGCTAAAGCCGCGTCGTTAATCTCCGCCCAAAGCTCCGGATCGGTCACATTGATTAAACGGGCTGTTTCATCAATGGTTAACGGTTCAACATTCATCGATTTTTCGATAATCCTCCGCACTTCTTCCTTTGATGGATTTTGATTTTTATGAAGAGATTCAATCAGAAGATCATCATCGATAAAATCCTTGCCATCAACAAGGTACCGATCATTCTCTTCTGGCTTCACTACCTGCTTTACCCAATCTTTAACCGACAAATTATTCATGGTTTAAAATTTGATCAAAATTAGGAATAACCCCGTTAGAAAAAACAATTGGTAAAGAAATAAGTTGAGAAGTTAACCTATCGTACCATCAAGGAGGCTGTCCAAAAAGTAAAGGGCAACCTCTTTTTCATCAGAGATGAGATATTCAGTCGCTATCGAATAATCAATTTACGGGTAATCTGGTTTTTACCATTATTGATTGACAAAAAATAGATTCCCTTCGACAGGTTGGTAAGATCAAGGTTTTGTCTTGAATTCGATGCGATCACAGAAATGAGCTTAATCCCTAATTCATTGTAAATATTTATATCATAAGGCGTCAAACTATTGCCCATATCAATTGTCAGACTCCCCGAAGTTGGATTAGGATAAAATTTAAAAGAACTGTTTGCATCAGGAATGATGGGACTGTCATTTTTACTGACCTCCAGAATATTCTTAAAATCCTTCCATCCGAGAGCTTTTCGATATAATGCAACTGTGCCATCGGGTACATACAGGATACAATCGTCGATGTTTACATTTTCGAAAGGCTTAAATGTATTACCAAGATCAAATGGTTTTTTCCAATTGACTATTATATATTTCAATCCGGTACAATCATAAAAAGCACTTGATCCTAATGTATTTACCGAATCAGGTATTGATAGTGACCTTAGTAAGGTACACCCCACAAAAGCCGATCTCTCGATAGCGGTAACCGAAGAGGGAATCGTAAATCTTCCAGTGAGTATGTTAGGGCATTGAATGAGATGCGTTTGGTTCTTATTATAGAGTAAGCCGTCGATGGATGAATATTTCGGATTATTAGGATCGACATTTAAAAACGCGGTAGATCGGCCAAAAGCATAAAGGGCGATCGTGTCGACCGAAGACGGGATATCCAGTTTGGCTAGGTTGGTACAACACCAAAAAGCACTGTTTCCAATTGATTTAACAGAGGAAGGTATCGTGATATTTGATAATTTTTCACATAAATGGAAAGCATGTTCATCGATTGTTTTGACTGAATTGGGGATCTTAACAGATTCGAGTCCCGAACAATATTGGAACGCATTGGGGCCAATAGTTGTTACACCGTCTGGAATATCGATTGTTGTAAGCCCGGTACAAAACTCAAAAGCAGAGTTGCCAATGCTAGTAATCGAAGTAGGTAGGATAACCGATTTAAGATTTTTCAGATTGTAAAAAGCATTATCTGGGATTGTATTAGCAGAATAGTCAGTATAAAAGTTTGTTCCATCAGGTCCACTGTAAGAAACTACTGAAACATCTCGCAGATTGAGTTCAATAAGTACAGGCATACTATCGCGAATGGTTTTAAAATCACTGGCATCGATTGTCCCAGAGAGCGAAAGAGTGGTCAATGTTTTTTTCTGGTCGCCCAGGATTTTATGTAGAGTACCTGCAGAAACAGGTTGATTGCCATATTGTGTAACACAAATGGTTTGGCTATCAAGGCCCTCGGGGTATAAAGTAACTGTTCCCATGCGTTTACCTTCCTTCAATTCTTCAACCTGAAGTAGCAGAGAATCGTTTCCTATGCTTTTAGAAGGGATTACTTTTAACCATTCTTTATCTGAAGAGGCAGTCCATGTAACATTAGAGGAAATATAGAGGCTGTAGGATCCCGCAACATTTGAAAGGCTGACTGAATTGGATGAAGAAAATAATCCAGGCATCTCTACCATATTCTTAAAATCCATCCATTTGCCTGCTTTTTGGAATGAAGATTTTGTTCCAAACGGAATATAAAGAGTACATGCAGAAAGATCGACATTCGAAAAGACTTCATCTGATCTGCTCATGTCGATAGGAGAAGGAGAAAGCAATGTGAACGATTTTAAGCTGGTACATGATAAAAAGGCTGCAGCTCCAATATAGTTGACCGAGGATGGAATGGATATCGAGTCTAATGAGGTACAATATGCAAATGCAAGGAAACCAATTGAACTGACAGAGGAGGGAATGGTAATCATTTTTAATTCGGGACATTTACCAAAAGCACTTTGACCAATTGAAGTCAGGGAGTCGGGTAAAATAACTGAAGTTAATGTTGACTTGCCCATATCAAACTGGGATGAAAATGCAAAATATGGTATTTCATTGGCATAATAATTTGTATTGTAATATTCACCGGAGCCATCAAATCCGTTGTATCTGTCTATTTTCACCTTTGAGATGTCAACATTGCTCAGAACCGGCATACTATCTCGCATCGTTTTAAAATCGCGGGCGTCGATAGTTCCAATTAGTGAAAGATTTGTAATGGTATTCTTTTCATCATTGGTCAAAAGGGAGGATAATTGTCCTGCGGTAACCATGAGACTTTTGGCTTCCTGTGCATTTGCTACAACTGATAACAAAATGAACAGGAGTATTATTTCAATCTTTTTCATGATAAACTGGTTATTATCTGCAAATTTAACATATATTCATAATTTGCAAACCAAGTTGGAAGAAAATAGAATAAAGTTGCACCTTTAAAATAGAATAAAGTTGCACCTTTAAAGTGATAGATATGCTCTGCGAAGAAAAAAGAAAAGGATAGAAAAATTTTCTATCCTCTAAACCTAACTAAACCAAACTAAATCTAACTAAACCTAACTTATGAAAATGTCTTATCTCTAAAAGAATGTTCTGCTTTTAATGATGCTACAAAGATATGTTCTACAACAAAGAAAAACATTACGCAATTGTTAAATCCTTTTATTAGGACTGTTTGTTAAAAAAACATCAACAAGTCTGATTATGAATATATCATAATAACTCCAAAAAATGATTCCCGAATAACCGGAGCCATCCAAAGTTTCCTATTTTTGAAACATTAACTCTGTAACCATGGAATTGATCAGAAAAGGCGGTATACTTCTACACATCAGCTCGTTACCTTCGGAATTTGGAATTGGGGACTTCGGCCCTGAAGCGGTTCACTTTATCGATCTGCTTGCTGAAAGTGGTTTGAAAATATGGCAAATATTACCTCTGGGGCCAAATGGTCCGGGGAATTCACCCTATCAGGCTTATTCGGCCTACGCAGGCGATCCAATTTTAATTTCACCGGAGAAAATGGTTAGCTGGGGTTTATTGGATCCGAAAGATCTATCCGGCACCACCCACTTTTCTTCTTCTGAAACCGAATTTGACAAAGTAACGGCATGGAAAACAGAAATTCACCGAAAAGCATTCCGAAATTTCATCCTCAAAGCCGACCACTCCTTCAAAATGGAATACGAATCCTTTTTGAAAGAACACAACTGGTGGCTTTCCGATTATGCCCTGTATGCCGCATGCAAAAGCAACTACCAGGGAAAAAGCTGGAACCACTGGGATAAAAAATTGATCAAAAGAGATCCGGAAACATTGAAACAAGTTCAATGGGATCTGAGCAAAGAATACGAATTCGAACGGTTTCAGCAGTTCTTGTTTTTCAGGCAATGGTTTCAATTGAAAAATTATGCCAACAGCAAAGGAATCAAAATACTGGGCGACCTACCCCTTTACGTATCCTACGACAGTTCGGACGTATGGGCCAACCAGCACATTTTTTTACTGGATGAAAAGGGAAATCCCCTGCGCGTAGGTGGTGTTCCTCCCGATTATTTTTCCGAAGACGGTCAACTCTGGGGAAATCCGTTGTACAATTGGAAAAACCTCGAAAAAACAAACTACCAATGGTGGCTTGCCCGCCTGTACTTCAATCTTCACCTCTTCGATTTGGTACGAATTGATCATTTCAGGGGACTGGAGTCGTTTTGGGCTATTCCGGCAGATGCTGAGACGGCAAAAATAGGCGAATGGATGCCCGCCAAAGGATATGAAATGTTATCGGCGTTGAAATCCCAACGAGGTGAACTTCCAATCATCGCCGAAGATTTGGGAATAATTACCCCCGAAGTAAAAAAACTTCGCGATCACTTTAACCTGCCAGGAATGAAAGTATTGCAGTTTGCTTTTACCACCGACGAAACCAACGAACATTTCCCCCACAACTTCATCAACCGGAACATTGCGTATACCGGTACACACGATAACGATACCCTGTTGGGCTGGTGGCAATCGCTCGAAAACGTTGACCGAAAAAGAGTATTGTCCTACCTAAGCCTAAAACGAGGTACCATCAGGGAACGGTTTATCGAATGGGTATGGTCATCCACCGCCGAAATTGCCATAATCCCAATGCAGGATTTGCTGGGACTTGGAAACGAAGCACGCATGAACATTCCCGGATCCGCGACCGGGAACTGGAAATGGCGCTACCAAAAACCAATGGTCCGGAAATCACAGTTTGAATTCATCAAACAACTGAACAAAACCTATAACCGCTAAAATGAGATCTATTTACACCATTGGTGAAACAACTTTCGACATCGTTTTTAAAAACGAACAGCCAATCCTTGGTATCGTCGGAGGAAGCGCATTAAACACAGCAGTTTCATTGGGAAGGGCTGGTTTACCGATTCATTTTATTTCCCGTCTGGGCAACGACCGGATTGGAAACCTCGCGCTAAAATTGCTGATCGAAAACGGGATCAACACCGGTTACATAACCCGCTTCGAAGGCAATTCGCGAATATCGCTGGCATTTATGGATGAAAACAACAATGCGGAATACCAGTTCTACCAGGCCGGACTCATGCCCGATTTGCACTATCCTGTTCCCGTAACAGATGACATAATCAGTTTTGGATCAACGCTGGCAATTCAAAACGAAGGAAGAGGAAACCTTCTTGGCTTTCTGAAAGAAGGGTTAACCCAAAAAGCGATTACCATCTACGATCCGAATATCCGGCAGAAACAGGAAAATAAACTGGCGGGAATACGGGTAAACGTGGAAGAAAATTTCCGCTTGACCACCATTCTGAAAGGTTCGGCAGAGGATTTTGAAAAATTATATGGTATAACCAATCCGGAGGAGATCTTTCAAAAAGTACAATCGTTTGGCATTCAAACATTGATTATCACATCAGGCGACAATCCGGTTCAACTAATTACTGAACGGTTTTCCAAAAAATACCCTGTCGAGATGGTTCAGCCGGTGAGTACCATTGGTTGTGGCGATAACTTCACAGCCGGGATGATAGCCGGAATGTATCAGCTCAACGTTCGTTCAGAAAATATCAACAGCATCCCCATCGTCACATGGGATCAGATTATTCAAACCGGGAATTCTTTTGCATCCGAAGTATGTCGGTCTGATATGAATTATATCTCAGAAGAATTCGCTTCCAAATTCAGAAAAACCTGTCAATAATTATTTTAAGCAGGCAAGATATTTTTGGATCGTTGTTTTCAGGCCCAGGTACAATGCATCTGATATCAGAGCATGACCAATGGATACCTCTTCCAAAAAAGGAATATGCTGGTACATGTAATTCAGGTTGTGCAAATCGAGATCGTGACCGGCATTCACACCCAGACCAATCTCATTTGCCAGATTTGCCGCAGCAACAAAAGGTTTTATGGCCGTTTCATGGTTAATTGGGAACAACTGGGCATACGGTTCGGTATAAAGCTCTACCCGGTCGGCGCCACACAGCTTGGCCCCTTCCACAAACTTCAACTCCGTACCAATAAAAATAGAAACCCGTATTCCTTTTGCTTTAAATTCCTGAATAACTTCCGTAAGAAAATCTTTATACAAAATGGTATTCCAGCCCGCATTCGAGGTAATAGCATCGTGGGTGTCGGGCACCAGGGTAACCTGATGAGGAACCACATCGGTAACCAGATCCACAAATTTCTTCTCGGGATTACCCTCAATGTTAAATTCAGTGGTAATAAAAGGCCTGATTGCATACACGTCGCTGTATCGAATATGCCGTTCATCGGGCCGGGGATGCACGGTGATACCCTGAGCACCAAACTTTTCACAATTAATTGCTGCTTCCAACACATTTGGAATATTTCCGTTACGTGCATTACGTAATGTGGCAATTTTATTTATATTTACACTTAGCCTTGTCATCGTTTGATTTTTTTATTGACGCAAGTTACAATTTTTCAATCAATGGCCGGTTTATGTATTATTGCGGAAGTATAAATTTAATATTTGGGGTTACAAGTGGTTGCACAACAACTCATATCAGACACTTATCCAACGCTAAATTGCACCGACAACGGAAAGAAAGCGTTGAACATCATGGAATTATTCAGGGTTTCACACATTTGCCTTGTAAAAGAAAAAGAATACATGGGGATCATCTCCGATAAAGATATCTACGATCTCAACCTCAACAAATGCTGCATGAACGAACTTCCGTTCACGCCCTTACGGCCATACGTTCTGGCCAATCAACACATTTATGAAGTAATCGATAAAATGGCGGAGCACAAACTCACTGTTTTACCGGTTCTTGCATTGGATATGGAATATTGTGGCACCATTTTGATCAATGAGTTATCCGCAAAGTTTATTCAATTAATATCGGTTCATGAACGGGGAGCCGTAATTGTTCTTGAAATAAACCAAAATGACTATTACCTTTCGCAAATTTCTCAGATCATCGAATCAAACGGGGCAAAAATATTGAGCCTCTATTCGAAGAACCGGGAAAATTCAATGATGATGGACGTTACCATTAAAGTGAACATCACCGATATTTCTTCCATCATCCAGACCTTTGTCCGCTACGATTATATTATTGAAGCTGTTTATATGGATGACTCAAAATTGACTGAAATGTACAATGAACGGTACGAACTGTTCATGAATTACTTAAAAATTTAACCTTTACAATCGCTTACCTGTGAGAATAGCATTATACGGAACCGAAGCAAAAAAAGAATTTTTCCCCGTCTACAGCAGGATCTTTCAATTCTTCAAAGAAAACCACATCGAATTCATCTTGTCATCGCGAGTGAAAGAAGATTTGACCCGGATTGGAGCTTTCAATCTGAACGACATCCCTTCATTCGATAAAACGCTGAACCAATGCGCGCCCATCGACCTTCTCCTTTCGATTGGCGGCGACGGAACCTTTTTAAATGCGGTGTCGTACACGCTTGAAAAGCAGATCCCTATTGCCGGTGTCAACTGCGGAAGGCTTGGTTTTCTGGCCGACATCAATGCCGAAGATATTGAACTGGCTATCCTGCAATTTATACACGGAGAATACACCCTTGAAGAACGATCGCTGCTGCAATTGATCGAACCAACCCATTTATTCAGTGAGTTTAACTATGCCATGAACGAATTGACCGTTCACAAACTCGACAACTCATCGATGATAAAGATCGAAACTTTGATCAATGGGCAGTTTTTGGCCAACTATTGGGCTGACGGACTGATCATCGCAACACCAACCGGATCAACAGCGTACTCCTTAAGTGTTGGGGGACCTATTGTAACACCCGATCTTGCAGGACTGCTAATCACTCCGATCGCCTCCCACCTTCTTACCGTCAGGCCAGTTATTGTGCCCGACGACGTAGAAATTGACATCTGGATTGAAGGACGGGGAAACCAATACCTGGTATCGATTGACCACCGCTCGGCCCCACTCGACTTTTCAACCCCCATCAAGATAAGGAAAGCTCCTGTATCTGCATCAATTGTAAAACTTAAAGGGCACTCCTTTTATTCGACCATACGGAACAAGTTAATGTGGGGTGCCGACAACCGGAACTAATTTTTACAGGAAAACACAATTTTCGCACTTTCTTTTAGTTAATATAACTAGTCCATCAGGTTTTTACAAAATTATATTATTTTTGTAGCCCTCTGAAAAGAGATTGATTTGGGCTACTCCGGGAGATCAACGATGGGTTCTGCTTCCGGATTTTTATTTAATAAGAACAAAGATATTGTACCATGCCCTTAAAAAAATTGATAGTGTTTCTTTTGATCATCTCCTTGGGGGAAAATATACTTGCCCAAAAAAAGACTGCCGATTTGGGCCTCTTTTTGGGAGGGTCAACCTCCCTCTGCGATTATTCAAAGACGAATTTTTTTCAATCAATCCACCCCGATTTCGGAATCTTTTACCGCTACAACCTGAACACCCGTTTCAGTTTAAGAATCAATGCATTGTATGGGAATGTGGGAGCAAAAGGGGAATTAGACACCCAAGACCCCATAACGTTCAAGAAAAAAGTTCTGGATTTCGACGGGATCATCGAAGTCAACTACCTCGATTTCATGATGGGGGTCGAAAAGATGAGGTTCAGTCCGTTTGTATTTACCGGGATTGGAGTAACCTACTATCCCGGCATAAACGGGGCAATTATCACACCCAATATTCCCATTGGCACAGGGATCAAGTATGCTGTCGGCAAACACCTAGCCCTGGGAGCCGAAGCCTCTTTGCATAAATTAATGAACGACGGATTAGACGACCTAGACAACCCTTACCAAAGCGAAGGGTTAACGAAAGTAAGCGATATTTTCCACAACAACGATTGGATTAGCTATTTTGGATTAACTTTGACCTATAAATTTTTCACAGGAAAAACGCCCTGTCCGGCATATAATACCATTAATTGACAATGAGTTATAAAGAACAGATCGATCCAGGTAAAATTCCTCTCCATGTAGCAATCATCATGGATGGGAACGGACGTTGGGCTGCTCAACGTGGAAATGACCGGATATTCGGACATCAACACGGAGTAGATGCGGTCAGGTCATCTATTAAAGCCGCGGCAGAAGTGGGTGTCAAATATCTCACGCTGTATGCTTTTTCCACCGAAAACTGGAGCCGCCCCAAACGCGAAGTCGATGCCCTGATGTCATTAATGGTGAATGTAATTAAATCCGAATCGGACGATTTGTTAAAAAACAATGTCCGGCTCATTGTTATCGGCGATCGGGATAGCCTGCCGGCAAAACTTCAAAAGGAAGTTGAAAAACTGATTGAAAAACTGGGGAAAAACACCGGTTTAACCGTTGTGATGGCGCTAAGTTACAGCTCCCGGTGGGAAATCATAAATGCTGTTAAATTGATTGCCAACGATGTTAAAAAAGGAAAAATTGATCCGGATAATATTTCACAAGAACTCTTTCCTGACTATCTTTCCACCGCAAAAATTCCGGATCCGGAACTGATGATCAGGACTAGCGGTGAAAAAAGGTTAAGTAACTTCTTACTGTGGCAACTAGCCTATGCTGAATTATACTTTACCACAAAGCTTTGGCCCGATTTTTCTGAAGAAGATTTCTGGGAGGCTATTTTCAATTATCAACAGAGAGAACGCCGGTTTGGCATGACTAGTGAGCAACTTAAAAAACCTAATTCTAAGTAATGGCTAAAAAAATTTGGTTAACAGCCTTTTTGGTATTGATTATTTTCAACCTTTGGTCACAAACACCCGATAGCACCAGCTTTTCAATATATTACTCCAGCCCAAAGCAATATACTATTGGAGGAATCGACATCATCGGCATCAAATATCTCGACACCGATATGTTGAAGGAATATTCCGGATTGAAAATTGGCGACGAAATTACCGTTCCCGGAGATCAGGTGACGCAAATCATTAAAAAATACTGGAAGCAAGGGCTCTTTTCCGACGTGAAAGTGAATGCCTCTAAAATCGTAGACGATAAAATTTATCTGGAGATTTTCCTCAAGGAGCGCCCAAGGCTTTCATCGGTTAATTATCATGGGGTAAAAAAATCGGAACTTGACGACCTGAAAGAAAAAGTTTTGCTGCTTGAAGGTGGACAGGTTGTTGATGCACAATTGGTCAGTGCCGAACGCATCATCACCAATTACTTCAAAGAAAAAGGATTCCTGAACACCGACGTACACATCGTACAGCGCGATGATCCGGGAAAAGAAAATGCGGTCCTTCTCGACATCAACGTTGACAAGAAAGAAAAAGTTAAAATTCAAAAAATCACTTTTCATGGACCTTCAAAAGTCAAAGTAGAGACGTTGGAAAGAGCCATGAAAAAAACACACGATAAACAGATCAAGAACTTCCTGCGCAGCAAGAAATTTCAGGAAGATTTATATGATAAAGACAAAACCGCTTTACTGGAAAAATATAACGAACTGGGCTACCGCGATGCTATTATTACCCGAGACTCAATCTCAAAAAATATTTCTGACAACACGGTCAATATCGATATCTGGGTTGAAGAAGGTGACAAATACTATATCCGAAATATTAAATGGATAGGGAATACCATCTATCCGTCTCCCCTTCTCGATGCCCGGTTGGGAATTTCGAAAGGCGAAATCTACAATCAAAAACACCTCGATAAACGTTTGACATCCGATAACGACGCCGTAAGCAACTTATACCTCGACAACGGATACCTTTTTTATAGTGTGAACCCCATCGAGACCAACACGCAAAATGACTCCATTGATTTGGAAATGAGAATATTCGAAGGGAAACAAGCAACGATCGACCGGATCATCATTCAAGGGAACACCAAAACTCACGAGCAGGTAGCCCGAAGGGAACTTTACACCTTGCCCGGAGATCTTTTCAGCAAATCGTTGTTGATGCGTTCATACCGCCAGCTGGCCCAATTAGGACATTTCGACCAGGAAAAGATTGGCATTGACCCGGTACCCAACCAGGAAAACGGAACTGTTGATATCAAATACAGCCTTATTGAACGGGCAAACGACCAGGTTGAATTATCAGGAGGTTGGGGACAAGGGATGTTCGTTGGATCGATTGGCTTAAAATTCAGCAATTTTTCGGTTCAAAACATGTTCAACAAAAAAGCATGGAGACCACTTCCATCCGGAGATGGACAAACCGTTAGCCTGAGGGCTCAAACCAATGGAAAGTATTATCAGCAATACAGTTTGTCATTCATGGACCCCTGGTTTGGTGGAAAAAAACCGAATAGTTTCTCCTTCTCGCTCTACTATTCCAAGCTTACCCGAAGCGACGCTTCCTATAATTATTATAATCCTTACAATTACGGAGGTTACAGCAGCTATGGCTACAACTCCTATGGTTATGGCGGATATACCGACTATTCCAATGCCAAAGTTACGGCCTATCAGATTACCTATGGCGCATCCATTGGGTATGGTTACCGGTTAAACTGGCCCGATGACTATTTCACGCTCTATCATGAACTTTCTCTCCAACATTACAAATTGTTGTCATGGCCCTATTACTTCTTATCGACTGGCGACATCAATGACTTCAGCATAAAAACCGTTCTTAGCAGAAACTCGATCGATAACCCACTCTATTCAAGAAAAGGGTCTTCGTTTAGCCTTTCTCTGGAACTCACACCGCCCTATTCACAGTTCAACGGGAAAGATTACGGGAACAAAGATATGAGCGACAAACAGCGGTACAGCTATCTGGAATACCACAAATGGCTTTTCAATGCGAAATGGTTCACCCCGCTCGAAAGCAGTGAAAAGCTGATCCTCCATACAAAATACGAATTCGGATTACTTGGGTATTTCGATGTGAACCGGAAATCGCCGCTTGAAGGATTTAAGATGGGTGGCGACGGAATGTCGGGATACGATATTTATGGCTCCGACAACATTGGACAACGGGGATATGCCAACGGCAGTATGACCGCAACATCAGCCGGAGCGAGTGCCGCCAACATTTACACGAAAGCAACCGTTGAAGTGAGATACCCGATTACCCTTTCGGAATCGGCCAATATCTATGCCCTGGGCTTCCTCGAAGCAGGTAACAGCTGGTACGACTTCAAAACGTTCAATGTTTTTGACATGAAACGCGCTGCCGGTCTCGGTGTTAGGTTCTGGCTGCCCATGTTCGGGTTACTTGGTATCGACTGGGGATATGGTTTTGACATGCCAAATGACGGAAATTCCTCTTCGGCAAAAAGCCAGTTCCATTTTGTAATTGGTCAGCAATTCTGATCCTTTCGATCATTTTCTATAGAAAGTCACAATTACTTGCATTCGAAAGAAGTAATTATGACTTTCATTTTTATCGGCATCCATGATGTTTGAAAATCACGGTCCCCATAATGTTGAATTGATCCAGTTTATTTTGCCCCGAAAATCAGCGTTCATCAGATACCGGCTGACAATAACAATATCGAACCATCATTCACGTTTTTCTTCAAAACTGGTATATTTGCCAATTGTTAAAATGGTATGATTGTTGATTAAATGAACCAATAACAAAAACAAAAAAGTATGAAACGGATATTACTAACATTCATTGCAGCCATTGCAATCACCATTTCCTGTTATTCTCAAAAATATGCCTTTGTAGATACCGAATATATCCTCGAAAATATTCCATCGTATAAAGCTGCACAGGAACAACTCGACCAACTTTCAAAACAGTATCAGAAAGAACTCGAAACCATACAGGCCGAATTAGAACAAATGTACAACGACTTCAGGGCCGAATCGATTCTTCTCTCCGACGACATGAAAAGAAAACGTGAAGATGTAATCGTTTCCAAAGAAAAGGAGTATCGCACCCTTCAACAAAAATACTTTGGAATGGATGGCGAGCTGTATAAAAAACGACAGGGACTGGTAAAACCAATCCAGGATGACATCTACAACGCCGTAAAAGAAATCGCTTCGACTGCAAACTATGCGGTAATTTTTGACAAATCAGGAAGTTTAACCATGCTTTACACCGATCCGAAATACAACTTAAGCGATCAGGTGCTTGAAAAATTAGGATATAAAAAATAATTTCAGAGGCTACTTCAACCACTTGATTTGTTAAGTAAATTTAAAAAATGCGATTAAATTAAAGTTAATTTCTATATTTGCGGTACATGTCAGAAATTTGAAGAACCTGAAAGTAAAACAATTAAAATTATAACGATGAAAAAATTTTTAGTAATCTTTTTGATCCTCGTTGCAGGAGTAACAAACTTTGCCAATGCCCAAACACCTAAATTCGGACACATTGATATCCAACAATTAATAACTGTAATGCCCGAACGTACAACAGCTATTAGCGAAATGGAAAAAACAACCAAGGAGCTGGAAGATATGCTGGGCACCATGCAAACCGAACTTCAAACCATGATTAAAGATTATACCGACAAACAATCAACGATGTCAGACCTTGTTCGTCAGGCTAAAGAAGATGATATTCGGGCCAAACAACAACGGATTGAAACTTTCCGTGACCAGTCGGAACAACAGCTGCAACAAAAACAGCAAGACCTGATGAAACCTATCATTTCAAAAGCCGATAGCTGCATTGAGGTTGTTGCAAAAGAACAGGGGTTAATCTATGTTTTTGACATTAGCAGCCGCGTAGTTCTCTACAAATCCAATCAAAGTGTAGACATTCTTCCTTTGGTTAAAAAGAAAATGGGGATTGAAAAATAATTCATCTGATCGATAAATAAAAGAGCCGTTTGACCATTCAAGCGGCTCTTTTATTTATATATTAGCAACATCAACCAAAAGATATGGAACGGACTCATCCTATCGGCATATTCGACTCGGGCTATGGTGGTTTAACCATTCTGAAAGAAATACGTAAAAAAATGCCCCGGTACGATTACATTTACCTGGGCGATAATGCCCGTACTCCTTATGGTACCCGGTCGTTCGATGTGGTATACAAATACACCCTGCAGGCGGTAAAAAAACTGTTTGAGATGGATTGCGAACTGGTTATTCTTGCCTGTAATACCGCATCGGCCAAAGCGCTGCGGACCATTCAGCAAAACGACCTGCCCGTCGTTGCTCCCAACAAAAGGGTACTGGGCGTCATCCGTCCCAGTGTGGAAGAAGTTATACACCTTACCCGTAACAACCATGTGGGGGTTTTAGGCACCAACGGCACCGTTTCATCCGGATCGTACCTGATCGAACTTGAAAAGCAATCGGAAGGTAAGTTGATTGTTTCACAGGAAGCCTGTCCCATGTGGGTACCCATTGTCGAGAACAATGAGATTGGCACCATGGGGGCAAATTATTTCGTGGAAAAAAACATCACCAACCTGCTCGAAAAAGATCCGGAGATCGACACCATTATACTGGGATGCACCCACTACCCTCTCCTCACCTCCACTATCCGCAAATACTTGCCCGGCAATATCCTGCTGGTAGAACAAGGTTCGATTGTTGCCAATAAGTTACAAGATTATCTGATACGTCACCAGCCGATGGAAAGCCTTTGCTCAACCGGCGAAAGCCTGGTCTATTTTACCACCGAACAGGCAACCACCTTCGAAGAAAAAGCAACCATTTTTATGAAAGAACCCATTCGCGCGACGACGATACAGATTTAAGAGGGATGCTGGATGCTGATACTCGATGCTGGATGCTCGATGTATATGCACCTTCCTTTTTCCCTTTTTGGATCCTCGATGAAAAGGAACGCGGATGACACGGATCGTTGATCGCGGATGAACACAGATTTATAATGATCGTAAAATTGGAATGCTGTAAACTTTTTTCCTTTTCCTTTTTTCCTTTTCCTTTTCCCGATGCAGTAACTACCAAGGCTTTTCAGTCTTTCTGTTCTTCAGTCCTTCAGTCTTTCAGTCTTTCTCTTTCCAAAGTGCTTCGAGTCGCCCCACTCGCCGTAGCCAATCTCGCTGTCGGTTAATGCCAAACGGGCATCGAGGCAGCCAGTACACTGTTCGGGTTCCTCATCCACACACGGTTTATTCTGATAGAGGGCATAATCGTTGCGATACTTCCCGGGAGTAATATTGGGCATTACCACGTTGGCCCCCACTTTTACCGCTTTCTCACGGCCCAGCGGGTCGATTGCCTGCAGAGCCGTAGTCGCTGCAATATTGATATTTTTCATCATCAGCCTTAGCACCGCGACCATCTTTAGCGTGGTATCAAAACGATCCTGAATCGTCCATAACGAATCACGGTATTGATAGAGTGGCGTCTCGGAATGTTCAATGTAGGGTCCCATGCCCACCATGTCGACATCCATCTCCTGCATAAAAAGCAAATCGCCGGCCAGTTGTTCCACCGTCTGGAACGGCAATCCAATCATCACCCCAGTCCCCACCTGATAGCCGCTCCTACGCAACGCACGGAGGCAGTTCAACCGCTGATCAAAAGAGTGGTCTGCAGGGTGAAGTTTCCGGTAAAGTTCCGGGTCTGACGTTTCGATACGGAGCAGGAAGCGATGTGCCCCGGCATCAAACCAACGCCGGTAAACCGCTTCATCCTGCTCACCCAACGAAAGGGTAATACCCAGTTGCTGGTTGCTCTCCTCTTTGATGCTGCGGATCAGGTTTTCAATGCGGTCGGCAAAAGCCGGTGAAGCGATCTCGCCCGACTGCAACACGAGCGAGCCATAGTTGTTTTTGTACGCAAAACGAGCCGCTTCTAAAATTTCTACGTCGCTAAGGGTATACCGTTTCACCAAATGGTTTGATTTCCGAATTCCGCAATAGTAACAATCCTTGGAACAGGCATTGGAAAACTCAATCAATCCACGGAAATAGACCTTATTGCCAACTTCGCGAAGCTTAACCTCCAGGGCCTTTTCAAACAGAATTTGCCGGTCTGGGCCACTGGTCTGCAACAGGGCAACAATCTCTTCCTTTGAGAAAGAATCCTTATTTACTATTTCAGAAATTCCGGTCATGCCTTTCTAAATCAACCTTCCAGTCATTGCTTCGTTCCCATCAGACCCGTTACTTCCACCCATCAGAAGAAGCCCGATTCGGCCCTTCAAAAATACAACAAAAAACGATCCTGTACGCGATGGAGCCATTGCCGGCATCGATTCTGTCACTGCCGGGTGCATTGGAGTCGTTCCCGGCATCGATTCTGCCATTGCCAGATGCATTGGAGCCATTCCCGGCATCGATTCTGCCATTGCCGGATGCACTGGAGCCACTGCCGGCATCGATTCTGTCACTGCCGGATGCATTGGAGGAAAAAAAACGTTAACAGTATTACAGTGTAGAGCAATTGCTAGACATTTCCCCGTTTCGTCCGAAAGAAAATTAGCCCATCAGCTCCTCGTTCTGAGTTAGTTGCCAGTATCTTCAATGCCTCTTCCGTGGTTTTAACAAAGTTGATCCGCCGTTGCTTATTGCTCTCGGAAACAAGATCGCCGGAAATAACTTCGGCAATCGAAATTCCGTTGATCTGTCTGATTTCAATTTTCATATTCTTGAGTTGATATCGGTTTATTCTTTTCAAATTCAATTAATTCAATGGGGGCTCCGTTGTGTACAATCATTGCTACACGGGTACCTTCACCGGGTGCATTGGGTGGAGTCAGCACGGTAAATTGATGTCGTGCCAGTTCGCGGTCGAGGTCATCGACTTCGAAAGCGATGTGCGGAACTCGTTGGATCAAATCGTCAATGGGGCTATCGGGGTCAAACCGCATCCACTCAACTCCAAACGGGCTGGAATCGAAGCCTGAGACAGAAAACCGGAAGAGTGACAGATATCGCTCTCCGTCAACGACCTGGTCGGTCGGAATCCCTATGTGATGGTAACGCCACCCCCACTCCGCAATTGCCAGCGGTGGCTCATGATCTTCACGTTTAATCGGCTGGTTCATTAATTCATTCTAAAAACAGTTAACTCAAAGTTAGGAATAAATCCAAATAACCCAAGATGAGGCATTCAACAAATCTCAACTGTTTCAAAAAATGAAAAAACGCCACTTTTTATCCATTTCAATCACTAAATCCGTATTTTTTTTTGATATTTGTCGTTCTGAACCATCTTTTTTTTCAATTCAAAACACAAAAACCATTAATTATGTATAAAATTCAAAACCTTAATAAAATTGATGAAGAGGGATTGAAGGTTTTCCCAAGTGATCAGTATCAAATTGATCCTAATTTTGCGGATCCCGAAGCCATTATTGTGCGCAGTTTCGACATGCTCAACATGGAGATGCCATCTTCATTAAAGTCAATTGCCCGTGCTGGTGCTGGTTATAACAACATCCCGGTTGAAAAATGCACCGAAAAAGGAATCGTCGTGTTCAACACTCCGGGTGCCAATGCCAACGGGGTAAAAGAGTTGATCATTGCCGCCATGCTGCTCACATCGCGCGACGTTGCCGGTTCCATCGAATGGGCCAAAACATTAAAAGATAAAGGGGATGAAATTCCAGCACTGGTCGAAAAAGGAAAAAATAATTTTGCCGGAACCGAGATCCAGGGAAAAACCCTTGCGGTAATCGGGTTGGGTGCCATTGGCGGTTTGGTTGCCAATGCCGCACAGGCGCTGGGCATGAATGTAGTTGGTTACGACGCATTCCTCTCATTAAAAGCAGCCTTACAACTGAACAACAAAGTGAATGTGGTTGCCAGCCTCGAAAGTGCGTTGGCTCATGCCGATTTCATTACACTGCATATTCCTCAGAATGCCGAAACCAAAGGCTTCATCAACAAAGAGCGCATTGCCATGATGAAAGACGGTGTCCGCATTTTGAACTTTGCCCGTGGTGGTCTGATCAATGCTGCCGACCTGAAAGAAGCACTTGAAAGCGGCAAAGTCGGAAAATACATTACCGACTTCCCCGATGCAGCTGTCCTGGGAATGAAAAACGCTATTTCAATTCCTCACCTTGGTGCATCAACCGCTGAATCGGAAACCAACTGTGCCATCATGGCAGCTGAACAAACCAGGGAATATCTCGAAAACGGCAACATCATTAACTCGGTGAATTTCCCTGCAGCCGAAATGGACCGCAACGGAGGAACCCGCATCGTGATTGCCAACAAGAATGTTCCGAACATGGTAAGCCAAATTACGACCGTTCTGGCTTCCGAAAATGTGAATATTGCCAATATGCTCAATCGCAACCGGAATGAAATTGCCTATAACATCATCGATATCGATCGTGATGACATTTGCGATAGTTGCATTTCGAAATTAAAAGCCATTGACGGGGTCTTTTTAATCCGGGTGATTAAATAATTTTCTATCCATAAAAAACAAAAAAAGAGGGCTTTAACCCTCTTTTTTTTGATGAAAAAAAATTTTAAAAAAAATTTCATCAAAAATGAACTTTTTTTTAAACCCTTTTGTTTAAACATTGTGGGTTCCGTTACAATCTCTAAAGTAACAAATCCACAACAGACATTATTTATAGTTCATAAGGTTTGGTTTTGTTAGTTTGGTTAAGGTTAACCGCGGG